>DATKFJ010000564.1:0-6429 GCA_035511435.1 Acetobacteraceae bacterium | reverse complement strand
ATCGCCGAAGGCCTCGAACCGTATCGCACGCATGATCTGCTCCTTCAGGTAATATTTTTCTGGGCAAGGAGATGGGAGCCTGTACTGCAGCCGGAAAGTCGCGATGGAGAATGCTATGTTTCCAGCCATCGGACGCATGAGAGACGGCCTTGGCGGATTGTATCGGCAACATCGAGATTTTTTTGCTTCATCGTTGAGGCGGGTAGCATCTCTGCCGGCGCCCTGGCATTGGGCTCTTCGCGCGCCTGTGGTCCGTGTCCCCAGGCCAGGGCACAACGCATGCCGTGCGGAAATGCGGGCTAACCTTCCGGCGGCCTTACCAGCACCTTTGCCTTGTTATTCGCCATGGGGAACAAGACCGCCGCAGAGTGCGAAATTCGACTGCATCGATGCCTCGAAGCCCAATGAGCGCCCGCTCGTTGCAGCCAGCAACCCCACAGACCACGGCTAAATCTGGGTATCCAACCGGCTCTGCTAAGATTCGAAACGCCTCTGCTCTATGCGGTGAAGCGGCAAGACAATCAGGGCAACGCACGACAACCATTACGGGCGACAAACCGCGCACGGTTTCTTCTGCTTGACCGTAGCTCCGCGGGTGACAATTGAGTAATCAGGACTCCGGTGCAGCCCTGGTAAGCGTGTTGCGCGTGGTGTCTTCCACCCACGGCCAGCGCCCCATGTGCTCAACCATTCGATGACCTCTCACTCCTGCATCTTGCCCCAGCTTCGCAGCACTAGCGAAGCTGAGGGCCTGGCGATTGCTGGACTGCTTTAACCCGGTCCACGTTGCATTGCGGTGTAATAGGGAGGTCCTAAACGGCCCGTCCTGCCACGACGGTATAGGTGCACTCACCGGGAACTGGTCTCAGCTATGATCATACAGCTTCCTGTAACGCCAGTGTCGGGCGGCGTTCGCGGGTGGACATTGCAGTTTCGTAGGCGTGCCCTGCCTTGAACAGAGTCGATTCGTCGAACGGCTTGGCGATGAGCTGGACGCAGATCGGCAAGTCGCCGGCACCGAAGCCGCTGCATACGCTCATCGCGGGATAGCCGGTGAGGTTGAACGGCATCGTCAGCGACGGTTTTTCCATGGTTGCCCATTTCGGTACTTCGGTGATCAGCGGTGCCTCGGCCGCTTGCGATGCGGATACCAGGATGTCGAAGCCTGCCATCGCGGTTTTCAGTTCCTCGCACAATGTGCGCCGGCGGCGGAGTGCCTGGACGTAGTCGGTGGCTCGGATGAAACCCCCGAACGCCATGCGGTCGCGGAACAATTCGCCGTAGTCGTTGAAGCGCGTCTTCAGCCATGGTTCATGGATTGCGTACGCTTCCGACGTCAGGATGATCGAGCCGCAGGCGTGGTATTCGGCAAGCGGCGATAGTGTCGCGTCGCGAACGTCGGCGCCGAGGTGCTCGAAGACATCGACCGCGTGGTTGATGCCTTGTAGTGTGGCGGGGCTGACTGGGTTGTCGGTTTCGAAGAAGTGCCGCACCACGCCGATGCGCAAACCCTTCACACCCTTGGCGATGTCGGCAGTGAAGTTGGGTAGCGAACGATCGGCGCTGGCGGGATCGGCTGCATCGTGGCCGGCCATCGATTGCAACAGCAGCGCGCAATCTTCCACGGTCCACGCCATCGGTCCGGCATGATCCATGCTGAACGACAACGGCAGGACGCCAGCGCGGCTGACCAGACCGTAGGTCGGCTTGATGCCGGCGATGCCGCACAGCGCCGCCGGACCGCGGATCGAACCGCCGGTATCCGAACCGGTGCCGCCGAGAATGAAGCCGGCTGCCACTGCCGCGCCAGTGCCGGATGACGAACCCGCAGTGAAATGCTCGGGATTCCATGGATTGCGCGCCGGCGGCCAGGGCAGATCGAACGACGGGCCGCCCATGGCGAACTCATGGGTAGATAGTTTGCCCATCATCACGGTGCCGGCTTCGGCCCATTTGCGAACCACCGTCGCGTCGCGATCCGGCACGTTGTGTTCCAGCAATCGCGAATGTCCGGTCGTGCGGATGCCGGCGGTGTTGTAGATGTCCTTGTGACCGATCGGGATGCCATCGAGTGCGCCACGCGACTGACCCGCCATGATGCGTGCTTCAGCAGCGCGCGCATCGGCCATCGCGCGCTCCGGCGTGGGCAGGATGAACGCATGCAGCGTGGCGTCCTGCTGCTTGACGCGTTCTATGCAGGCCTGTGTCAGTTCCACCGGCGAAAGTTTCTTGTCGGCGATCAGCTTTGACGCGGCGGCGATGGTGAGAAATTCGTCCATCACCGGACCTCCGGGTTGAAGGTATGCGCGGGTTCCCTGTCGAGCGGCATCGGCTGGTTGACGCGTTCGATCATGCCTTCGAGCATCCAATAGGCGTCGTACAGCGTGCGCTTCTGCGCGGCATTGAGCGGCAGACCGGTCTGCGCCGCCAGTAAATCGAATTCTGCTTCACTGATGCTGGGCTTCATGCGGACACCTTCCTGGTTGCGTGGCTGGGAATTGCGTCGGCGGCACGTATGCAGCGCACCATCGCGCCGGTTGGTGACATTGCCACCGGCACGTCGCCGCGCGTGCATGCATCGACGACGTACCGGCAGCGTGGCGCGAAGGCGCAGCCTGGTGGGATTTGCGCCAGGTTCGGCGGCGTGCCGGGAATGGTTTCCAACACGCGGCCGCGCAGGCCACCATGCACGATGGAAGCCAGCAGGCCCTGCGTGTAGGGATGTTGCGGTGAGCGCATGATCTCACGCGCGGTGGCGGTTTCGACGAAACGGCCGGCATACATCACCGCGATGCGGTCGGAGATTTCGGCCGCCGCGCCGACGTCGTGCGTGACGAACACCACGGCCATGCCGAGTTCCTGCTGCAACTGACGCAACAGCAGCAGAATCTGGATCTGCACTGATACATCGAGCGCCGTGGTGGGTTCGTCGGCCAGCAACACCGTCGGCGAGCAGGCCAATGCGAGTGCGATCATCGCGCGCTGGCGCATTCCGCCGGACAGTTCGTGCGGGTAGTTCTTCAAGCGCCGCGCGGCTGAGGGAATTTTCACATGATCGAGCAGGTCCAGCGCGCGCCGCATGGCGGCGCGGTGGCCGATGCCTTCGTGCTGGACGATGGTCTCGGCGATCTGCTCGCCGATGGTATAGACGGGATCCAGCGCCGCCATCGGCTCCTGGAAAATCATTGAGATTTCGCCGCCGCGCAGTTTTGAAAGCTCCGCCGGGGGCATATCGAGGATGTCCTTGCCGTCCAGCAAAATCTGGCCCTCGGTTTCCGCGTAGCTGGGCAGCAGGCCCATCATCGCCTTGAGGCTGACGCTTTTGCCGGAGCCGGATTCCCCGAGAATGGTCAAGGTTTCGCCGCGCGCCAATGCGAAGGACACGCCATTCACCGCGGCGACGTCGAGGTTGCGGCGGCGGAAGCGCACGGTCAGGTTTTCCACCCGCAACACCGGCAGTTCGGGCGGCATGATGTCAGGCATGATGCATAATCCGTCCCGACTGTGCTTCCGGCAGATGACAGGCGACGAGATGTTCCGTGGCGGCATCGCCCGCCGCATCCAACGGTGGTGAGAGCGTCGGCACGAGTTCGGCACAGATCGCCTGGGCGAAGGCGCAGCGCGTACGGAAACGACAACCGGATGGCGGATTGATCGGATTGGGCGGATCGCCGGTCAGCGGCATTTCCGTGGTGCGTCGGTCCGGATCGAGCGTCGGCTTGGACGCAAACAATGCGCGCGTGTAGGGATGCCGCGGCCGCGAGTAGATCGCCTCGACCGGACCGGTTTCCACCACGCGACCCAGATACATCACCAGCACGCGATCGCTGACATACTCGACAACGTTCAGGTCGTGGCTGATGAACAGATAGGTCAGGTTGAAACGGTCCTTGAGTTCGGCCAGCAAGTTCAGCACCTGCGCTTCGATCGACTTGTCCAGCGCGGACACCGCTTCGTCGAGAATCACCATGCGCGGTTCCAGGGCAAGCGCGCGGGCGATGTTCACCCGCTGGCGTTGGCCGCCGGACAATTCGTGGGGATAGCGTCGTGCGTACTGCCTTGGGTTGATGCCGACCTGAGCCAATAAGCCTTCCGCGCGTTCCAGCGCTGCCTTGCCGGGAAGGCCGTGCATGCGCGGCGCGTAGGCGATGCTCTCCGCCATGGTCATGCGTGGGTTGAGCGATGAGTAGCTGTCCTGGAACACCATCTGCATCTGTCGGCGCATCGCGTTGACGGTGATGCCCTGGCGGTTCGACACCGGATCGCCGTCGAACACGACGTCGCCGGCGTCCGGTTCTATCAGGCGCATCAGCAGGCGCGCGGTGGTGGATTTGCCGCAGCCGGATTCACCGACGATGCCGAGGGTTTCGCCTTTGCGGACTGCGAAGGACACATCGTCGACAGCTTGCACGGTTGCCACCTGGCGGTTGAGCAATCCGCCCCGTACGGGGAAGTGCTTGCGGAGGCCGTTTACCAGGAGGAGTGGCTGGGCGGGGCCGCCTCGGTCGCGGGGGTCAGCGGTCATGCGGGTGGCCTAACAGATTCACCACAGTGACGCGGAGACACGAAGCAGATCCAAATGGCGCTTCGCGCAAAGCATATTGATTTTCTCCTTTGTGTCTTTGTGTCTTTGTGGTGCATCTGTCCCTTCACTTATTCAGCCGCACGTCCATCGCACTCCGAAACCCGTCGCTCATCAGGTTGAAGCACATGGAGGTGATGAAGATCATCGCGCCGGGAAGGGCTGCGACGTAGGGTTGCACGTAGATCGCCTGGCGCAGCGAGTTCAGCATGAGACCCCATTCAGCTTGCGGCGGTGTGACGCCGAGGCCGAGAAAACTCAGGCCGGCGGACAGGATGATGGAGACGCTGATCAGGCTGGTGGCGTAGACCATGATTGGTCCGAGTACGTTGGCGAGCACGTGGTGACGGATGATCTGCAATGTCGTGGTGCCGGACGCGCGCGCTGCCTCGACGAAATCCAGTTGGCGGGCCTGCGTCGTCACGGTTTCCGAAATGCGCACCATCGGCGGGATGAATACGACCGACAGTGCGATGACGGAATTCGACAGGCCGTTGCCGAGTAGTCCGCAGATCGCGATGGCGAGCAGGATGGATGGGAAGGCGTAGAACACGTCCATCGTCCGCATGATGAGTGTGCCGATGATGCCACCTGCGTAGCCTGCCAGGATGCCGAGGAAGCCGCCGATCAGCAGCGAGATTGATACTGGCAGAACGCCGGCGAGCAGCGACAGGCGGCCGCCGTAGCACAGCCTGGTCCAGAGATCGCGACCGGTTTCGTCGGTGCCTAGCCAATGGCCTGGCGTGCCGATCGGTTTCAGGCGGGCGAGTACGCTGCCGGCGTATGGATCCGTGCCGCCGGTGACAAGCGGCGCGCCGATTGAAATAAAGATGATGCCGAGTAGCACCAGTGTGACCGCGATGGTGACCGGATCGCGCGACAGACGCTGGACAACCGATTTCCAGTATCCTGGTGTTGGTGTTGCCTGCGGTGCATCGATGGAAACCTGTCGGTCGCGCCTGACGAAATCGACAGTTGCCTGCGACATGCGGTGCTCCTGTTCAGCGTCGGATGCGTGGGTCGATCGCCGCCTGGGCGATGTCCACCAGCAGGTTCAACACAACGAAGAAGGCGGCAAGCACCAGGATGGTCGCCTGCAGTACCGGAATGTCTCGGCGGAAGATTGCGAGGTTCAGCAGGTTGCCGGAACCCGGCCAGTTGAACACTGTTTCAACCAGGATCGAGCCGCCGAGCAGGTAGCCGAATTGCAGGCCCATCAGTGCGAGCACCGGTGGCGCGGCGTTCTTGCAGATGTGGCGGATCACCGGCCAGCGTGTGAGGCCCTTGGCGGTGAGCGCGCCGACGAATTCCTGGCTGAGGATTTCAAGTACGGTGGCGCGCACCAGGCGACCGATGACACCCATCGGGATCAGTGAAAGCGTGACGACGGGCAGCACGAGATATTGCAGCCGGTCGTACAACGGCAGTGAATCATCGCCCATGCCCTGAGCCGGCAGCCAGTCATGCAGCACCGCGCAGGCGAGCACCAGGACGATGGCGCACCAGTAGTGCGGCAGGCTGACGCCGGTGGTGGCGATTGCGGAGAACAGCTTGTCGGGCCAGCGGCCGTGGAACATGGCGGACAGCAGGCCAAAGACCACGCCGAGAGTGAAGCCGAGTGTGGCGGCGAGGATGGCGAGAATGAAGGTGTTGCCGAGCGCGGTGATGAGTTGCCCCCACACCGGCGTCGAATTGAACACCGAGAGGCCGAAGTCGCCCTGCAGCGCTCTGCTCAGCCAGAGCAGGTATTGCATGTAGAGCGGCTTGTCGAAGCCGAAGGCGGCCTTCATCTGGGCGATGACCTCGGGGGAGGCTTCCGGCGGCATCAGCAGATCGATCGGATTGCC
>DATKFJ010000563.1:0-35562 GCA_035511435.1 Acetobacteraceae bacterium | reverse complement strand
CGGATCGGCCGGCGGCAATTTCACCGCGGCGATGTTGCGCACCACCTCGTCGTGCTCCGCAGGCTTGCCGCGACGCAGGTCTCGGCGTTCCGTGTTGTCCGGGTAGGCGCCGACGATCAGCAGATCGGCGGTCTTGGCCTCGTTGCAGTGTCCGACGCCGGCCGGCACCACCACCACGTCGCCGGCGCTCACTTCCAGCACCTCGCCGGCGGGGCCGCCGAAGCGCACCTTCGCCGAACCGCTGGCGACGCCAAGTACTTCGTGCGCGTCGCTGTGGAAGTGGTGGAACGGATGGACCTGGTCGCGCCACGCGGCGGGCCAGCGGTTAGCCGTGAAGATGCGCTCGATCGCCGCCGGATCGGCCGGCACCGCATGGCGATAGACCAGCAGCGGCAGCTTCGAGTTCGGGATCGCGCCATCGTCGGCGAAAGTGAAGGTTGCTGGTTCGGTCATTTGAATTTCTCCGATGCTTCCAGGAGTTGCCGATCGAGCGTCACGAGTTCGACGCCGAGTATCTGGGCGAGAAGAAGATAACTTGTGTCACAGCTGGTCAAGCCGGTGCGCTGCGCAAGTGCAAGGAACTCGGCGTAATCGACGTCCAAGGTCTCCACCTTGATCGTTCCCCGCTTACGATAGGCTGCAAGAAAAAGCTCGCGATCGGCAGGCACACGACGCATCTTGCTGATGCAGGCATTCACCAGCTCACATTCCAGCAAGTGTGGTGCAACAAGATCGCAGCCACCTACCCGAACGGCAATGTGCTCCGCTGACGTTTCGCCGAAAAGCGCCGCGGCCAGCGTGGATGCATCAATAACCTTGATCACGATGTTCGACATGCCCGGAATCGCGGTCCGCTCGAATGATCGCTGCTGCCTCGTCGGGCCCGTTGAGACCAAGCTTGCGGACCTCCGCAACGACTTCGTCGATGGTCCGGTACTTCGTTGTCCGCACCGCGTCTTCGATGATCGCCATCAGTTCGCCCTGGAGCGAGCGGTGGTTCCGGACAGCCCGCTCGCGCAGCCGCTGAACTACGTCGTCGGGGGCGTTCTCGATCGACAGGTTCACGGGCATCGATGGCTCCAAAACTGCTCCAATTTGGAGCAAACTACGCAGCGGGCGCCTCCGGCTCAACCGCGTCTTCCGCTTCGTCCTCTTCGCCATAGCCTACCAGCCGCAGAGCGCGTCCCTTGATGCCTCGGGCGCCGGCGGCGTGGATGAGTGCCTCTTCGCGGCCGTGCGTCACCCAGACCTCGGGTGCGCCGACTTCATCCAGCGTGGCGTTCAGTTCGTCCCAGTCGGCGTGGTCGGAGATCACCAGGGGCAGTTCCACGCCGCGGGATTTGGCACGCTGGCGCACGCGCATCCAGCCGGACGCCATGGCCACCACCGGATCGGCCAGCCGGCGGGCCCAGCGGTCGGCGACCGCGCCGGGCGGGGCGAGCACGATGGCGCCCACCAGCGCATTCTTCGCCGCAGAGGTGGCCGGTCGCAGATCGCCCAGCGCCACGCCCCGCGCCTCGTAGACCTGGCACAGCGCGGCGAGCGCGCCATGCAGCCAGATCGGCCCGTCCCAGCCGGCCTCGCGCAGCAGCGCGATCAGGCGCTGGCACTTGCCCAGCGCGTAGCAGCCGACGACGTGCGTGCGGTCGGGGAACAGCGCGACGCTGGCCAGCAGGCGGCCGATCTCCTGCTCCGGTGGGGGGTGGCGGAACACCGGCAGGGCGAAGGTCGCCTCGGTGACGAACACGTCGCAGGGGACCGGCACGAAGCCGGCGCAGGTGGGGTCCGCGGCGCGCTTGTAGTCGCCGCTGACCACGGCGCGGGAGCCGCGATACTCCATCGCCACCTGGGCACTTCCCAGCACGTGGCCGGCGGGTTCCAGCCACAGGCGGACGTCGGCCATTTGCAGCGGCTCGCCCCAGCCGAGCGCCTGCTGGGTTTCTCCGGCACGCCCGTCTCCCAGTCGCGCCGTCATCAGCGCGAGCGTGTCGGGGCTGGCCAGCACGGCGTGGTGGCCGGGGCGGGCGTGATCGGAATGGGCGTGAGTGATCACCGCGCGGTCCACCGCGCGTAGGGGGTCAATGAAGAAGCCGCCGGGTTCGCAGAACAGGCCGGCCGGCAGGACCTTCAGCCAGGTGGAGGGATGCGGCATGGTGTGCATCTTGGCGCGGGCTGTGCGACTTGCCAGGCCCGATTTGCCAGGCTCGAGTTGCATGACCGGCAATCGGTGGTTCATTCGATGATGCAGCGGCTTGATGCCTGGCCATGAACGACTACGCGCGGCTTATGTCCGACACGGCTTTCGCGGCGTATCAGGGCGGGCAGCACGCAGCGGCAGAACTATTGCTGCAGCAGGTCGTCGGAACCGGCTGGCGCGACGCGTACACCACGTATTTCATTGGTCATCTGGAGTATTTGCAAGGCAACATCGCGGTTTCAGCCGATTATCTGTCAGCAGCCGTTGCCATGGATCCGAATCATGCACGTTCGCACAACGATCTCGGCGAGGCGCTTCGCACGTACCGATGGTTGCGGAGAGAGGCGCCTCAGTCCTGCTTCAGGTGCATCGCGGGTTGCAGTCGCTGCTGCGGTGCGTCCCGGGCGCGGACGCGGTGCTGGAGAGCGACGAAGCCGTGCCGCCGTTCGATCTGCAATGCTCGCTGATGAGCCTGCCGCTGGCGTTTCGCACAGAGCTGGCCAGCATCGTCGCGTCGGTGCCGCACCTGTTCGCGGAACCGCAGCGCGTCGCCGCATGGCACGAACGGCTGGGACCACGGCGGGGCATGCGGATCGGCATCGTCTGGTCGGGCAATCCATCGCATGCCAACGACCACAACCGCTCCATCCCGCTTGAATTGCTGTCGGGGATTCTGTCGCGGCACGATATCGACTTCCATATGTTGCAGATCGTCGCCCGCGAGGCCGATCGCGCGGCGCTGGAAGGGTTGCCGCAACTGCGCAACCATATCGCGGCGTTGGCAGAGATGGCTGACACCGCCGCGCTGATGTCGCTGTTGGATCTGGTTATCACGGTGGACACCGCGGCTGCGCATCTGGGAGGCGCTTTGGGTCTGCCGGCGTGGGTGATGCTGCCGTGGGCTGCCGACTGGCGCTGGATGCTCGATCGGACTGATACGCCGTGGTATCCGACGATACGATTGTTCCGCCAGGCGCGGCGGGGCGATTGGGGCGGCGTGCTGGCGGATGTCGCGCAGGCACTGGATCGCTGGTCGTTGTGACCGACGATGCACCGTTAGGCAAGAAAGCAAGAAAGCAAGTCTTCATCACGGATTATCCAGATTAAGCAGGGATTTTCACTGACAGGCAAACGACGCTTCGCGCGTAGCGCTTACAATGGCTATCGTTGAAAATCCCTGCTTAATCTGGGTAATCCGTGATGAAGACTTGCTTGACTTGCTTGACTTGCTTGCTTCCAACCCGCCCAGGATACCGAACCTCAGGACGTTATCGGGCTCGGGCCCGCTTCCCCCGGGCCGCAAGACGCAATAAAACCCCTTCCCATGGCCAGAACATTGCCGGAACCTTTTGCCGGGTGGTTCGCCGCCCAGGGTTGGGCGCCGCGGCGGCATCAGCTTGCCATGCTGGATGCAGCGCGTGCCGGCGACAGCGTGCTGCTGATCGCGCCGACCGGCGGCGGCAAGACCCTGGCGGGGTTTCTGCCGACGTTGGTGGAACTTGGGGAAGCGCCCCGCGTCGGCATCCATACGCTGTATGTCAGTCCGCTGAAGGCACTGGCCACCGACATCGCGCGCAATCTGTTGCGCCCGGTCGAGGAGATGCGCCTTGCCATCTCCATCGAGACGCGCACGGGCGATACACCGGCCAATAGGCGCGCGCGGCAGCGGGTTGATCCGCCGAATGTGTTGCTGACGACGCCGGAGAGCCTGGCGGTGCTGCTGTCGCTGCCGGACGCGCCATCGATGTTTGCCGCGTTGTCCACCGTGGTGATGGACGAGGTGCACGCGCTGGCCGGAACCAAGCGCGGCGATCAATTGGCGCTCTGCGTGGCACGCCTGATGGTGTTGGCGCCGCGGTGCCGTCGGGTTGGGCTGTCGGCAACCGTGGCGCATCCGCGCGCGATTCGGGCCTATGTCGGCGCCGACCGCGTGATCGAGGAACCGGACGGCGCGCCACCCGAGTTGTCGATGATGTTGCCGGAAGGCGAATTGTCGTGGGCTGGTCATATGGGATTGGAGGCGGCGCCCGGCGTGATGGCACGCATTCGCGGCGCCGGCATGACGATCGTGTTCGTCAATACGCGCGCGCAGGCGGAACTGATGTTCCAGGCGCTGTGGAGGCTGAACGAACCGACGCTGCCGATTGCGCTGCATCACGGCTCGCTGGAGGTGGAACAGCGCCGGCGTGTCGAGGCGGCAATGGCGGATGGCAAACTGCGCGCGGTGGTGGCGACATCGTCGCTTGATCTCGGGATTGATTGGGGTGGCGTGGATCAGGTGATCCAGGTCGGCGCGCCGAAGGGTGTGTCCCGGCTGTTGCAGCGCGTCGGGCGCGCCAATCATCGGATGGATGAAGCCTCGCGCGCGATCCTGGTACCGGCGAACCGCTTCGAGGTTCTGGAATGCGAAGCCGCCATGCTGGGTGTGGCTGCGTGTGAGCTGGATGGCGATCCGCCGCGACCTGGTGGGTTGGATGTGTTGGCGCAGCATCTGCTGGGGCTGGCGTGTTCGTCGCCGTTTCAACCGGACGATGTTTACGCCGAAGTGTGCCGGGCCGCGCCGTATGCCGCGTTGTCACGCAACGACTTCGACGACGTGCTGGGGTTCGTGGAGAATGGTGGTTATGCGTTGGCTGCGTACGAACGCTGGCGCAAGCTGTTCCGCGACAGCGAGGGACGCGTGCATGTTCGGTCCGAACGGATCGCGCGTCAGCATCGGATGAACATCGGTACCATCGTCGAGGCGCCGCTGGTCAAGGTGCGCCTCGTCGGCAAGAAGCGCTTCGGCCCCATTCTGGGCGAGATCGAGGAGTATTTCGTCAACCTGCTGCGGCCTGGCGACACGTTCATGTTTGCCGGGCGGTTGCTGCGGTTTCTCCGACTGCACGAGAACGTGGTGGAATGCATGGAGGGCGGTACCGGCGAACCGATGGTGCCGGCGTACGAGGGTGGGCGGTTGCCGCTGACCACCAATCTGGCGGATCGCGTGCGCGGGCTGTTGCAGAGCCCGTCGAGCTGGGCGGTGTTTCCGGACAGCGTGCAGGAGTGGTTGCGGCTACAGAAGGCTCGGTCGCGGATGCCGGGGCGGAGCGATCTGCTGGTGGAGACGTTTCCGCGCGGTGACCGCTGGTATCTGGTGGCGTACTGCTTCGAAGGTCGCAACGCGCATCAGACACTCGGCATGCTGTTGACGCGGCGGATGGAGCGGGAGGGTTATGCACCGCTGGGTTTCGTCGCGACCGACTACGTGCTGGGTGTGTGGTCGGCGGAACGGCCGCGCGATGTGGCGCGATTGTTCGATCAGGACATGCTGGGCGATGATCTTGAATCGTGGCTGGCGGAAAGCTCCATGCTGCGGCGGACTTTTCGCAATGTCGCGGTGATCGCCGGGTTGATCGAACGGCATCATCCCGGGGCGGAGAAGACCCGCAAGCAGGTGACCGTCAATTCCGATCTGATCTATGACGTACTGCGGCGTCATCAGCCGGATCATATCCTGCTGCGGGCGACGCGGGCGGATGCCGCGGGCGGGTTGACCGATCTGTCGCGCATTGCGGGAATGCTGACGCGGGTGAAGGGGCGGATCGTGCATATGGTGTTGTCGCGTGTGTCTCCGCTGGCGGTGCCGGTGCTACTGGAGATCGGGCGGGAGAGCGTGCGGAGTGACGCGGACGAGGAGAAGCTGTTGGCGGAGGCTGAGGCGATCATCGCAGAAGCGACCGGGGATACGGAGCCGCCGCCAGTGAAGGCAATTCATCGGGGGAATGCGGTGCGGCGACGGGCTGTCCAGGCATCGTTGTTTTCTTCGTGAGCAGGGTGCTTGACCCCTCCCCCCAAGGGCCTCCCTCAAAGGGAGGGGGAGTTACCGGAGAACCAGCAGCACCGAGTACGGCGCTCCCGTTCCCATTGCGGGAGGCGCTTGGGCTGAAGGGTGCAGCTGCACCATGACCGCCGCACCCATCCATCTCGCTGGCGAACGCCTGATGCTCGATCCGGCCGGCGCATTGTTCTGGCCCGCTACCGGGCTGCTTGCAGTATCGGACCTGCACCTGGAAAAAGGTTCGTCGTACGCGCGCCGCGGGCAATTGCTGCCGCCGTGGGACACGCAGGCGACGCTCGACCGGCTCACCCGGCTGCTGCGCCATTATCAGCCCCGCATCGTCCTGGCACTCGGCGACAGCTTCCACGACGACGATGGCGCAGGCCGCCTGCCCTCGGGCGAACTGGCTCGTTTGAAAGCGATGACCGGGGCGCATCGTTTCATCTGGGTGCAGGGCAATCACGATCCCACGCCGCCGCTCGGCGTCGGTGGCGAATGGGTGGAAACCTTCACCACCACCACATTGATTTTCCGTCACCAGGCAGTCGCCGTGGCAGACGGCGAGATTTGCGGCCACCACCATCCCAAGGCCGCGATCCCGGCGCGCGGTGGCAGCGTGAGCCGCCCGTGTTTCGTTGCCGATTCGCGTCGCCTGATGATGCCGGCGTTTGGCGCTTACACCGGCGGGCTCGACGTGCGAGACGCTGCCATCGCGCGGCTGTTCCCGCGTGGTGGGCGCGTGTTCCTGCTGGGCAAGGAACGGCTGTTCAGCTTCGCACTCGGGACATTGCGCGCGCGTTGAAGCAGCGCGCGCATTCTGTGTGCTAGGCTGGCAGCAACATGACTGCCCGATCGATTCCCCGCGACGCACCCATCCGCGTGGTAGGCGACGTGCACGGCGACGCCGTCGCCTTCGCGTACGCCGCCGCCACCGATCGTTTCGTCGTGCAACTCGGCGACCTTACCGACTATGGACCCGAGAACGATGAAGCCCTGCGCATCATGTTTCGGCTGATCGACCAGGGGCGCGGATTGTTCCTGCTGGGCAATCACGACCTGAAGCTGGCACGCTTCCTCGCCGGACATCCGGTGCGCAGCGAGGCGACGCTGGACGCCACGCTGGCGCAACTCGATGCCGGCCTTCGCGAGCGCGTGGTGTCGGAGGTGGCCGCCGCGCCGGTCTGGTTGCGCCGAGACGGGGCCCTGTTCGTGCACGGCGGATTCCACACCGTGATGCTGGACGCACCATCGCCGGAGCACGGGCTGGAACGGCCGCATGGTGCCCTGGCGCGTGCATTGTACGGCGAACCGACCGGACGCATCCAGCCCGACGGCTATCCCGAACGTAGCCTGCGCTGGGTGGATCGCATCCCGGCCGGGCTCACGGTTTATTGCGGCCACGATCGTCGCAGCACTGATGGCCGGCCGTACACGCGCCGAGGTGCCGCGGGTGGCGCGGCGGTGTTCCTGGACACCGGTGCCGGCAAGGGCGGGCATCTGTCGTGGATCGATCTGTGAACGGGGGCGGACAATGTCCGATGTCGCGGCGCGCGTCGCACTGGTGACCGGCGGGGCACATGGCATAGGAGCGGCGATCGCGGCTCGCCTGGCCGGTGACGGCTGGCGCGTCGTGGTCGCGGACCTCGATCGGGCCGGCGCGGCACGACCGGGCGGACGGTATGTCGCCTGCGACGTGGCTGACGAAACCGCGGTGCGCGCGCTGCTTGCCGGCGTCGCGACGCAGGAGCAGCGGCTCGATGCGCTGGTGTGCAACGCCGGCATCATGATTCGCAAGCCCATTGCGCAGCTTGCCGTAGCAGAATGGTCTCGCGTGATCGGCACCAACCTCACCAGCACGTTCCTGCTGACGCGTGCCGCGGAAACCCTGTTGCGCGCGGCGAACGGGGCCGTAGTGACGATTGCGTCTACGCGAGCCCATATGTCGGAGCCGCATACCGAAGCGTATGCCGCATCCAAGGGCGGGCTCGTCGCACTGACCCATGCGCTGGCAATCAGTCTCGGGCCGGACGTGCGGGTGAATTGCATCAGCCCGGGCTGGATCTTCACCAAGGGTGACGCGCCGCGCCCGGAAGATCACGCATTCCACCCGGCCGGGCGCGTGGGAACACCGGAGGATATCGGTGCGCTCGCGGCCTTCCTGGTCGGCCCGGACAGTCGCTTCATCACCGGCGCGGAATTCATCATCGATGGCGGCGTGACGCGGAAGATGATCTATCCGGAGTAGGGTGCATCGTTGCCGACTGCATGACAGTTTGCGCTAAATCGCGATGTCTGTCCCGAGGTGGAACAGGCAATCGCCGCGCATCGTGCGACCGGGGATACGTTTGCACAGTACGAAACCGTCTCGGGTGAAGTGCGCGGTGACCGGTTCGGCCCAAGGTGTTTCGGGGAAGTGGATGCGCGCCGCGGGCTGGCCGGCGCGTATCATGTCGCCGAGATCCACCAGCGGTTCGTACAACCCGTTGTCTGGCGCATAGGTGTAATATTCGCTGCCGCCGACTTCGAGGAAACGCTGCGGCCCGTCGAGGGCAATGCGCTCGTCATCTGGCAGGATACCCAAGTGCACCAGCAGGTTGTTCACGCCCCTTTCGGCGATACGAACGGCAGCGCGAGTTACATGACCGGAGCCGCCGAGTTCAGTGCCGAGGGCGAGTACGCCTTGACGGATCGCGCCACCGGACAGTGTGCGGTCGCCGCCCTGGTTTGCTTCGATAACGTAGGACAGTGGCGAGGCGAATGCCTTCAGGGCGGCCAGTCCCTTGGAATTATCCCCCTCGCGTGCGTAGCCGCCCATCAGCGCGGCGGGGACGTACATCAGCGAAGAGCCGCCGGAGTGCAGATCGCACACCAGATCCGCGAGCGGCACGAGTTCATGTTCGATATGGTAGGCGATCTGTTGCGTAACCGTTCCGTCAGGGTCGCCGGGGAATAATCGGTTCAGATTGCCTTCATCGATGGGCGACGTGCGCCGACCGGCCACCGCGGCAGGAAAGTTCGCGGCAGGCAGAATGATGACGCGGCCCTTTATGCGCGCGGGGTCCAGCGACTTCGCCAGATTACACAGCGCCACCTGGCCTTCGTATTCGTCGCCATGCGTGCCGGAGACCAGCAGGGCGGTAGGGCCGTCGCCATTCTTCAGCACCACGATGGGGATCGGAATGAAACCGTAGGCGGAACTGTGCACCGAATGGAACAGCCGCAGGTATCCATTCTGCCGGCCATTCCTGGTGAAGTCCACTTCCGCTGCGATACGGCTTCTGCTGGTGCCCGACATTGCTGCTCTCCCGATGCCCGCATCAGGATAGTGGCAGCAGTCGAGATCATGGAAGTGCTGCAATGGGCGGGTCAGGGAAACGGCAGGCGCAATCCAGACTTGCGGCGCGGCGGCACATTCGTCATAGTCCCGTCCCATCAGCAACAACAGAAAGGAGGTGATCCAGTGTCTCATTGTTTGATGTCGGCGCCGTATGCCGCGACCTGGATCCCCGCAGCACAGGCTTCCGCCGCGGGCTAGGCTTCGTCGGGCGACGGACGCCCACAGCGACAATGCTGAAGGCTCCGGAGGGCGACCTCCGGAGCCTTCTCCGTTTCAGCATATCCTGTTTCAGCATATCGTGTTTCAGGCGATCTCGGATGACGGCCGGCGCTTCATGAACGCGGCGCGCAGGCAGGTCGCGACCGTCTCGCCACGTTGGTTGAACGCCTGGTGTTCGAATTCCACCACGCCGGCCGTTGGGCGCGAACGGGACGACCGTAGCGATCGGACGATGGTGCGGGCGTGAATCGTGTCGCCGTGGAACACCGGCTTGGGAAACTCGACCTTGCTCATCCCGAGATTGGCGATCGTCGTGCCAAGCGTCGTGTCGCCGACAGTCATGCCGATCATCAGCCCAAGGGTAAATATCGAGTTGACGATGCGTTGGCCGAATTCCGTTGTCCTGGCGAATTCCTCGTCCAGATGCAGCGGCTGCGGATTGAGCGTCAGCGAGCTGAACAGCACGTTGTCCATCTCCGTAATGGTGCGGCTGAGGGCATGTTCGAAGGTCTGGCCTTCATGGAAGTCCTCGAAGTACAGGCCGGCCATTGTGGTTTCCTCCTTACACCAACTTTGCCTCGAACGGCGGCAGCAGGTCCGGCGCTTCGAATTCCAGCACCCACAGATCCGGGTCGAACTTCACCTGGCGCGCGACGTAAGCATCCGCCGCCGCCTGATCGACGGGTACCGCGCCGGTGGCGCGCATCCACGCTGAATTGCCGTCGGCAGCGCGCATCTGCGACAAGACAGAAAGTCCGTCGCGGCCGCGCAGCACGACCAGTACGCCGCCCGAGTCTACGTCGCCCTTGCGCAGCACCGCACCCGGACGGCCATCCAGGTCGCCCATGCGCAGCGCCATCTTCACCCACAAGCCCGCCTTCACCCGCGGTTCGGCCATGCCACCTCCCCGATCGCGCCGTCATTGTGCAGGATGAGTGCCCCACTGCGCGAATCGAGGCCCCCAATGCGATGGATCGCGGCTCTGCTTGCCCTGCTTATCGGCGCCACCGCCGCGCGCGCCGAGGATGCTGTCAGTTTCGGCATCGATTGGGTGGCGGAAGCGGAATACGGCGGGTACTACCAAGCCGTTGCAACAGGGCTGTACGCGCGGCACGGGCTGAAGGTGACGATCCGCCAGGGTGGCCCGCAGGTGAACCAGATGCAGCTTATGATGGCGGGGCGGCTGGATTTCAATCTGGGCGGCGGACGAGCGGTCGAGTTCGTGCAGCAGAAGCTGCCGTTTGTTGCCGTTGCGGCGATTTTCCAGAAGGATCCGTCGGTGCTGATCGAGCATCCCGGCCAAGGCAACGACAGCTTTGCCGCGCTGAAGGGCAAGACAATCCTGATCGGTGCCGACACGCGCGCGAGCTGGTGGCGATTTCTTGCGGCGAAGTACGGCTACAGCGATTCACAGATCCGTCCTTATACGTTCAACCTGCAACCGTTTCTGGCCGACAAAACGCTGGTGCAGCAGGGCTATCTGGGCTCCGAGCCTTTTGCCATCGAGCAGACCGCGCATTTCAAGCCGGCGGTGCTGCTGTTGGCGGACGCGGGTTACGCGGGCTATGCCAATATCGTGACGACCAGCACGAAGCTGGTGACGGAGAAGCCAGATGTGGTGCAACGCTTTATCGATGCCTCGATCGAGGGTTGGTACTCGTATCTCGATGGCGATCCAACACCGGCGAACAGGCTGATCAAGCAGGACAACCCTGAAATGACCGACGCGCTGTTGAATTACGGGCGCGAGGTGATGAAGACACACGGCATCGTTGACTCCGGCGATGCGCTGAAACTTGGGATTGGCGCTATGACCGATGCGCGGTGGGCGGAATTCTATCGATCGATGGCCGATGTCGGGGTGTATCCCAAGGGACTCGATGTGACGAAGGCCTATACTCTGCGGTTCGTGGATCACGGCGTCGGGCTGGATAAGAAGCGGTAGCATGTGGTTGTCACTCGGAGGCGCGCAGCGGCGCAGCAAGCTCGGACGGATGCCCAGCGTGACTGACCTTGCTTCGTTGCTGCGCTCCTCGCAATGACAGTGTGAACCGACGATGTTGCACCTCGGCTCCGTTGGACGGCGTTTCGGCTCCGTCGAGGCATTACGCGATGTGTCGCTCGACATCGGCAATGGAGATTTTGTGGCGCTGCTCGGACCATCGGGCTGCGGCAAGTCGACACTGCTGCGATTGATCGCCGGGCTGGATCAGCCGGACACGGGCAGCGTGATGTGGGACAAGGGCCACCAGCCGACCCAGGGTGAGATCGGCTTCGTGTTTCAGGACGCCACGCTGCTGCCTTGGGCGAGTGCGGCCGACAACGTGTTCCTGCCGCTGCGTCTGCGCGGCATGTCGCGTGACCAGGCGATGCAACTTGTGCACGAGGCGTTGGCGCGTGTCGGCCTTCACGGATTCGCCCAGTCGCTCCCGCGGCAGCTTTCCGGCGGCATGCGCATGCGCGTCTCGATTGCGCGTGCGGTGGTGACACGGCCGCGGCTGCTGCTGATGGATGAGCCATTTGCCGCGCTGGACGAGTTCACGCGCCATAAGTTGCAGGAGGATTTGCTGGCGCTATGGCACGAACTCGGCTGCACTATCGTGTTCGTGACACATTCGATTTATGAGGCGGCCTTCCTGGCGCGACGCATCGTGCTGATGACGCCGCGGCCGGGACGCATCGACCATGAGATTGCGTCGCCGCTGCGTCCCGGGGCGGCGGCGCGATTCGATCCGGCGTATGCCGCTCTGGTAGCCCAGGTAACGCACGAGATGCAGCGCGCGCTGGCGGCATGAAATACGCGCCCACCCTGTTCGGCGTTGCCGTACTGATCGCATGGGAAGCTGCCGTGCGGATCGCGCAGGTGCCGTCCTATCTGGTGCCCGGTCCGCTGGCGATCGTTGCGGCGTTTCTGGCCGATCCGTCCGGGCTGTTGGCGTCACTCGCGTCGACCCTGCTGGTGACGTTCGCCGCATTGTTCGTTGCGGCGTCGCTGGGTGTGGTGCTGGCGGTGGCGATCGCATCCAGCCGGTTGCTGGCGGCGGCGATTCAGCCTTGGGCCGTGGTGTTGCAGGTCACGCCGATCGTAGCGATTGCACCGCTGATCATCGTCTGGGTGGGCAATCCGTTCGCCGCACTGGTGGTGTGTGCGACGATCGTCGCGTTCTTCCCGGTGTTCGCCAACACCGCGGCTGGACTGGCATCGGCACCGGCAGAGCTGGTCGATCTGTTTCGGCTGTACGGCGCAGGCAGGATCGCCACGCTTCGGCTGCTGCGTCTGCCGGCGGCACTGCCGTATTTCCTCGCAGGATTGCGCATATCGGGAGGGCTGGCGCTGGTCGGCGCGGTGGTCGCGGAATTCGTTGCCGGTTCGGGTGGATTTGCCTCCGGGTTGGCGTACCGCATCCTGGAGGCCGGCTATCGCCTGCAAATCCCACGCATGTTCGCCGCGTTGGTGCTGCTGTCGCTGGCGGGTATCGCGATCAACTTCGGGTTGGGCGCGTTTGCCGCGATGGTGATCCGGCGGCGTGGGGATGGTTAGACGGGTTTCGCCGCGGACTACTCCGCCGCTTCGCGCCAACCCGTGGGCCGCACCGCATGGCGCAGCCGATCGCGATACGCCGTCTGCCAGTCGTCCGCCGCCAGCACCGCCTCGCCGCTGCGCGCCTGCATGTAGATACCCGGATCGTCAATCCCCGGCGGCACCACCGCTTCGTTCCGCAATGCACGCGCGGCCAGCAGCAACCGCCGCCGTGTGCGGGTGATCATCTGGTCACTCGGCGCGAGGTGTTCGAACGAGTGGTCGACGATTCCGCCCATGCTCTCGGTGATCGCCTGGTCCTGCATGTGGATGTACGAGATGCCGGTGTAGATCACGTCGTTGCGCTGTGCGTCGCGATCAATGAGATAGTCGTTCGCGGCGTTCGCGGCCGGGCGCCAACGGCCATGCCAGTCGGTGCTGTTCGGCTGGTAGTCGAGCACCGGCACGGCTCCTGGAATCGGCTTGCCGTCCTTCAGTGGCGGCGTGCGCGACATCTGCTTCCAGGTGAACGAGACGAACATCGTGTGCGTGTTGTCCATCGGCACCCAGGCGCGCGCCTGCACGCGATCGTTGAAGTCGCCCTGCGGCACCCAGGTCCAGAACGGAAATCCGAAATGTGCGAACCGCCAGTACGTGCGGTCGTCCTCGGCCGGGCGATAGGCGCAGTACATGGTGCCCCAGTCGGTGTCGGTCACGCGATACGCCGGCGCGCGATTGCCGACCTGGTACTTCAGCATGTTGTCGTCCGGCACCTGATCCGGCTGCACGCTCCCGGCATGCAGGAAGCCGAAATGCGAGGTGTCGATGTCGCCTTCCAATGCCTGCAACCAGTTGCACTCGCGCTGGGCGAACATGATGGTCAGGTCGTCTTCCGGCAGCAGCACGGCCTCGATTTCGGGAAACGGCGGGGCTTCGGCGCGCGCGCCCATATAGACCCAGATGACGCCGGCCCGTTCGGCAACCTTGTAGGCTTTGGCATGCACCTTCTGCTTGAAGTCCTGTTCCGGCGGCAGGTTCGGCATGTCGAGGCAGTTGCCATCGGCATCGAATTTCCAGCCGTGATAGACGCAGCGGATGCCGCCTGCCTCGTTACGGCCGTAGAACAGCGACGCACAGCGATGCGGGCAGCGATGGTCCATTACACCGACGCGACCGGTGTTGTCGCGGAACGCGATCAGCTTTTCGCCGAGCAGCATCAGGCGCAGCGGATCGCCACCGGCGGCGACTTCGGCGGACTTCGCGGCAGGCAGCCAGTACTGCCGCATCAGATCGCCCATTACTGTTCCCGGACCGATCCGGGTGAGCTGCTCGCTTTCGACCGCGTTTGTCATGGATATGGCCCGCCTACCGCTTCACCCCTGCCAGACTGAAACCAGATCCCGCACTACCGGGCGCGCGGCGGGTGAACCGCCGCCCACCTGCGTGCCGATGTACATGAAGCCCACGATGTCATTGTCGGGATCGAGCCCCAGCGTCTGTTTGACCTGCGCATCATAGGCCGGCGCGCCGGTCTTCCACATCGCGCCGAAACCCTGCGCATTTGCGGCCAGCATGATGTTCTCCGCGGCGGCCGCGGCGGAAACAAGCTGCTCGACGGCGGGGATCTTGTGCGTCCGATTGATCTGCGCCGCGACCACCACGATGACCGGTGCGCGCAATGCCTTGTCCCGCTCGCGTTGCAGCATGTCGGCGGGCGCATCCGGCTGCTGTCGACGCAGGCAATCGGCCATCACCTCACCGAAGCGTTCGCGCTTGTCTTCCGGCACCACCACGAAACGCCAGGGACGCAGCCGGCCATGATCCGGCGCCCGCAGCGCACTCTGGAACATGACGTCCAGATCGTCCTGGCTCGGCCCTGGCGAAGCAAGCTTCAGCGCCGATTCGCGGCCAAGCAGCAGTTCCATTGCGTCCATCGATAATCCTCCAGCAAAAGCATCAGTGAGTGATCGGGCCGTCGGCTTTCTTCCAGGCATCGATACCGCCGTGGATGTGGCAGGCGGCCGCGAGGCCAGCGTCCTGCGCCGCCTGCACGGCCATCGCGGAACGCTCGCCGAAGGCACAATAGAACACCAGGCGCTTGTTTGTCGCGTTGGCCAGTTCGTGCAGCATGCCGCCTTCCTGGATGTTCCCCTGAAGGTCGGGATACGGCGCGTGCAGGGAGCCGGGAATGACACCGTGCTTTTCGCGTTCGGTGCGCTCGCGCAGGTCGATCAGCACGATGTCGCGCGTGCCCACCAGCGCCCTTAACTGTTCCGCCGAGACCGCCCAGCCGCGGCTCGCGATCTCCTGCTGCGCCAGGCCCTGGCGCATGTTGGCCGGTACCGCGACGTCCATCATCTTTGGATTGGACAGGTTCAGGCTGTTCATCAGATCGGCATATTCGTCCGCCGACTTCACCTGAAGGCGTGGATTGCAGCGCTTCTCCTCACCGATCGTGCTGACCGTGTCGCCTTTATAGTCGTGCGCCGGGAACACCATGGTTTCGTCAGGCAGGCGCAGCAGGCGATGGAAGATCGATGCATACTGGGCGCGCGGATCGCCGTTCTGGAAATCGGTGCGCCCGGTGCCGCGGATCAGCAGCGTGTCGCCGGTGAACACGCGGTCCGGCATGATGAAGCTGTAGGAATCGTCGGTATGGCCAGGTGTATAGGCAACGTCCAGGCTGATCCCCTCGATGCCTAGCCGGTCGCCGTCGGCGATGCGCATCGACACCACGTCCACGCTGGACTGTTCGCCCATCACGGTGATGCATCGCGTGCGGTCGCGCAGCGCGCCAAGCCCGGTGATGTGGTCGGCGTGCAGGTGGGTGTCGATGGCTTTCACCAGCTTCAGGTCGAGTTCGCCGATAAGTTGCAGATAGCGATCGACGCGCTCCAGCACCGGGTCGATGATCAGCGCCTCGCCGCCGCGGCGGGATGCCAGCAGGTAGGTGTAGGTGCCGGATGTCGCGTCGAACAGCTGTCGGAAGATCATGATCCCCTCCCATTCTGGCTTGCCGGAGCAAATTCTAGCCTAAATGGGACCGTGCGGGCTATATAATCCTGCGGCCGTTGGTCAGTCGGCGGGCCATGGCAATCCGACCGCGCAACGCGGCGGTGACCTCTGCGGCGCCGCGGCATCTGGCTTGCCTGCCGGCGACTGGACCCCACCCACTACAGATCGAATTTGCCTTGGCGAGGGTCGTGAATCCGGCCGATGCGCCGCGACCTGGCTGCCGCCTGCGCGCGTGGCTCGGATGGGTGAAACGTCGCCGTCCAGATACGCCGGCGGGTCTCGTAGGCGCGCTGCCTGGCAGCGGCTTCGGCGAGGAACTTTGTCGTCACCTCCACTCGTGCGGGTGGCAGGCCGCCTGATCGTTCGGTCATCGCGGCATCACCCGCGCAACGCCATGTCACGCAGTTCCGGCACCACCCACAGCGGCTGGTCGCCACGTGACGCGCGCAACACATTATCGAACGCGTTGCGAGTCTGCTTCACTCGCGTCTCCTGGCTGGCACCCGCGAGATGGGGGGTCAGAACGACGTTTTCGAGCGACAGCACCGGTTCCGATGGCGATGGCGGTTCGGTGGGAAACACATCAAGTCCGGCGCCGGCGATGCGGTTGTTGACGAGTGCGTCGTGCAAGGCGGGAAAATCGATCACCGGGCCGCGGCTGCAATTGATCAGCACAGCATGGGGCTGCAGGTAGCCCAACTCCCGCGTGCTGATCATGTTGCGTGTCAACTTCGTCAGCGGCACGTGCAGCGTGACGATATCGGAGGTACGCATCAGTTCGGGCAGCAGCCGGTAGCGCACGTTCAGCGCGTCTGCTTCATGTTCGGGCAGGCGTACGGTGTCGTTGTACTGAATGCGCATGTCGAAGCCGCCGGCGGCAATGCGCGCGACACGCTTGCCGATGGTGCCATAGCCGATGATGCCGAGGGTCTTGCCCTGCATCTCGTAGAACGTCGGCATGGGTTGATTGCCGCGCCAGCGCCCACCAGCGGTCATTTCGTGTTGCGGCACCAGTTTCCGATACACCGCGAGCATCAGCAGGATGGCGTGTTCGGCGACGGCGCGCGAATTGGCGCCACCGTTGTTGGCGACCAGCACACCGGCGCGCCGCGCGGCATCGAGATCGACATGGTCGTAGCCGGCGCTGAACAACTGCGCGAGCCGCAACCGCGGGGCGGCGCGGAAAAATGCTTCGTCCATTGGATTGACATTGCCGATCAGGTACTCGGTGTCGGCGAGTGCCGCGGTGTAGCCCGAACTGCCGGGGGCGCCGACGATCAGTTCGAAGCCGGGCGGCGTCATCTCCCGCGCCTCCTTCACAGTTTGCTCCAGAGTGTTGACGAGCAGGACCTTGATCGGCATGGCGGTTCTCTCCCGGGCGGCATCAGTGCCACTTTAATCCTCCCCCTCCCCTTGTGGGAGGGGGGACTGTTTCTAACTCTTTCTAACGCTCTCACTCGATCTCATTCACTCCCTCGCGCTCACCCACCGGCGCGGATGGTGGCAGCGGTTTTCTCGGCGATCATCAGAACCGGAATGTTCAGGTTGGCGCACGGCACCGTCGGCATCAGCGACGCATCGCAGACACGCAGCCCCTCCACGCCGATCACCCGTGCGTGGGGATCGGTCACCGCCATGCGGTCGGATGGATCACCCATGCGGCACGATCCACACGGATGCCAGGTGCCGTTGACACGACGCCGCAGATGCGCCTCCAGCAGCGTGTCATCCGCTGCAAGTTCCTCGGCCGTATGCTCCGTGCCGACGGCGAAGGTCATGATCTTCTGGCGGATGCCGGTGATGTGATCCATCAATGGCGCGGCCACCGCGGTGATCGCGGCGTTGCGCGTGCTGGGTCGTGTCAGCTCGCGGATACGCGGCGAGTATCCGGACGGAAACACATCGAGCACCACGCCGGCCTGCTTCGCCGCCATCATCGCGCGCACGCCGATGCGAAATGCTTCCTTCAGACGCACCATATCGCGTGGATCGGACAACATGCGGAAGTCGATCTCGGCGCGCTTGTCAGGTGATGAAGGCAGCCGCACGCGGCCGGTGGAGTATGACTTGTTCACCCAGAAACCCAACGTCCCGATGCGTTGGCCCACCGCGTGCCAGCCGCCGCGCGCAGCTATTGCAACGTGCATATCGCCTGGCGGAATGCCGTCCATCCTGGACGAATAGCGCAGCAGCGCCTGAAGATGATGCACCTCACGCGAGGGCAGCCGAGCGGAGGAATGCAGATAACCGGAGACGCCGATGTTCGGATGCTCCTGCAAATTCTCGCCGACACCGGGTCGATCGACCTGCACCGCGACGCCGTGCTCGGCGAGGTGCGCGCCAGGCCCGATACCGCTTTTCATCAACACCACCGGGCTCTGCAACGCACCCGCCGACACGATCACCTGTCGCGCGGACAGGCTGAGTGGCTCGCCGTTGCGGGTGAAATGCGCTGCCTCGACGCGACCGCCCGAGATCGCCAGCCGATCGAGCGGCGTTTCGGTCAGCACCGTGAGGTTGGGGCGGCGTCGCACCTCGGGTGACAGGTACACCAGTGCGGCACTCCCCCGCCGTCCGTTCGGATCGACATTGAACGTGGTGGGAAATACGCCGTCCGCCCACGTGCCGTTCTGATCCTCCTGCATCGCGTAGCCCATGTCGGCAAAGATCTTCGCCATGGCGCTTGTGTAGCCGGTCCAATCCCTGCGGCGATGTCGTTGGATCGGCACGGGACCCGACTTGCCATGCAGCGGCTCACCGAAGTCGGAGTCAGTTTCCAACTTCTTGAAATACGGCAGCACATCCGGCCAGCTCCAACCATGCGCACCGATCGCCGCCCATTCGTCGTAGTCGTACGGCGACCCGCGATTGGCGCAGATGCCGTTGATCGACGAACCGCCGCCCAACAGCCGCGCCTGTTCGTAGAACCACGGCTCGGTCGGCTGATTCGTTCCGCTGTCGCCACGCGACGCCTGCAACGCGCCCCACAGCCATTCGGACTGGAAATACGTGCGTCCGGGATACGGCGAAGCCAGCACAGCAGGAATGTCGGCAGGCGTGACATCCCGCCCGGCCTCGGCCAGCACCACGCGCGTCGCTGGGTCTTCGCTCAGGCGGCAAGCCAGCGCGCAGCCGGCGGAACCGCCACCGACGATAAGGAAATCCACAGGTTCCGACGGGAGTTCCATTCTGGGCCAATCCTCGGTGCTATGCTTTGACAGCCAGCATAACCGAAATCTTTGGAGGAACCGCAATGGACCGGCCAAACGTAACGGTGGTCGACCATCCCCTGGTGCAGCACAAGCTGACCCTGCTGCGCGACAAGCACACGCCGACCGCACAATTCCGTCAGCTTGCGCGCGAGATCAGCCTGCTGATGGCGTACGAGGTCACCCGCATCCTGCCGCTGGAGACAGTGCAGATCGAGACACCGCTGGAGCCCATGCAGGCGCCTCGGCTCGTCGGCAAGAAGCTGTGCTTCGTGTCGATCCTGCGCGCGGGCAACGGAATCCTGGATGGCATGCTGGACCTGGTGCCATCGGCGCGCGTCGGCCATGTCGGGCTGTTCCGCGATCCGGTAACCCTGACGCCGGTGGAATACTACGTGAAGCTGCCGGAAGACGTGGGGGAGCGTCTGGCTGTCTTGGTCGATCCGATGCTCGCCACCGGACATTCCGCCTGCGCCGCGGTGGCACGGCTGAAGCAGGCAGGCGCGCGGGAAATTCGCTTCACCTGTCTAATTGCCGCTCCCGAAGGACTGCTGGTGTTCGGCCAGGAGCATCCCGACGTGCCGGTGTTCACCGCGGCGATCGACCGCGAACTGGACGGGCACGGCTATATCCATCCGGGCCTGGGTGATGCGGGCGATCGGTTATACGGCACGAAGTAGCGCTGCGGTTGCGACTGCTGAATCCCAGACTATCGTCCGGCCTGCATTGCCTGCGCGACGGCAACAAGCGCGGCATCGGTCCCGCGGCCGCCGACGATGGACAGCCCGATCGGCGCTCCATCCACTGTCGCGCCAGGAAGACTGACCTGCGGCACACCGGTGAGGCCACCATGCGCACAGAGACAGGTGATGCGATCGCGCAGCGGCCCAAGCACCGGCAACGACAATCCTTTCGTCGGCGCCGGAAACGGTGTCGTCGGCAGGCACAGGATCGTGCCGGGCGGCAGAAGATACGCCATTCGCCCGCGCGCCTCCTGGCGCATCAGCTCCGCCCAGCCACGATCCGCTTCAGCGATCATCGATCCTGCGACGAGGCCACGTGCGACGCTGAACGCCATGCGCGGATTGTCGCGGTCGATCCAGGCGCGGAAAGTCTGCCATGCTTCGTAGGGCTGCAGCGTTCGCTGCGCGCGCGCCCATACAGAGAGACCCTGCGGTGCCATGACCTCTTCGCGCGCCGCGCCGATCAGGTCCACCAGCCGATTGACCATCGGCTGCACGGCATGGGCCACCGCGGCATCCGCGAAGCCGAAGGCATCGACCGCAATGATCAGGTCTGTCGGCAGCGTGTCAGGGATTGCTTCACCCAGCAAAACGCTCGACACCCTGGCGAAGGTCGCGGCATCACGCGCGAACCATCCCGTGGTGTCGGAGCTGGGCGCCTGCGGCAACATGCCGGTCAGGTCCAGGCGGCCGTGCGTCGGGCGGATACCGTACAGGCCACAGAAGCTCGCCGGCACGCGCACCGAACCGCCGGTATCGGTGCCGAGAGCGGTGTCGCACCGACCGGCAGCAACGGCAGCGGCAGAACCGGACGAAGAGCCGCCTGGCACGCGGTCAGGCGCGCGACTGTTGAGCGGCGTGCCGTCGAATGCGTTTTCGCCGAGAATGCCGAGTGAGACTTCGTCGGTGATGGTCTTGCCGATCAATGTGGCGCCGGCGTCGAGCAGCGTCTGCACCGCCCAGGCGTGCCGCGTCGGCACCGGATTGGTGCGTGCCCAATCATGGTTGCCGCCGCCGGTCGGATGATCCGCGACATCGAACAGATCCTTCGCCGCGAAGGTCAGGCCGGCAAGTGGACCGCCCGGCGCGCCGTCGATGGTGATTTGCGGTCCCGGAACGAACGCATTGATCATGTCGGTCATCTGCTTGCCTCGGTCACTCATGGATGGTTAGGCTGTGGACAGCACCGGCGAAGCATAGGGAGAGAGCCAGATGGCAGACAACGGACAGATGATTATCGACCTGGACAAGAAGCGCATGGACGCGATGGCCCACAAGGATGTCGCCGCGCTGAATGCGTTGCTGTCCGACGAGCTGATCTACTGCCACTCATCAGCGCGGCTGGATACCAAGCAAAGCCTGATCGGCGCCATGGAGTCCGGCGCGACCGTGTACAACGCGGTCGAACCATCCGACGTGAAGGCGCAGGACCTGGGCAACGCAGTGGTGCTGACCGGCATTGCGCGCATTCGCGTCACGTCGGGCGGCAAGCCCAACGCGTTCGGCGTGCGGTTCACCGATGTCTATGCCAACAAGGGCGGCAAGTGGCAGATGGTGACCTGGCAATCCACGCGCCTGCCGGATTGATCGGGACCTGTCAACGCGAGGCGGCGCGCCTGTTCACGCCGCCTTGGCCCGCGCATCCTCCCGCACCATCGCCGCACCTTTTTCGGCGACCATGATCGTCGGCGCGTTGGTGTTGGTCGAAGTCACCGCCGGCATCACCGACGCATCGATCACGCGCAGCCGCTCCAGACCGTGCACCTTCAGTCTGTCGTCCACCACCGCCATCGTGTCGGGTCCCATCTTGCAGGTGCACGTCGCATGGAACACCGTGCCGCCGGTCTGCTGCACATAGTGCAGCAATTCTTTATCGGTCTGCACGTCCTTGCCGGGCACCGTCTCGGCCACGACGTATTGTGCCAGCGCGGGTGCGGCGAACAGCTTCCTGATCCATCGCAGGCCGCCGATAGCCGCGCGCCTGTCGGCCTCCTCACTGAAATAGCGCGGGTTGATGATTGGCTGTTCCTGCGGCCGAGGTGATTGTGCCTCGACATAGCCGCGGCTTTGCGGGCGCATCTGCCACATGCCGCAGGTCATGCCCGGCAGCGTATCCAACTGCCGCGACACACCGGGCGCATAGCTGCCGTGGGCGAACAGGCATTGCACGTCGGGCGTGGCTGATTCCTCCAGCACCTTCACCGACGCCGCAACCAGCGACGCCGCGTAGGTCAATATGCCGGTCCCCGTGGCGACATAGCGCAGCACCTGCGCCGCAAGTCCCAGGCCGCGCGACTGGCCGTTCAGACTCGGCGCGCCCTGCACAGTGCAAGAGACCCGCGCGAGATAATGATCCTGCATGTTCCGTCCGACGCCGCGCAACGCGTGATGCACGTCGATGCCGACCCGGCCCAGGTGTTCGGGGTCGCCCACGCCGGAGAGTTGCAGGATGTGCGGCGAACCGATTGCACCGGCCGCCAGGATCACCTCGGCCGCGGCATCGATGCGCTCGACGCTGCCGTTGCGCGAATATTCGACACCGGTCGCCCGTGTGCCGTCGAACAGCACGCGATGCACCAGCGCGCCGGTAACGACCTGCAGGTTGGGCCGCTTCATCGCCGGGCGCAGGTAGCTGCGCGCCGCGCTGGCTCGACGTCGGCCGCCGCGTGTCTGCTGCACCCAGCCGATGCCATCGCCGGCGCCCGGCGGCAGGTTGTTGACGTCGTCGCGGTACTCGCAGCCGAGTTGCTGTCCTGCCTGGACCGCGGCCTGACACAGCAGCGGCCGGTCGCGACCGTGCGAGGTGAACAACGGGCCACCCTTGGCATGCACCGCGTCTGCCTTGCCTTCCCAGTTCTCCGCTTTGCGGAAGAACGGCAGCACGTCGTCCCACGACCAACCGCGATTGCCGAGTTGCGCCCAGTGGTCGAAATCTTCCGGCTGACCGCGGACGTAGATCATGCCGTTGATCGAACTCGATCCACCCAGCACCCGTCCGCGCGGATAGGAGATCGCGCGCCCGTTGGTGCCGGGATCGGCCTCCGCCTTGAAACCCCAGGTCAGCGTTGGATGATCCAGCAATTTCATGTAGCCGGCTGGGATGTGGATCAGCGGATTCCAGTCACGTCCGCCTGCTTCGATTAGCACCACGCGTGTGTTGGCAGCTTCGGTTAGTCTGTTCGCCAGAACGCACCCCGCCGAACCCGCGCCGACGATGACGTAATCCGCCTGCATTGTCGTGTTTCCCCCGATGGCGCGCCAGCCTAGTCCGGGATCAGGCCGCCATCCACATTGAAGGACTGGCCGGTGATGTTTCGCGCGCCGGCCGATGCCAGGAACACAACCATGGCGGCGATATCCTCCGGGTCATTCGCACGGTTCAGTGGAATGACCGCGGCGCGACGCCGTTCCATCTCCTGCAAGCTCACACCTTCCTGTTGCGCGCGCACTTGCAGGTTGGCGTCCGACAGAGCCGTCCGCGTAACGCCGGGGCAGACGGCATTGACGTTGATGTTGTGCGCGGCCAACTGCTGCGCTGCAGTCTTCGTCAGGCTGATCACCGCACCTTTGCTTGCCGCGTACGCCGCGTTGGAAGCGCCCGCGTAACCCTTCCCGGCGATTGAGGCGATGTTGATGATGCGCCCGTTTCGCCGAGGAATCATTTCGCGGGCGACGCGTTGCAGGCAGAAGAAGACGCCTTTGGCGTTCACGCGGTGGATGCGGTCCCAGTCTGCCTCGGTGATGTCCATGATGTCGGCGCGACGCGTGACGCCGGCGTTGTTGAGCAGGATGTCGATCTGACCAAACGCTTCAAGCGTCTCGCGCACCATGCGGTCGATGTGTTGCAGATCGCCGACGTCCGCCTGCACGGCCAGCGCCCGGCGCTGCGACGACATGATAGCGTCCGCCGTCGCCTCCGCCTTCTGTCTGTCGATGTCGGCAACCACGACATGCGCGCCGGCCTCGGCCAGGGCCAGTGCGGATGCCTTGCCGATACCTTGCCCGGCACCGGTCACCAGTGCGACCTGGTTGGTCAGGTTCATACGGTGTCTCCCCCACGGTTCGCACCACTATGGGACAAGACCGGCGCCTTGTCATTGAGGTGGGCGCAGCGACACAGCAGTCTCCTGCCGATAACGAATGACCGGCGGAAGATTGCCGCGTCGGACGCAAGAAGCAGATGATCGTTCGCGGCAGCGCCGACATCTATCTGATGACGTGCTGGCCGATGACGTGCTGGCCGATGACGTGCTGGAAAAGCTGTTCCATCGCTATGCCGAACGGCTGTTCGACGAGCTCGGTCACGATCTGGCGTCCGGTGTCGTCAAACCGGATTGCCGCCACGCGGGGCCGCGGCCCCAGGTCTGACGGCTCTTAGCCTGCCAGAACCGATACAAGGTCCAGGCCGCACTCACGCAACATCATATTCGCATCATCCCTGTTCTTGACGTGACGAATCAGAACGCGCGACCTGTGATTGTGGAAGTACTCAATCAATTTGCCGAGCTTCGCCATATCCTTGCCATTCCGCACGCTCAGGTCAGCCACCTTCAGCACCACGATAGGTGAACCAAAGCTCGCGGGGTCTACTGTCGGCGTTTCCAGTGTCTCCGATTGAAATCCCACACTGCAGCAAAACGGTCGCAGGCGTGTTACGCATTCCAGTACGCGGTTCTGCGGACAACCTGGGGGCATGTCAGTCAGCACCAGCATCAGGCGCTCCCGAATCCTGGGATCGAGTGCCTGGCAGGCAGCAAGGTAGCGCTCCGTGCAACGGCGATCGAGAAATACCTCGAAATCGACATTGACCAAAATCGGCGTCGATCTGCCGGCGGCGAGGTCGACGACGATCTGTTCGGCCACAACGCCGAGTACCAGCCGGTCGAAGTCGAATGTCTTCCTCTCGGCGGAGGGCAGCGCGCAATAGGCGGCCTGGATTCGCCATTCCAACTCGTGCGGCAATTGGGCGTATTGCGCAACCGGCTGTTCGGAGCGCCGGCCTCGCACCGCCTCCAGCTCGCATGTCGCTGCGATGGCCGCACCGCGCAGAGTGACCCGTGCCTGCTCCTCGATCTCGGCCAACCGTCCATTCAACCGTTCGCTTATCGTTGCGCCCAACATGTCGGCGGAACGGCCGGGCTGGTTCTGTACCTCTACGGCAGCCGTCATCGCGGATACCTGGGCGGCTGGTCCCGTCTCGCCCTCGCCGATCAGCCGCTTGCGTATTTCGCGTGATATTGTCGCGGCGCGGAACGCAGCTTCATCTTCAGTCGCCTCGCCGAAGCAGATCAGGAACTCGCCATCCTGCGTGCGCGAGTAGGTGTCCCTGGGTCCGCAGTGGCGTTTGATGACATGCTCGGCACTCGCCATCACACGTTCTGCTGCTGCGGCCCAGCGCGAGCCGAGTGAGGCCTTCACCTCCTGTAAACCTACCAACCTGATCTTGCCGGCGATGTGGACGGTGATCGGCGGTGCGTCGTCCGCCCGCTTGACCAGCGTGATGATTTTGAAACGCCTGAGATCATTCTGCTGCACCGAGATGGATGTCATATCGACAGCAACCTCGGTCCCATCGGCTCGCAGCAGCGACGTTGCAACCGTGTAGTCCAGATTGTTCTCAACCTGCCTTTGCCGCGCCGCGATTGCCGACGTGCGGGCGCTGGGCCCGGTGCAGTCGATCATCCGCTTGCCGGCCAGACCGCCCGCCTTGTACCCGAGCGTCTGGTCGAGAGCTGGATTGGTCATCTGGATCACGCCGTTCTCCGTCAGGATGGCCACAGGCACCTGGACGCACAGGAACACCTTGGCCAGCAACCCTTGAACGGCCGCCTGCTGTTGACGGCTTTGCAGACTGTCTGTGATGTCCCGGCCCAGAACGACAAAGCGCGGCGGGTTTGCATCGCGCACCGGCATGAGGTGAAGGCCGAACCAGAACGGGGCACTCCCGGTCCGATTGCACAGCAACTCCGACCTGAACGACCGACGCTCGTGAACCGCCTTCACGAGATTGGCAACGCTGACAGGATCGGCAGCGGGGGCAGTCAACCCCAGCAGCGGCCTTCCTACAACGTCGGACTGGCAGGTGGATGCGGCACGACAGAATGCGCCGTTAGCCGAAGCGACGATGATGCCCGCGGCTGTTTCGTCGATCTGTTCGACGATCAGGACAATGTCATCCGAGCGGTCCAACGTGTCGTACACGATCTGCTGGATCGACGGCGCGTCAAGCACGTTGTCGCTCATCCGCTTTGTCCAGGCAAAACCTGCGTGCCCGATGTCACGCTGACATCCGTACCCGGCCGACACAATCCATCGCGCCTCGATCGGGCCACGCGCGGCGTGTTACGCCAACGTGGCGGACTTCGTGACAGTGACATACTGGGCCTCCTTGATTGCCCACCGGCCCGCGCCGATTGCTCACCGAGCCGCGTGCGCGGTCAGATCCAACAAGTTGGCAAAGGCTGGATCTATTTTCCCGCTGCGCAGGACACCGGTAACATCGGAAGCGGTCAGAGGTCTGGCATAATAATATCCCTGCACTATTCGGCAGCCCCAACCTCTCAGCAGCTCGAGCTGCGCGGTAGTCTCCACACCCTCCACCACGACCTCGATATTCAATTCACGCGCGAGACCAAGCGCCGCTCTCACAATCGCGTCGCATCCTGAGTTGGTACCAATCTCCGCAATAAAGCTCTGCGCAATCTTGATCCGATCCACAGGATATCGGCGCAGGTAGTCGAGCGACGAGTAGCCGCTGCCGAAATCATCAATCGCGATGCGGTAGCCGGTCTTGCGAAGGCGAAGAAGGAGGTCATTATGCTCGCGAGACGCCGCCATCAGAACGCTTTCAGTCAATTCCAGCTCAAGCATCGTCGGCGGCAGTTCGAACTCTGCGATGGTCGCCGCGATATCACTTTCCAGCTCCTGTGGGTTCTTGAATTGGACGCCCGACAGGTTTACCGAGATCAATGGTGGCGCAATGCCGGCGTCGCGCCATTGCTTTGTCTGGCGGCAAGCCTCACGCATGATCCAACGTCCCAACGGTACGACAATGCCGTTGCTCTCCGTCACCGGAATGAAACGACCCGGCCCCATAATTCCGCGCATTGGGTGGCGCCATCGCACCAACGACTCAAGGCCGACGATATAATTGGTGCCGATCTCGACCTGAGGTTGATACATCAGAAAGAACTGGCCCGAGGTCATGGCTTCGCCAAGTTCCATATTCATGCGCACCCGTGCGCGGACTTCGGTGTCCATGGCCTCGGTAAAGAAGCGATAGGCTCCCCGCCCTTCCGACTTCGCTCGATAGAGCGCCAAATCCGCATGCGAAAGCATCGTCTCGGCGTCCAGTGAATCCGCCCCATAGATCGCGATGCCAATTGTCGCGCCGGAACGTATTTGAGTGCCTTGGACAACGACTGGTTCAGCGACCGCCTTCACGACCTTGTCCGCAATAACACCGGCGACTGCCACCAGCTCCTTTTGGCTGCCGACTCGTGCGCTGATCGCGTCGAGAATCCTGTGCGAGACGCCAGCCGCGTCTGCCGGCTGCCGTATATTGTTCAGGATTATGGCAAACTCGTCGCCGCCAAACCGGGCAACCGTGTCGCCTTCGCGGACGTGCTCCCGTAGCCGCGTTGCGACCGTTTGGAGCAAAAGATCGCCGGCGGGATGGCCAAGCGTGTCGTTGATGTCCTTGAAATGGTCAAGATCTATGTACAGCACTGCGAAGCCACCGGCGCCGCCGTGCGCCCCCGCTATCGCCTTATCGAGTGCCTCGACGAAGACCCGGCGGTTCGCGAGTCCCGTCAGACTGTCGTGACGGGCCATGTAGCTGATTTGCTCGCTCACCCGGCGCCGGTCGGTGATATCCCGCGTCGTGGACAAAAGGATGTCCTGCCCGCCAAAGGCAGCACGCCGGATCGATATTTCGACCCAAAACAGATGCCCATCCTTGGCCTTGCAATGCCACTCGAAGACCCGGGCTTGGTTCGTCACGACATTGGTGATCAGCAGGGCTATTTCGTCAGCGGTGTACGGGGAGACCCCGGTGGACAAACCTCTCAGATCGAGTTTGAGAAACTCGTCCCGTGTATAACCGAACATCTCGCAGATGCGTGCATTGACATCGATGAAGTCGCCGGTACCGACCTCATGAACGATGATACCGTCATTGACTGAATCGAATATGGTCCGGAAGCGGTCTTCACTCTCCTTTACCTGAGCCTCCGTGGCGCGTGCTTCGGTTACGTCGATCCCAATGGCCAGCAGATAGTGATCGCCTTTGTTTGTGACGATCCGTCCATGCCAATGAACGACAAGCACTTCACCACTTGCGTCGGATACGCCGAATTCAACCTCGTTGGCCCCTTGGACGAAAACTTCCTTAATTTTACTGCGCGCCAAATCGCGATCGCTTTCGACCGCGATCATGATCGCATCGGAACCTTGAAGCTGCTGATCAGACCGGCCGGTCAGCTTCGGCAGATTGGCGTTCCAGCGAATCAGGTGGCCTGCCTGATCGATCAGAACGCAGAAGCCCGGCATGCTCTCTATCAACGCGGTCGAGAAATCCCGCTCCTGTCGAAGCTGGCCGGATTGCAGTTCCTGGCGGCGAAATAGTCTCCCTACCAGCCAAAAGAGTGCGATGAAGCTGCTCACCGAAACGAGCATACCGACGGCCTGCCAGATTGCAGTGATCCGCCAGACTGCCAGGGCATCCGACTCAGACATTACGACGTCGATTACCAGCGGGTAGTCATGGAGTGGGCGGGCGGCCACTATGGCCGGCGGTGCGCCAAAAAAGCCTGGTGATCGGTAAGTGCCGCCATCCTTGGCGACAGTACCATACCAGGGAGACTGCGGCGGCATCGAGGTACCGATAGAATGGCTGGGGTCAGGATACCGGACCACGACGAGCCCATCGCGCCGCAGCAGAGTGACTCCCTGGGCTTTGGTTGCGCGGCTGGCACGATAGAAGTTCTGCAGGGAATCTATGTCGATCGCAGCCGCCACCACGCCGAGAAATTGACCATCGGATGCGACGAGGCGGCGCGCAAGAAACAGCGTCCAGTTGCCAGTTGCCCGACTTTTGGCCGGCGCACTGACATAGACGCCAGGGTCGTCAGAGTTCTGAAAGTGGACAAAGAAATCTCGATCCAGCGCACTCAAGTTCGACATACCCCCTGGCCGCGAATGGTTGACCAGTTCGCCGTCGGCACTGAACAGCAACAGCGCGTTGCGCCCGGGGATGCTCTGTACCTGCTGGACGAGGTCGTCGTAGATGGCAGGGGAACCCGCTCGATCCTGGAAAGTCGCAGCGGTATTCATCCCGTTGTGCTGCAATTCGGTCTGCACACCCTGAAGCACGAGGTCCGCGACCGCCATATAGCGCGACGTGTACTCGGCCAACACCAGGCTGAGGTTCGCCACATTCCGCTCCGTGTCGCGGATCGCCTGATTATGCCCGGACCAGACCGAATAGCCCTCCTGAGAAACCACGACGGCGATCAGCGTTACGCACACAAGCCAAATGCGCCGGGTGGATCGGACGAGCCCGAATTGGGCCGACATGCCGGACGCGGCGCGCGCGGGCTCGGCGGTCCGGGTCCATCGCTGGGTCGCCCAAGCCATAATATGACGCAGCGGGCTGGCTACCCCGAATCGCACAAATACGCGTCTGACACGACCCGCGGCTTGGCCACGAGCGCGCAACGTGGTGCGCCAAGCCAAACGACACATATTGAATCGCCAGCCGTCCCACCGCATCGATCGAGTCCCATTGGCAGACGGAACATTGAACCAAATGAATGACTCTTCGGTTAAGTGGGCTCAGGGCCTTGGGGCAGTGATGTTTGACGGTGAAGGATGCCGGTGATCGGACAGTGGCGGCGCAAGCCAGCCGGGGGTGGTCCGCTGGGCTTCACTCCCCGACGGGCGCCTGCATGTTCAAGAGAGGCGGCCGGAAGGCAGCGCCCTCAATGCTCAAACGACACTTGATGCCCGATCGCAAGCTCGCGGTGGATCACCACCGTCAGAAGTGGGGTTTTCGATCTGGCTATCCAGTGGTCTCGCCGGACGATGCGAAGACGCGATTTGCGCTGGTGATGAAGATCGGGACGATGAAGATCGGATTAGGTCGAAAGGGCCCAGCAGCGCAAAAGAAGGCTGCACGTCGGCGATGAGTGGCGAGGCTACGATCAACCGTCCGGGTGGCGGCCGTCGCTTCATTTGCCATCCCGTCCTTGCGCTCTGGCGGTGGCCACCGCATATCAATAGGCACTGAACAGCCCGTTTCGGCGGCTTCGTTGGTGGTCAGCGATCTCCGTATGAAGCGGCGCTGCCACGTTTGACCAACAGTCCGACTGGCATATGTTGTGCCGAGTGAGACATGGCAATCCTTCGTCGGGCAGGTGGATGTGTCACGCTCGCGATGGCCCAGTGGGGGGAGTTCCATTGTCGATGGTCGGAGGGTTGCGATGGTGCCTGTCGGAGCTTCCGCTTTTCATTCTCACTGCCATCTGTACTCATCTGGTCGTATCGAGCAGCCAAACTCTGTTCCATTACAGCCTCGGCCATCACCGGATAGGCGGCGCCTTCTACCGGAACCACATCAAATTCCATCATACTTACTACGCCAAGGGCCATCTCGTGTCCTCTACGTATCGTGGCGAGGAAGGCAACAACACGCCCTACTTTATCATCCCCGCGCTCCTCGTCGCCGGTGGGGTGTTTCTTGTTCTTCCGTTCGATCTGTTCGTCGTAATGGCCTTTGCAAGTGCGGCGTCGTTCTATGCGCACGTATATCTTGACAAGGAATACCATGTCGCAGGATCGAAACTCGCACGTTTCGCTTGGTTCAGGCGCAAGCAGCAAAGTCACTTCGTCCACCACCTGCACGCAGACAGCAATTTCGCGGTGATCGACTTCTTCTGGGACAGACTGCTCGGAACCTACCGAGGTCCCGATACGGACGTTTTCTAATCCTGCTATCGAGAGATGACGCGTCGGGCCGCTTGGACACACTTGCCGTGCCTCCATCACCCTTACCCGCATTCAACCGTCCGACCGACGAGCGCGCACCGCGGCACACCATTTGGCGCAGAGACCTGCATCTTGGTCTGAGGGGATATATTCCACAACGAGAACGGCCCGCACGCGAAGACGATTGCCGCCGGGCGACGCCAATGCCGGCGTTTACGTATGTGGCGTCCCGTAGGGGACTCGAACCCCTGTTACCGCCGTGAAAGGGCGGTGTCCTGGGCCACTAGACGAACGGGACCGCAGTGTCTCGGCTAGGCCGGGGGTGGGTAGCGGAGGGGCATGGCAGGGTCAAGCCGGCGCGGCGTCGGCGATGATGAAACCGGGATTTACCGCACCGTTCCATTCCTCGGCACGCAAGTGGCCCGCCAGATGCAGCGGCATACCATTGCCCGCCAGCATCGTCTGCGCGAGGATTCCGTCTTTGGCGCGGAACAACATCGCCTTCAGGCGCGGGCCGCCGCCTTCGCCTTCCACGAAGGCTCGGATCGCGTTGCCTTCTCGGCCGACGCGATCGGCACGCAAAACACGCGCGCGCTGCAGCACGAGCATTGGTTCTTCGTTGCCGGCACCGAACGGCGCCAACCGGCCGAGATGGCGCGCGAGTTCCGTTGTGGCGCCGAGTACGGCCAGCGTACCTTCCACCGACAGATCCGCCGCTGTCGGCAGCAATGCAGCGGCGGCCAGTCGTTCATCGAGGAATGCGTGAAAGTCTGACATGCGATCCGGCGCCAGCGTGAAGCCGGCGGCCATCGGATGACCGCCGCCGGTCTTCAGGATGCCTGCCTGGCGCGCCGCGATGACCGCGGCGCCGAGATCGATGCCGGCTACCGAACGTCCGGATCCCTTCGCCAGATTGTCCGCGATGCCGGCGACGCAGGCGGGGCGGTTGAAGCGTTCCTTGATGCGCCCGGCGACGATGCCCACCACGCCGGGATGCCAGGCCGGGCCGCTGATGACCAGTGTCGCGTGGCCGGCATCCGCCTGCGCTTCGGCCGCACGCATGGCAGCGTCGAGCATCGCGGCCTCGACCTCCTGGCGCTGGCGGTTCACGGCGTCGAGTGTAGCGGCCAATGCGGCGGCTTCCACCGGGTCTTGGCAGAGCAGCAGGCGCAGGCCGAGGTCGGCTTCGGAAATGCGGCCGGCGGCATTGATGCGGGGGCCGAGTGCGAAGCCGCATGTCGCCGTGGACAGGCGGTCGCGGACCAGTGCCACCTCCAGCAATGCGGCGATGCCGGGACGTGATCGGCGGGCCATAACCTTCAGGCCTTGGCACACCAGCGCCCGGTTCACGCCGGTCAGTGGCATCACGTCGCAGACCGTTGCCAGCGCTACCAGGTCCAGCAGCGCGATCAGGTCGGGTTCCTTGCGCGCGTTGAAGAAGCCTTGGCGGCGCAGCGTGCGCACCGTTGCGACGGCGGTCAGGAACGCGACGGCGGCGGCGCAGAGCGATGTCAGGCCGGAGGTGCAGTCCAAGCGGTTCGGATTGACTGTGGCGACGATTGCCGGCGGCGGGCCTTCGGCTTTGTGGTGGTCCAGCACGACGATGTCGGCGTCGCCGGCGATGAAGCCCAGTGCTTCGGCCGCCGCAGTGCCGCAGTCCACGCAGACGATCAGGCGCGCGCCGCGCAGCACCAGCGAATGCAGCGCGGGGCCGTTGGGACCGTAGCCTTCCATCATGCGGTCGGGGACGTGGTGGATGACCTCGCAGCCCAATTGGCGCAGCAGCGTTACCATCAGGGCGGAACTGCATGCACCGTCGACGTCGTAGTCGCCGAATACGCCAACCATCTCGGTATGCTGTACGGCGTAGGCCAAGCGGTCGGCTGCTATGTCCATGTCTGTCAGCACCGACGGATCAGGCAGCAGCGCGCGCAGGGTGGGGTCGAGAAAGTGGCAGGCGCCGTCTATGTCTATGCCGCGTGCAGCCAGCAGGCGGCCGACGATTTCCGGCAGCTCCAGGCGTTGGGCGATGCCGAGGCCGATGCGATCCTCCGCTGCGCGCCAGATCCAACGGCGGTTGGTCAGGCTGCGACCTACGCCGAGTACGCAGTCGGTCATGAAGGAAATGAAACCACGGATGTCCACTGATGCACACTGATGGAATCGCTATGCGCCGCCAGCCGTGAGCGAAGAGCGTATCTGTGTGAATCTGTGTGCATCTGTGGTTTCATCTTCTACTGCTGCGCAGTCAGGCTTCTACTGCTGCGCAGTCCGGTGATTCGAAGGGCACAGCGACGAAGCAATCTCGCAACCGCGCCGAGAGTGCCTGATGCCGACCGCGATCGCTGCGTCGCTGTGCTTCTCGCAATGACAGGATTCCGCCGCACTAGCCATGCAGCCAGGTCTTGGTGCGGAAGTTGTGATGCGCCTCGACGATCCGCACCGTGCCGGACTTGCTGCGCATTACCATGGAATGCGTCGTCGCGCCGTGGCCGAAGCGCTTCACGCCGCGCAGCATGGTGCCCGAGGTAACGCCGGTGCAGGCAAACATCACGTCGCCCTTCGCCATTTCCTGTAGCGAGAATTTCCGGCGTGGATCGGCGTGGCCCATCGAGCGGACACGTTCGACCTGGTCGTCGTTTTCGAACATCAGACGGCCTTGCATCTGACCGCCGATGCAGCGCAATGCCGCGGCGGCCAGCACGCCTTCCGGTGCACCGCCGGAACCCAGGTAGATGTCGATTTCGGAATCCGGTGTCGCAGTGGCGACCACGCCGGCGACGTCGCCGTCGCTGATCAGCATGATGCGTGCGCCGGCTTCGCGCACCTTGGCGATCAGTTCCTTGTGGCGGTCGCGATCGAGGATGCAGGCCATCAGGTCGGAGACCTCGCGGTGTTTGGCCCGGGCGAGTTCGCGCAGGTTCTTGCCGACGGGCGCGTCGAGGTCCACCACGCCGTCCGGCAGGCCGCCGCCGATGGCGATCTTGTCCATGTAGATGTCGGGGGCGTGCAGGAAGTTGCCGTGCTCCGCCAACGCCACGACGGCGAGCGCGCTGGGGCCACCCTTGGAGGTGAGCGTGGTGCCTTCCAGCGGATCGACCGCAATGTCCATGCGGGGGCCGCCGGAGCCGACTTTCTCGCCGATGTAGAGCATCGGGGCTTCGTCCATCTCGCCCTCGCCGATGACGACGGTGCCTTCGATGGCGACCTGGTCGAAGGCCTTGCGCATGGCTTCCACTGCGGCGCCGTCGGCTTCATTCTTCTTGCCGAGGCCGATCCAGGCGGAGGCGGCCAGGGCGGCGGCTTCGGTGACGCGGACCAGTTCGAGGGCGAGGTTACGGTCGGTGACTTCGCCGGGTTGTGGCGTGTGGGTGTCCATGGCGCTTTCCTCCGGGCGGGTGGTTTGGCGGGAGCCTAGCACGGGTGGGACGCGCCGGCCCAACGGGTCGCTGGGGCGGTGGGCGTGGAATAGGTGCATGGGGTCTTGGCGTGGCGAGCGTGGTGCGAAGCAGCTGTTGCGTATTCGTCACTGGTTGGCGGCTTGCAGTATGGTGGGGTTGGTACAGGTGCATGGGGTTTGGACGTGGTGGGCCGGTGCGGGTGGAGCGGTGCGCGTCGTTCGCCCTCCGTCATGGCGGCTTTCCTTCGGGTGTCCAGGCCGCAGGCGGCCGATCGAATCGCGACCTCATCCTGGCCTGGGCGGACTATCGCTGGACGTCTGCAGATCAGTGACCCAGATGGAAAGCGGTCATTCGAACCGGCCGCTCTACCCAGCGGGTGTGCCCCGTTCCGCGAACGGCTCTACAACCCGAGCCACATGAAGGAGTCGTCAAAATGACGCTGGCGCACGGCACAGATCGGCTGGAGACGGCTCGCCTTGTATTGCGGCGGGTCGCGACAGACGATTTGCCGTTCTTCACCCGCATCCACGCGCTCCCCGAGGTCGCACAGTATCTCTATCCCGGAGGCCGGCCGCGCTCGCCGGAACAGTCGGCCGTATGGTTGCGGTCCACTCTCGAGAGCTATGAGCAGCTCGCTCTCGGCTATCTCGCGGTCCTGCGCAAGGCAGACGGAGCGCTGATCGGGCGCTGCGGCTTGATGGACCTTGTTGTCGAGTCCGCGGAACCCGAGCACAGGATCCGCAGAGGATGGTTCGGGGACGCGCACGCGCCCTCTGGCGTTGCGCTAACATTCGAGTGTGAGCTCGGCTACACGTTCGACCCCGCGGTCTGGGGCCAAGGTTTCGCGACCGAGGCGGTGCGTTGCATTCGCGACTACGCGCGCGACGTTCTGCGGCTGTCGCACGCGATTTCGGCCATTCATCCGCAGAACGCCCGCTCGCGGCACCTCGCCGAACGGTTCGGCGTGCGAGCTGGCGGCCGTATGGAAGTGGTCGGTCTGACGTGGGATCGCTACGTGTGGCCGCTTGCGACAGGCGGTAGTACTCGGCCCCAGCCGGCATCCACGAAATAGGCCTGGCCGAACGTGCGTCGGACCTGATCCGTGGGGCGGCCAA
>DATKFJ010000562.1:0-32681 GCA_035511435.1 Acetobacteraceae bacterium | reverse complement strand
CGTTTGTGACACACCCGATCGAGCCGAGTGCCTTGTGGATGGTGGACTGCACTTCGCCCCAATAGGCGCCGTAACCGATCTGCCCATCGATGTCCTGAATGACGGCGATGGTCGGGAAATCGGTGGCATGCACATAGTCATACCAGTCCGCCCGGTCGGTCACCTTGCCGCGCGGCGGTTCGGTGGAACGGATCATGCCCACCCGCGCCAGGCCGACGATCGGCTTGGCCTTCGGGTCGATGCACACCATAGGCTCCACGGTGTAGCCGAAGCGGCGGCGCTCCGGCGAGGTTATCTCCAGGCCGTTACAGATCTTCGGCGTATCCCACTCCGCCAGTACATCCAGGTCAGCCTGCGTGAACGGCCGCTCGGCCATTACTTCCTCCTGTCGATCGAATGGTGCATGCTGTCACCATGCAGGTCATAGCGAAAGGCGGCAAGGCGATCTACGGCGCCCCGCTCGGAATCCTGATGCTGGAGGCACGATTCCCCCGCATCCCCGGTGATATGGGCAACGCCGCAACCTGGCCGTTCCCGGTGCTGTACCGCGTCGTGCGCGGCGCGACCCCGGAACGCGTGGTGCTGAACGCCGCGGCCGGCCTGCTGGACGACTTCCTGGCTGCCGCCGCCGAACTGGTCCACGACGGCGCGGAGGCGATCACCACCAACTGCGGCTTCCTGTCGCTGTTCCAGGCGGAACTCGCGGCCCGTGTGCGCGTGCCGGTTGCCACCAGCGCGCTGATCCAGGTGCCATGGGTGCAGGCCATGCTGCCGCCCGGCAAGCGTGTCGGTATCATAACCGTATCCGCCGGTTCGCTGACGCCGCAGCATCTGTCAGCCGCCGGCGTGTCGCTCGATACGCCATTCGTCGGCACCGAGGACGGTCGCGAGTTCTTCCGCGTGCTGATCCGCGGCGAGAAGCAGGACATGGACGTGGCAATGGCCGCCGCTGACATTCTGGACGCCGGACGCACATTGGTATCCCGCGATCCCGACATCGGCGCCATCGTGCTGGAATGCACCAACATGCCGCCCTACGCGTTCGCGCTGCGTGAGGCCCTGGGCCTGCCGATTTACGACATCTATTCGCTGATCACCTGGCTGCACGCCGGCCTGCGCCCACGCGAATTCGGTCCGCCCGCCGACCGCGCAACCTGTCTGGGAAACGCACGCTGATGGCATTGACCAGAAAGCGCGTGCTGGTAACCGGGGGCGCCGGATTTCTCGGCTCGCATCTGTGCGAACGCCTGATCCATGACGGCGACGATGTGCTGTGCGTCGACAATTATTTCACCGGGCGCAAGGACAATATCGCGCACCTGATGGGCGATCCGCATTTCGAGGTGATGCGCCACGATGTCACCTTCCCGCTGTATGTGGAGGTTGACGAGATCTATAATCTCGCCTGCCCCGCCTCTCCGGTGCATTACCAATACGACCCGGTGCAGACCACCAAGACCAGCGTGATCGGCGCGATCAACATGCTCGGCCTGGCAAAGCGGGTCGGCGCGAAAATTATGCAGGCCTCGACCAGCGAAGTATATGGCGATCCCACCGTGCATCCGCAGACCGAGGACTACCGTGGCAACGTCAATCCGCTGGGTCCGCGCGCCTGCTACGATGAAGGCAAGCGCTGCGCCGAGACGCTGTTCTTCGATTATTTCCGCCAGCACAAGACACGCATCAAGGTGGCGCGCATCTTCAACACCTACGGGCCGCGGATGCATCCGAACGATGGCCGCGTCGTGTCGAACTTCATCGTGCAGGCGTTGCGCGGCGACGAGATCACATTGTACGGCAACGGCAGCCAGACACGCGCGTTCTGCTACGTTGAAGATCTGGTCGATGGCTTCGTTCGCCTGATGGCGACGGGCGATGGCATCACCGGCCCGATCAATCTGGGCAACCCGCACGAAATTCCGGTGAGCGAACTGGCCGATCGAGTGATCCGACTGACCAACTCGCGTTCGGCCATCGTGTATCGCGTATTGCCGCAGGACGATCCGTTGCAGCGCTGCCCCGACATCACACTGGCACGTCGCGATCTGGCGTGGGAACCGCGCGTCGCTCTGGATGATGGCCTGACCCGCACGATCGCCTATTTCGACCGCATGCTGTCCGAGCGCGGCGAGAAACCGACAGCGCCGGCAGGCTGACGCACTACCGGCAGTCGCGCGCCCACAGCCAGCGTGCCGCGGCGGCGGGATCGAAGCGCCGAGATCCATCCGCGATCCGACGAGCCTCGACGTTGATGCGGCCAAGCGGGCGAGGCGGAATCAGCGTGCCATCGTGCGTCAGATTCAGAATCGGGTCGCTGGTGAACACCAGCTTCATGCCGGCGGCATGCGTCCCCGCGATCACCCTTTCGTCGTAGCGTCCATGAGGGCAACCCAGCGCGGTCGTGGTCGCCGTGCCGCCCGACAACATCGCGAGCGCCTGCTTCGCGCGCGTCAACTCCAGCTCGACATCGACGACCATCGTCAGCGGCGCGTGCGAATAGCCATGCAGGCCGACGTCGATGCCGTATTCCGCCAGGAGCGGCACTTCCTCGGGTGTCAGCATCATGCGCGCATGGCATGGTTGCACGGGAACGGTGGCGAGAATCCGCGTTCGTTCGTCTGCGTCCATCGGCGCAAGGCGCGCCACCAGATCGAGCGGCGATGTCCCGCCTGGGAGCCTACCGGAACGGCCGGCAGCGAACACCTGCTCCTGCCACCATCCGTCGGATGGCGACAGGATCGCATCCGGCACTGCAAAAACTACGGCAGGCAATCCCCGCGCGCGCAACAAAGGCGCGGCATAGCGAAGGTTGTCCGCCCAACCGTCATCGAACGTGATCAGCACTGCATGGTCCGGCAGGGACCGCGCACCGTCGCTGGCATTCATCACATCGCGCAGGCTGACCACCGCATAGTGATCGCACAGGAAGTCCAGCAACCGCTCGAACAATGGCACGGACAATGTATAGGTCGGGTCGGACGCGGCGAAATCCGGATCGGCCGGATCGATCACCCGATGCAGCATCACCACGGTCAGCGCATGGCGCAGCCTGCTCCGCGCGAGCGACAGCGCGCCCGATCGAAACGCAATGTCACGCAGGAGCGGACGCAGCGCGTTCACTGCACCAATGACCCGACAGCACCGTGGGTTGGCGCGCGCGCAGGCGGTTCCGCCTGCAACGACGCGTGGAATTGGGTGGGCGTCATCGCGATCCCGCCGATCTCCCCGATGAAATAGTGCATGTATTCCTCGATCGTGCCGATCATCCTGTCGAGGTCGGCGCGCGAGCGAACGTATGGCGTATAGCCCGGCAACAGTGAAGAACTGTGATAGTTGAAGGTGAAAACCCGCTGGCCCCTGTGTAGCAGAAGGCGTGTCAGACGCCTCAATTCCTGGATCGACATGCCTTCCGGCGTCAGCGTGATGCGCTCCAGCAGGCCAAGACGCGAGAACATGCCTGGCAGATGCCACCTGGTCCCCCGCGGCTGCGAGATCGCGGTGTAGATGGACGCGTCGAACACCTGCGGTTCATCGCCCCAGGCAAGCATGCCGGCGAACCCCGTGGTGAGCGGAATTTCCAGCAGTTTGCGATCGGGTCCGAACCAGTAGGGCTGGTTGAATGCTCGCCGAAAATCCGGACCATGGCGCCGGCGCAGGTCGTGGCCCGGCAGCACGCTGAGATCGATCTGATAGCCAAGCGACTCCAGTATCCAGGCGATCTCGTCCCCAACGCCGTATCTGCCTGCTCTGTAGGCGGTCGGCCGCACGCCAAAGTTGCTGACGATGGCATCGGTGAGGCGCTGGAGCTTCTCCTTCTGGAGCCACGCCGGAAGGTTGTGGTTGAACGACGTGCGAACGCTGGGTTCCTCGGCGAACGGTGGATTTTCCCACGGCTGCAAATGCGCGCCGATCTCACAGCGGCCGGACTGCAACAGTTCGCGAATCGGCTCGTAGCCCTCGGGTTGCGTGGCCACGGCGTAATCGACGAGGTAGGTCGGGTGGATATTCAGCTTGTCGAAGATGTCGTGCGCGATAACCTGCTGGCTGAGATTCCGAACACTGACGAGCGTGCGCAGAAACGGGCCGTTCCAATCGAATTCCGCCTCCGCATCCACCATCACGATCAGGATTGGCGGGCTTGGCGGCAGAGCAACCAGGTCCTGCTTGTGCGGCCGAAGCAATCCGCCATCGGACGGCGGCGGCGGGGAAGCATCTTCCCGCGGGATGGCGCCGGGACGCCGGAGCAGCTTCTTCACAGCTTTGGCCGGCGGCGACGCGGCCGCGAGATACCAGAAATTTTCCCCCACATGGTCGCCAAGTGCCATGCCGCGCAGGATCAGCGCGGTACCGCGCACGAGTGATCCGGTCATGTACAGGTTGCGACCAACCGACGTGTAGCGCGCGCCAAGAATGTCCTTGATCTGTTCGCTCGACAGCGCTTTGTCCTGTTGAGTGATATGGCGCCGGATCATCGGCAGCACATACTTGTCGACCTTGTCGGCGTAGACCTTGGTAAGACTGCTCGGCGCATCGTGCACCAAGGTAAGAAATTCCGGCACGAACTCGACTTCCCCCGTCATCGACAGGCGGATCCACATGTTCTGATCTTCGGCGACCGGCAGATCGACATCGAATGGGCCGACCGCACGCAATGCAGCCGTTCGCGCGACGACGCACGGCTTGGCGATGAACGTTGCCGCGAGCAGTGCCCGCCACACCTCTGCTTTGTCGATGCCTGGCGGCGGCATGCCGAATTCGCGGAAAACGTTGCCCTTCCCATCGACAAAGTGGCAGCCGCAAGTTGCCATCACGGCCTTGGGATTGCGCACCAACAACTCGATCTGCTTGGTGAGTTTGGTCGGCAGCCATTCGTCATCGGCGTCGAGAAAGGCGATGAACTCGCCCTTCGCGGCAGCGACGCCTTCGTTGACGGCGCCACTTGCGCCCTGGTTGCTGGACAGGCGGATCAGCCGAACATTGTCGCGCGCGTACGACGAAACGATCTCGGACGTGGTATCCCGGCTACCGTCATCGACCACGACGACTTCCAGGTTGCCGTAGGTCTGCGCCAACGCGGAGTCGATCGCGCGCTGGATCGTCGCAGCGGCGTTGAATGCAGGGATCAGCACGGTGACGAAGGGCGTTGTCATGCCCGTGTTGTGTCATACATCAATTTTGTTCCATCGATGGCTTGTGGACGTTTCGCGATCGCGCGGCGAGCCGCCACTCCGCCGATTGCCAGGCACGGGCAACCAGCGACCGCACGGTGCCACTGGACCAGTTGGCACGGCCGTAGCGCGTGGGCGCCGTCGACAACTCGCGTTTGTACACTGCATCGCCTTCACCATAGTCGATCAGCGCAATGCCGTCCTCCGTTGCGCGCTGAATCATGTGCCACAGAAGCAGCCGCCCAGGCGATACGCTCCGCGCCTCCACATCATAGACTGGCAACCAGTGGCTCAGAACGTCATGATGCTGCGGACCCAGATGCTGCGCCAGGACCCGTCCGCCACCTTCCAGCCGGCTCATCACCAGCCGGCATTCAGGCATCGGCGCGTCGTTCATCGCCATAATGAGTTGCATATGACCTCGCTTGGTAAATGCGTCCGGCACTTGCGTCCGGCGATATTGCTCGCGCTTGGCCGCGATCAACGCGGCAATCATTGCAGCAGGAATTCGATCGGTGATGGTAAAGCGCAACGGACCATAGGTCTTCTCAGCCTTGCGAAATCGGCGCTCGGTGTCGCGGACCAACAGCCGATCGCGAGCGAGCAAGGCGGCGAAGTATGCATCCGGCCCCTCGCGCAGCTCGGTCAGATGGCCAACTTGAGACCAGTCCGCGTCGAAGCCGAATCGCTCCTGTCCCACGACCAAATGAGTGACGAACAACGACGCCAGTCCGGCCAGCCGCAGCAACGTTCCCGGCTCACTGCGGAAGTCCGGCCAGGCGATCAGGCCGGCACTATCCGACAGATTGCCGCCAATCCGTTCGGCCAAACGGATATGCTGGTGCCAACTGCTCCTGAACTGGAACGGCAGAAACCCTCGGACCGTGCCGCCGGAATGCAGCACCGCAACGTAGGCCCGGTCCGTCGCTCGTTCGCACGCCAGCGCGAAAGCCGGCGTGAAAAAAGCGCGCTGCAGCGATGCCGATTGCACCAGCATCCGGTGCCAAATGTCGATCTCACTGGGGCCTAGCGCGGATGGCCGCATCACGTCGCCTCGCAACTGCGGTTCGTTCATAGCGGCGAACCCACCACAAGCCTCGGCATTGTCAGGTATGCAGCCAATGAGTATTGTTCCATGTGTTGTGTTGCGCGCTCTTATCACGAAATTGCAGATTTATGGTTGACGATAGTCCATTTTTCATCATTGGCGCCGGCCGGTCGGGGACCACCTTGCTTCGGCTGATCCTGGCGGGCCACTCACGAATCCATATTCCACCCGAGACCTGGTTCATCCGTCCGCTGGTCGAGTCACTGCCACTGACGGACCCGCTCACCCCAGCCCAGGTCGATCGCGCGGTCAGCATTATGACCGGCGATTATCGTTGGCCGGATATGGGCATCGCCGCAGACGATCTGCGGAACTGGGCGATGGCAATGCAGCATCCCAAACTGGTCGACATCATTAACCTGGTCTATCAGCGACATCTCCATGACAGCGGCAAGCAGCGCTTCGGCGACAAGACGCCGGTCTATTACTCGATCTTGCCGCAACTGCTCACCCTCTATCCTGGCGCCAGATTCATTCATCTCATTCGTGACGGCCGTGATGTGGCGATCTCTTGGATCGATGTTGGTTGGGAACGTTATTACGAGCGAGACAAATTCGAGTGGGGTCATGCAATGCAATACCGACAAAAACATTTGAATTCTGCCTATGCGGGGCGGATTCTCGATGTGAAATATGAAGACCTGGTCAACGACCTGGAAGTGACCGTACGGCGCATCTGTGCCTTTCTCGGCGAGCATTACGAGCCGGAGATGCTCAATTGGCAGCATTTGACTACGATGATCCCCGAACGCGAGAGGCACATCCACGGCAAGCTCGGTCAGCCGGTCTCCAAGGATGCCATCGCAGTCTGGCGAAACAAGCTGACCATCGGAGAGTGCTTCGCCATGGAGGCCTGCCTGCACAAGGATTTACGCCTGTTGGGCTATGAACTGAGATTTTCCGCTGCGGGATGGCGCCCGGTGCTGGATGTCGCGGGCTGGGTGCTTTACACCGCCGCACCACTGCTGGGACGCGGCACCCGCTTCCTGAAGCGACGCAATTTGTTGCGCAAGACCGCCTATATCTGACCCCCGCGTTTCACCTCAAAACCGCCCCGCCGAATACGCCCCGATATCCATCTCCGGCTGCCGACCGCCAACCAGATCCGCCACCAACCGCCCGGTCGCGGCACCGGCCGTCAGCCCGACGTGCCCGTGCCCGAAGGCATGCACCACGTCGGCGCACCCGCTCGCCGGGCCGATGCACGGCAGTCCATCCGGCATCGATGGCCGATGCCCCATCCAGACCTTCACCGCCCCTTCAGGCAAACCGTGCGGCAGGTCGGGAAACACCTGCCGCGCGAAATCCCGCAGCACCTCGGCACGCCGCCAGTTCGGTGCCGCATCGAGTCCGGCCAGTTCCACCTGCCCCGCCAGACGCAGACCTTGCGGTGTCATCACGCAGGCCATCTTGCCATCACTCGGCATCACCGGATAGCGCGGCGCGATACCCGGTTGCGTGATGACGGCATGATAGCCACGCTCGGTCTCCAACGGAACGCGATCACCGGCCGCCGCGGCCAGCACCTTCGACCACGCGCCGGCGGCGATCACCGCCTTGTCCGCCGCGATCTCTCCCGTCCCGGTCAGCACCGCCCGCAGCCGCCGGTTTTCGATGCGAAAGCCGTTCGCCCGCTCCTGCACCAGCCGCGCGCCGAGCGACGCCGCATGACGCACCAGCGCCGCAACGTACGCGCCCGGATCGTGGCACTGGCCATTCTCCTCCACCAGCACTCCGAATGTGTACCGCCGATCCAGTCCCGGCTCACGCTGGCGCAACTCATCGGCGGACAATTCCAGCCACTGCACGCCGGTCTCGCGCCTCACCCGCCACGCGTGGTCCTCGGCTGTGAAATCCGCACGGGTCGGAAACACGAACAGCACGCCTTGACGGGTGATCAGTTCCCCCACGGCGGCCTCTTCGGCCAACCGCCGATGCCGTGCCGGTGCATCCAGCAGCAATGGCCGTAGCGCCCGCGCGGTCGCCGCCACCTTCGCCTCGGTGTCACCGGCGCGCAGAAACCGTGTCAGCCAGGGCAGCAGCCGCGGCAGATAGCGCCATCGTATCGCCAACGGACCAAGCGGATCGGCCAGCCAGCCGGGCACCTTGCGCCAGATGCCCGGGCTCGACATCGGAATGACGGAACTCGGATTGAGCAGCGTGCCGTTGCCGTAGCTGGCTGCCTGCTCGCCGCCCGGTTCACCCGGCTCCACGATCGTCACGCGATGCCCGTCGCGCAGCAGCTCGATCGCGCTGGCCGCGCCGACGATGCCGGCGCCGATAACGACGACGTGCTGGGTCATGCCGCGCGGCGCACCCGGTAGAATTGCGGAATGCCCTCCGGGATATCCTTCAGCTCGTTGCGGAACGTCGTCGGCTGAAAAAACATGCCGAGAGGCGCAAAGGACGGGTTGGCGAATAGCTCCGCCTGCATCTCTTCGCACAGCTTCTTCTGCGACGCGAGGTCCGGTGCATCGTACCAGGCCAGCCGCAGCGCCTCCATCTTCCCGTCGTCAGGCCAGCCGAACCAGGCGGTGGCGGGGTTGGACCGGATCACAGTCAGCGACGCCGGCGACACGTTGCCGGTGCCACCGCCATAGGTGAAGAATACGCTCCATCCGCCTTTGTCGATCGGCTCCTTGCTGGCGCGACGCTGCACCACCGTGCCCCAGTCGAGCGACTGATAATCGACGTTGAGGCCGATCCGCTTCAGCAGATCGGCGCCCACCAGACAAAGTGCATTGATCACCGGAAAGTCAGACGCGCCGAGCAAAACCACGCGCTCACCTTGGTAACCGGCAGCAGTGAGCTCGGCCTTGAGCTTCGCCGGGTCATTTGCACCCTGCAGCGTGTCAATCCCGACGGTGGTGGCAAGCGGCGTGCCGGGCACGAACAGCCCAATCCCGGTCTTGATCAGATCGGGTTCGGCACCCGCCACCGCCTGCATGAATTCACGCTGGTCGATCGCCGACAGCACCACACGGCGGATCGCCGGTTTATCGAACGGCGGATACAGCTCGTTGAAGCGCATGATGCCTATCGCGCCGGTGTGGTCCTTCACCACCGTGGTGAGGCCTGGCTCGCTCTTCATCATCGCGACCAGGTCGATCGTCGGGTTCTCCCACCAGTCGAACTCGCCCGCGCGCATGGCAGCCGCCTTGGTCGCCGGATCGGGCACCACGGACCACTCCACCCGATCGAAATGGACCGTCTTCGGTCCCGCTGTCATCTCGGGTGGGCCGTCCGCGCGCGGTACATAATCGGTGAACCGCTGGTAGCTGACGTGGGAACCCGCCACCCGCTCGGATGCGATGAAACGATACGGTCCCGAGCCCACCATCTCGGTCACCTGCTTCATCGGATCGGTTTCCGCCAGCCGCTGCGGCATCATGCAGCACATGTTGGTGGTAACAGCCAACGCGTCCCGCAGCAGCGGGAACGGCTTCTTCAGTCGAAAGCGGATCTGCTTGTCGGACGGCGCGGATACGTCATCCGTTGCCAATCGCAGCACGCCGCCAAAACCGTCGCGTTGCCACCAACGTTGGATGCTGGCAACGCAGTCCCGCGCCAGCACCGGACTGCCGTCATGGAATTTCAGTCCGTCACGCAGTGTGATGTCCCACTGCTTGCCGTCGGCACTGACCACATCCCCTGCTGCCATCTGCGGATGCGGCTGGAAATTGTTGTCCTGCCCATACAGCGTATCGAACACCAGGTGCGCGTGATTGCGCGTGACATCCGCCGTGGTCCATATGGGGTCGAGCGTGGCCAGATCGGCCTGCGGGATGAATTTCAGCACCCGCTGCGATTGTGCCACCACGATGTTCGGCAATGCGAGTGCTGTCGTCCCTACCAGCGCCGATTTGAGAATGTCCCTTCGCCGCACGGCCCCACCCCTGTTTCCCGACGTTGATCGTGTGAATGGGAAAATTCGATCTCCCTATGCGTTCTTCTTCACCCCATAGAACTGCGGCCAGCCGTCGCGAACGTCCTGCAGGTAGTTGTGGAACGCCGTCGGTTGAAAGTACATGCCCAGCGGCGCATACGGCGGGCTCTGCCAGAACTCGGCCTGCATCTGCTCGCAGATCTTTTTCTGCGCCGCGACATCGGGCGCGTCGAACCACGCATGCCGCAGCTCCTCCATTTTCGGATCGGTCGGCCAGCCGAACCAGCTCCCCTTGACGCCGCTGCTCTGGATCGGAATGGCCGGCGCCGGCGAGATGTTCCCGAAGCCGCCGAGGTAGGTGTAGAAGACGTTCCAGCCGCCTTTGTCGATCGGCTCCTGACTGGCGCGGCGTGCCACCACAGTGCCCCACTCCAGGGCCTGGAAGTCGGTGTTCATGCCAATCTTCTTCAGTGTATCGGACGCCACCTGCGCCTCGGCCCAGATGGTCGGGAACGTCGATGCCGCCAGGATCACCACCTTTTCGCCCTTGTACCCGGCGGCGATCAGGTCCTGCTTCAGCTTGTTGTAGTCCTTCGGACCGCGGGTGATTTCCACACCAAGCGTGCTCGCCATCGGCGTGCCCGGCACGAAGATGCCGACGTCGGTCTTGATCAGGCTGGGGTCGGCGCCGGCGACTGCCTCCATGATTTCCTTCTGATCCATTGCCGCAACCACGACGCGGCGGATCGCTGCATTGTCGAACGGCGGAAACAGATGGTTGAAGCGCAGGCAGCCGATTTCACCCGTGCGGTCCTTCACCGCCAGCGTCAGATCCTGGTCGCGCTGCAATTGCGGTATCAGATCGATGGTCGGTTGCTCCCACCAGTCAATCTCTTTTTGTGTCAGTGCAGCCGAGGCGGTGGCCGGGTCGGGGATGTAGTTCCACACCACGCGATCCACATAGACGATCTTCGGGCCGGCATTGAAACTCGGCTTGCCATCCTTGCGCGGGACGTATTTCGCGTTCTTCTCGTAGACCGCGCGCTGGCCGGGAATCCGCTCGGACGCGATGAACTTGAACGGCCCGCTGCCCATCGCCTCCGAGACCTGCTGCATCGCATCAGTTTTGGCCAGGCGCTCCGGCATGATCGCGCAGTAGACCTGTGCCAGTGCGTTAGGCAGCAACGCGAAAGGCTTGTTCAGTTTGAAGCGGATCACCTTGTCGGACGGCGCTGAAATTTCATCGGTGCGCGCCATCAACGCGCCGCCGAATGGATCGCGTTTGGCGAAGCGCTGAATAGTCGCCACGCAATCTTTTGCCAGCACAGGCGTGCCGTCGTGGAACGCAAGCCCGTCACGCAGCGTCAGGTCCCATTGCTTGCCGTCGTTCTCCGTCACGTGGCCTTCGACCATCTGCGGCTGCACATTGAAGCCTGAATCGTAGCCGTACAGTGTGTCGTAGACGGCCAGCGAGAAGTTGCGAGTGATGTCTGCCGTGGTCCACACCGGATCAAGCGATGCAAGGTCGGCTTGTGGCATGAAATTGATGGTTTTCGCGTCTGCAGCCTGCACGATACGCGGCGCAGCCAACGCGGCGGCACCGGCCACAGCGGACTTCAGAACATCACGGCGTTTCATTAAGTTCTAGCCTCCCGGAACGGTCGCCGGATGCTAGTGCAGCGGCCGGCTGCCAGCAATCGGCGCGCAACGACGAGGTAGAAAAAACCCCGCGCTTTCCGCCATCCCCACGCACCCGCCAGACTACCGCCGATCGCCGGTCAGACGCGCCGGACGCCATAGAATTGCGGCAGCCCCTCGCGAATGTCGGTCAGGCTGGTGCGGAACGCGGTCGGCTGGAGCACCATGCCAAGAGGCGCATAGGACGGATTACGCCAGAAGGCCGTCTGCATGTCGCGGCAGATTTGTTGTTGCGCCGCAAGATCGGGCGCGTCGAACCAGGCGGCACGCAAACGTTCCATATCCGGGTCGGTTGGCCATCCATACCAACCCTTGCCGTCGGCACGCAGCGCCACGGCAGCCGCCGGCGTGATGTTCTGCGTGCTGGTCTGCATGGTGAAGAAGATGCTCCAGCCGCCCTTGTCCAACGGTTCCTTGCTGGCACGCTGCTGCTGCACGGTGCCCCAGTCCAGCGCCTGGTAATCGACATTGAAGCCGATGCGTCGCAACAGATCGCCAGCGACCTCTGCAACCGCGTTGGCGGACGGCGTGTCGGTCGCTGCCAGCACCACAATTCGCTCCCCGCGATAGCCGGCCGCGGCGAGCTGCGCGCGCAGGCTCTCTGCATCCTTGGCGCCCTGCATCACGCTCACGCCCACATCGCTGGCCATCGGCGTGCCGGGCACGAACAGGCCGACCTTCTGCTGCACCACCAGGTCCGGCGCCGCGCCGCCCACCGCCTGCATGAAGTCACGCTGGTCGATGGCGGACACCACAAGTCGGCGGATCGCGACATTATCGAACGGCGGATACAGCGAGTTGAACCGCATGATGGCGTTCTGCGTGGTGCGATCCTTAACCACGACGGCCACGTCCTTGTTGCGCCGAAGCTCCGGCACAAGGTCGATCGTCGGGTTCTCCCACCAGTCGAACTCGCCCGACAGCAGTGCGGCCGCGGCAGTGGCGGGATCGGGCACCACGGTCCACTCCACGCGTTCGAAATGCGCAACCTTCGGGCCCGCGCTGAATTCCGGCTTCCCGTCGCTGCGCGGCTGATATCCGGCAAAGCGTTCATAAACCACACGCGAGCCAGGCACCCGTTCGGAGGCGACGAAGCGATACGGTCCGCTGCCCACCATCTCTGTCACCGGCCTGAACGGATCGGTTTTCGCCAGCCGTTCGGGCATGATGACCGGCACGCTGATGATCACCGCCAGCGCGTCTGGCACCAGGGCGAACGGCTTGTTCAATCGCAGGCGGATCAGCTTGTCGGTCGGCGCGGTCATCTCATCGGTGCGCGCCAGCAGTTCGGCGCCGAACGCATCGCGCTGGCCCCAGCGCTTGATGCTGGCCACCGCATCGCGCGCCAGCACCATCGTGCCATCGTGGAACGTCAGCCCGTCGCGCAGCGTCAGCTCCCATAATTTGCCGCCGTCGCTGACCACATGGCCGGCGACCATCTGCGGTTGCGCCTGCCAGTTGTTGTCCATGCCGTATAGCGTGTCGAACACCAGCAACCCATGCTCTCGGGTGACCGAGGCCGTGGTGAAATGCGGATCGAGTGTCGCGAGGTCGGACTGCGGAATGAACTTCAACACGCTGGCGGATGCGGCGCGCGCAACACGCGGTGCGGCCAGTGCCGCGGCACCCGCCAGCGCCGATGCCAGCACGCGGCGACGTCGCATCACGACACCGATGCATGCAGCGCGGCGGCCACGACCGGCGCGGCGGCGACCGACATGCGTTCGCCATCATGGCCGACGTCGGGCACGTCGATCACCGTCCACGCACAGGTCGTCCGCAGCATTTCGGCCGCCGCATGTCCGGCGCGAACGTAGTTGTGTGCACGCTCATGCCGTGTGGCGCCCTGGCGCATGGAACGTGGTCCATTCGGGAAATATCGTCCCGTCGTCTTGGTGTCCTGGGTCCCGGTCATCACGGTGATGGGGAATCCCAGTAGTTGTCGCAGCGCATCCGCATCGATGCCGATTTCGCCAAGGCCGAACGGCCACGGCGTATCGAGGTCGGGCATTGCGTAAGTGCCGGCATTGGCAGTGACCGCGACAGCAACGCGGTCGCGAAAACCGAACGACAACATGCGATGCACGAACTGCCCGCCGGCGGAGTGGCCGAATAGCCCGTAGCGCTGGCGGTTCGTCAGTCGCTGGACACGCAACGCCGCGAACAGTCGTTCGTCGACGCCGTAGGTCCATTGCTCGCGCGGATTCGGCGTGCCGCTTTCGTCGTGCAGATTGCCGAAGTGGTACCAGAGATAATCGGGAAACGCGGCCTCTGGAAACTCGATGGCGATCGCCAGAATGCCGGCTTCGTCCACCAGTCGCAGCCAGTAGTCACGATAATCCGCACCGTTGCGACCAACGCCATGATGCACCAGCAACACCGGCGTGTTGCCGTCGAACGCCTGCGGCCGAGCGCTGTGCAGCAGCAACGTGCGGTCGGGAAACGCCGGATCGACATATGGCATCGAGCGCGCACCGGGTGCCGCAACCAGACCAGACAGGTCATTCACAGATGAACACCCCGCTCCAGGATCTCGAGCGTGTATTCGCGGTAGGTAATACCGATCGCCTCGGCCCGCGCCAGTCGGCGCAACGCGATCTCGCGCGGCGGCGTCTTCCAGGCACGCTTCACCGCGCGCTTCCAGCACCAATGGCGCCAGGATTCGTGGGGATCGATATCCGGATCGAGCGGGGGACCGCCGTTGTCGCCAATTCCCCGCATCATGCGATCAGTGCGCGCGCGCCACTGCCCGCTTCGCGATCACGCCCACCAGATGGGCGCGGTACTCTGCGCTGGCATGGATATCGCCGTTCATCCCGTCCGCCGGCGTGACGATCTTTGCAATCGCATCGGGCGAGAAGTTCGCGCTCAGCGCCTGCTCCATCGCGGTCTGACGGAATACGCCATTCTGCCCCGCCCCTGTCACCGCCACGCGCACGCCGCCCGCAGTCTTCGCCACATAGACGCCGACGATGGCATAGCGCGATGCCGGATTGCGGAACTTCTCGTAACCCGATTTCTCCGGGACCGGAAACTCGACGGCGGTGATGATCTCACCCTGTTCCAGCGCCGTCGTGAACATGCCCTGGAAGAAGTCGTCCGCCTTGATGGAACGACGATCCGTCTTGATCGTCGCACCCAGTGCCAGCACGGCAGCCGGATAATCCGCGGCTGGATCGTTGTTCGCCAGGCTGCCGCCGATCGTGCCGCGATGCCGCACCGCATCATCGCCAATCACCGACGCGAGTTCCGCCAGCCCGGGAATCTTCGCCTTCACGTCGGCGTTGTGCGCCACCGCGCCGTGCGTCGTCATGCCGGCGATGCTGACGGTGTTGCCCGACACAGTAATGCCAACCAACCCAAGCTTGGCGAGATCGACCACAACACTGGGTTTGTTCAGTCGCTGCTTCAGCACCGGGATCAGCGTCATGCCCCCCGCAAGTGCCTTCGCGTCGGCATCTGCCCGCAGCGCCTTCACCGCATCGGCGAGGCTCGATGGCTTCTGATATGCAAAATCATACATCGTGCTGTTCCCTCGTTCCCGATTATTCCGCGGCCATCCGAGGCTGTCCGGCCTGGATGATGGACCAGATCTTCTGCGGCGACGCCGGCATGTCGATATGGCGCACGCCGTAGTCCTTCAGCGCATCAACGATGGCGCCGATGATCGCCGGCGGCGAGCCGATCGCGCCGACCTCGCCGCAGCCCTTCACCCCCAACGGATTGTGCGTGCACAGCGTGGTTTCAGTTGCAACCTTGATGTTCGGCAGGTTGTCGGCGCGCGGCATGGTGTAGTCCATCATCGAACCCGACAGCAGTTGGCCGTCCTTGTCGTAAACGGCATTCTCCAGCAACGCTTGGCCGATACCCTGTGCCACGCCACCCTGCACCTGGCCTTCGACGATCATCGGATTGATCACCCGCCCGACATCGTCCACTGCAACGAAATTCATCACTTCGACAACGCCGGTGTCGCGATCGATCTCGATCTCCGCGATATGGCAGCCGGCCGGGAAAGTGAAGTTCTTCGGGTCGTAGAACGCGGTCTCGTCGAGACCGGGTTCCAGTTCTTCGATCGGATAGTTGTGCGGCACATACGCCGCAAGCGAGATTTCCGCGAGTGCCTTGGATTTGTCAGTGCCCGCGACGGTGAATTTACCGTCCTTGAACTCGATGTCGTCCACCGATGCTTCCATCAGGTGGGCGGCGATCTTCTTGCCCTTGGCGATGACCTTGTCCATCGCCTTGACCATCGCGCTGCCGCCAACCGCAAGACTGCGACTCCCGTAGGTGCCCATGCCGAACGGGATCTTGGCAGTATCGCCGTGGACCACGTCGACCTGATCCATCGGTACGCCAAGCTGCGCGGACACAAGTTGCGCGAACGTCGTCTCGTGTCCTTGGCCGTGGCTGTGCGAACCGGTGAACACCGTGACGCTGCCTGTGGGATGGACGCGAATTTCGGCGCACTCGTACAGCCCCGCGCGTGCACCGAGCGAACCCACCACCGCCGATGGCGCGATGCCGCACGCTTCGATGTAGGTGGAGATGCCGATGCCGCGCAGCTTGCCCCGTCCGACGGCGGCGCTCCGCCGCGCCTCGAAGCCGGCATGATCAGCCGCCTTCAGACAGGCATCCAGTGTCGCCTGGTAGTTGCCGCTGTCATACTGCAACGCAACCGGCGTCTGGTAGGGGAACGCATCCGCCGCGATGAAGTTCTTCCGCCGGATGGCAACGCGGTCCATCCCCGTGTCGTGCGCACAGGCATCCACCAGACGCTCGATCAGGAACGTCGCCTCCGGCCGGCCAGCGCCGCGATACGCATCCACCGGGACGGTGTTGGTGAACACTGCCTTCACCTCGCAATAAATCACCGGCGTCTTGTAAACACCGGCCAGCAGCGTTGCGTACAGATATGTGGGAATGCACGGCGCGAAGGTGGACAGATACGCCCCCATGTTGGCCAGCGTGGAGATCCGCAGCGCGAGAAAATTGCCGTCCGCATCCAACGCCATCTCGGCAGTACTGACGTGATCGCGGCCATGCGCATCCGACATGAAGCTTTCGGTCCGTTCAGCCGTCCATTTCACCGGCCGCCGCACCTTGCCGGCAGCCCATGTGACGATCGCCTCCTCCGCATAGTGGTAGATCTTCGAACCGAATCCGCCGCCCACATCCGGCGCCACGACACGCAATCTGTTCTCCGGAATGTGCAGCACGAACGCGCCCATCAGCAGGCGGATCACATGCGGATTCTGGCTGGTGGTGAACAGTGTGAAGTCGCCGCTGTTGACATCGTAGTCCCCCACCGCGGCGCGTGGCTCCATCGCGTTCGGGATCAGCCGGTTGTTGGTAAGGTCGAGTTTCACGACTTTCGCCGCCTTGGCGAACGCCGCGTCGACCACTGCCTTGTCGCCGATATGCCAGTCGTAGCAGATGTTGCCCGGCACTTCGTCGTGCACCGTCGGCGCGCCTGCCGCGATCGCATCGCGCAGTGACGCCGCCGCCGGCAGGTCCTGATAATCGATGACGATCTGCTCCGCCGCGTCCTTCGCCGCCTGCTTGGTTTCAGCGATCACCACCGCAACGGGATCGCCGACATGGCGTACCTTGCCAATCGCCAGCACCGGGTGCGGCGGCTCCGCCATCGGCGAGCCGTCCTTGTTGTGGATCTGCCAACCGCACGGCAGTCCGCCCACGTTGTCGGCCGCCAGGTCGGCGCCGGTGAACACCGCCACCACGCCGGGCGCCTTCGCTGCAGCCGATGTGTCGATGCCCTTGATCGTGGCATGCGGCCGATCGGCCCGCCGGATGTACGCATGAAGCTGGCCGGGACGGTTGATGTCGTCGGTATAGTTGCCGCGTCCGTTCAGGAAGCGCGCGTCCTCCTTGCGACGAACGGAGGCTCCAATTCCCTCGAAAGGCATTGACGTCTCCTCTTGGTTCGCCTTATGCGGCGGCGGCTTTGCCGTGCATCAGCGGCCAGGCGGCCGCGATCGCCTTGACGATGTTGTGGTACCCGGTGCAGCGACACAGGTTGCCTTCCAGGCCTTCGCGTATCTGCTTCTCGGTCAGGCCGCCGGGATGCGAATTCACCAGGTCGATCGCGCTCATCACCATGCCCGGCGTACAGAAGCCGCATTGCAGTGCGTGGTGTTCGCGGAACATCTCCTGCATCGGATGCAGCGTGCCATCGGCCGCGGCCAGCCCCTCGATCGTGATGACCGCGGTGCCGTCCGCCTGCAACGCCAGCATGGTGCAGGACTTCGCCGACACGCCGTCGACATGCACGACACATGCGCCGCACTGGCTGGTGTCGCAACCGACATGGGTGCCGGTCAGGCTAAGCTTTTCGCGCAGCAGCTCTACCAGCAGCGTGCGGTTCTCGACCTCGACCGTATGCTGCTTGCCGTTCACCGTCAGGGTCACCTGAGGCATCGCGCAATCCCTCCCTTATCGCCGTCTCGCCATGGTTCTGGCCGCCAAAGCCTCGCGGCCAGACGCCTGGCCGGAGTGTGGTCGCGGCGCCGGGATGTGGTCAAGCGGGCGTGGCGAATGCCGGAACAATATCCGTTCGCGCGAAGTCGCCGCCCTTGAACAGCAGGGGGACATCGTACTTCTTTGCCAAAGCATACGACGCGCAATCACCGCAGTTCAGGCGCGCTGGATGGCGGCCCTTGCCGAAACGAAGGAAGGCGTCGGCAGCAATACGAGCAAGCTTTTCATCATGGGCCACGACCTCGAGTTCGAGGTCGCGGATCATCCGTTCAAACGGCGGCCAGGCGGACGTGTCACCGCGGCGACCGGCAAGAACCATTAATGTCTCCTGCAGACTGACGGCGGATATGCAAGCAGCGGCTGCCTGTTCCATGCACCGCGTGAACTCAGCCGCCTCCGGTTCCAGTTGGACAATGGCTATGATCGCCGACGTGTCGACCGCTATCACGCCGGCAGGCCGTTCTCGTCGTAAAGGTCATCTTCCGTGAATGGCGGTGCGTCCTTGAGCAGGGCTGCACTCTCTGCGGCAATTGCCAGAATCGCCTGGACCCTCGCCTCGATCTCTTCCGGTGTCCGCTGCCGCCGTCTTACGCCGCGTTCGATAAACTCCGCGCCCGCCGCCTCCAATGCCCGCTGGATCTCCTCGAAGGTTCCCGACGCCACCTTGCCGAGGCCGCCCGGAGCCTCCAGACGACGCACCGTGACGACGGAGACGTTGGCACGGCGCGCCAGCTCATCCTGGTCCATGCGAAGCAGGGCGCGCGCGGCTCGAATCTGAGCGGGTGTGATCAACATGATAGCTTCATATCATCCCGCTCATCCCCACTTCAACCCGCCATCGGCACCACCTGCCCGCCCGGCACATGATCCAGATGGCACGCCGACACATGCGCATCCCCCACCGGCCGCAGCAGCGGTTCCTCCACCCGACAGCGCTCGAACGCGAACGGACAGCGAGTATGGAACCGGCAACCAGACGGCGGATTGATCGGGCTCGGCACGTCGCCGGTCAGGATGATGCGCTGCCGCTTCGCCGTCGGATCCGGCACCGGCACCGCCGACAGCAGTGCGCGCGTATACGGATGGTGCGAATTCGCGAACAGTGTGCGCCGGTCCGCCACCTCGACGATCTTGCCGAGATACATCACCGCCACCCGATGCGTCAGATGCTCCACAATCGCCAGGTCGTGGCTGATGAACAGCAGTGCCAGACCCAACTCGTCTTGCAGATCGACCAGCAGGTTGATGATCTGCGCCTTCACCGACACATCCAGCGCCGACACGGCCTCGTCGCAGATGATCAGGTCCGCACCCGGCGCCAGCGCGCGCGCGATGCCGATGCGCTGGCGCTGGCCGCCGGAAAACTCGTGTGGATAGCGGCCGATCGCATCGCGCGGCAACTGCACCTTGTCCATCAGCAGTTCGACCCGCTCGGTCAGTTCGCGGCGGCCGCGGACGATGCCGAAATTGATCAGCGGCTCCGCCAGTATGTCGCGCACCTTCATGCGCGGATTGAGCGACGAGAACGGATCCTGGAACACCACCTGCACACGCCGCCGCAGCGGGCGCAACTTGCCGGACGCCAGATTGTCGATGCGCTCCCCGTCCAGCCAAACCTCGCCCGCGGTCACCGGATAAAGCCGCAGGATCGACTTGCCGACGGTGGACTTGCCGCAGCCCGACTCACCCACCAGCGACAATGTCTCGCCGCGGTTGATGGCGAACGACACGCCGTCAACCGCATAAACCTTCGCCGTCTCCAGCCCCATCACACCGCCATGAATGGGGAAATGCTTCTTCAGGTCACGCACTTCCAGCAGCGGGCGATTAGCGGTCATGGGCGGTATGCTCGCAGGCTGTCATGACGGTCGCCGAACTTGACAAGTCGGACCACCGCTCTTGCATCGGCAGCATGGCTGTTGGCGGTACAAGCTTCTCCCCGTCCCACAAGGGAAGCAGCAGAAAACGGCCGGCACATGCTCTGCCATGACGGTGGTGAGGTGGCGCCACTCATGCCGCCATCCGGCGTTCCGCGTAGTGGCACGCAGCCAGATGGTCTGGCGCCTTGGTCTCGATCGCCGGTGTGACGCGGCTGCACAGTTCGGTCGCCATCCGGCAGCGCCCGGCAAACGCGCAGCCGACGATCTTCTGCCGCAAGCTTGGCACCAGCCCCGGGATCTCCGCCAGCTTGCCCCGCCCCCCGTCGCTCAGCGACGAACCAAGCATTGGCACCGATCCAAGCAGCCCGCGTGTATAAGGATGCAGCGGACGAGCGAAGATTTCCGCAACCGGCGCTTCCTCGACCTTGCGCCCGGCGTACATCACCACCACGCGCTCGCACATCTCGGCCACCACGCCCAGGTCGTGCGTGATCAGCATGATCGCCGAACCCAGCCGGTTCTTCAGATCGCGCATCAGGTCGAGAATCTGTGCCTGGATCGTCACGTCCAGCGCGGTCGTCGGTTCATCCGCGATCAGCAGCTTCGGATTGCACGCCAGCGCCATCGCGATCATCACCCGCTGGCGCATTCCGCCGGAAAGCTGGTGCGGATATTCGCGGACCCGCCGCTGCGGCGCGGGAATGCCCACCAGCACGAGCATGTCCACCGCTTTCTTCTCCGCGTCGCGCGCGGACAGTCCCTGGTGCAGTTGCAGGGTCTCGCCGATCTGTTTCCCCACGGTCAGCACAGGGTTCAGGCTGGTCATCGGCTCCTGGAAGATCATCGAGATGTCGTTGCCGCGAATGGCGCGCATCTCGGGCTCCGATAACTCGAGCAGTTCGCGCCCCTGGAAGCGGATCGACCCGGCGATCTTGCCAGGCGGTTCCTGGATCAGCCGCAGGATCGACATCGCGGTGACCGACTTGCCGCAGCCGGACTCGCCTACGATGCCGACGGTTTGACCGGCATCGACTTGAAACGAAACGCCCTCCACCGCACGCACCACGCCATCGATCGTCGCGAAATGGGTCTGCAGATTCTCGACTTCGAGCAGCGCCATGCTTCAGATCCGCTTGGCCAGTCGCGGGTCGAGCGCATCGCGCAATCCGTCGCCCAGCAGATTGACCGCCAGCACGGTCACGCACAGAAACACCGCGGGGAAGAACACGATGTATGGCTTCACCTGCCAGAGCGCCCTGCCCTCCGCCATGATGTTGCCCCAACTTGGAATGATCGGCGGCGTACCGGCGCCGATGAACGACAGCGCTGCCTCGGTGATCATCGCCGACGCGCAGATGAAGGTGGCATTCACCATCAGCGGCGCCAGCGTGTTCGGCAGGATGTGCTTGATGATGATCATCGGCACCCGGGTGCCGGACGCTGTCGCCGCCTCCACGAACGGCTGCTCGCGCAGGCTCAGCACCACGCCGCGGATGAGCCGCGACACGCGGGGAAACTCGGCGAAACTGATGGCGATGACCACGTTCTGCACCGAAGCGCGGGTCAGCGCCATCAGCGCGATCGCCAGCAGGATTGACGGGATCGACATCAGCCCGTCCATCACCCGCATGACGATGGCATCGAGTATGCGGATGTAACCGGAGATCAAGCCGATGAACGTGCCGGCCACCGAAGCGATCGCGGCAACCGAGAAGCCGACGATGAGCGAAATACGGGTGCCGTAGATGACCCGGGAATACACGTCGCGCCCCAGCATGTCGGTGCCGAACCAGTATAGCGCGGACGGTTCGCGAGTACGCTTCGCGGGAGCCAGCGCGGTCGGGTCGACCGTGCCAAGATAGGGCGCCAGGATCGCGATCATAATCATGATCAGCAGCAGCGTGCCGCCGAACACGATGGTGGGGTGGCGATGCACGAAAGTCATCGCCCTGCCGCGCTGCTTCGCCGGGGGCAGCACATCGCCCAATACGGGTGCGGCCGCGTAGCCTGTGGTGGTTGCGGTGCTCAATAGCGGATCCTCGGATCAAACAGGGTGTAGAGCAGATCGACGACGAGGTTCACCAGGACATAGACGAAGCTGAACAGCAGGATGACGCCCTGGATCACCGGATAGTCCCGCCGCAGGATCGCATCGACCGTGAGACGGCCGAGACCGGGAATGGCGAACACACTCTCGGTGATCACCGCGCCGCCGATCAGCAGCGCGACGCCGATACCCAGCACCGTAATGATCGGTACCGCGGCGTTCTTCAGGGCGTGCACGAACAGCACGGAGCGCTGATCCACACCCTTTGCCTTGGCGGTGCGCACATAGTCCTGGCTCAGCACTTCGAGCATGGTAGCGCGCGTGATGCGTGCGAGCAGGGCCACGAAGACCAGCCCCAGCGCCACAGTGGGCAGGATCATGTGGCGCAGGAACGGCCACACTCCGTCGCTGATCGGGGTGAAGCCCTGCACCGGCAGCCAGTCGAGCTGAAGCGCGAACACATAGGCCAGCACATAGCCGATCACGAACACCGGCACGGAGAAGCCGAACACGGCCAGCATCATCACGCCGCGGTCGATCCAGGAGCCGTGCTTCCATGCCGCCAGCACGCCAAGCGGGATCGCCACCACGATGGAAAACGTGATGGTCAGCACCATCAGCGACAGCGTGGGTTCGATGCGTTGCGCGATCATGTGGCTGACCGGCAGGTTGGTGAAGATCGAGGTGCCGAGGTTTCCGTGCATGATCTGCCACAGCCATTCGCCGAAGCGCACCAGGAACGGCCGGTCCAGTCCGAGCGAGGCGCGGATGCGCTCCACGTCCTCGGGCGACGCCTGGTCGCCCGCGATGATCGCGGCCGGATCGCCGGGAGCGAGATACAGCAGGCTGAACACAAAGAACGCTACCACCAGCATCACCGGGATGGTGGCAAGGATGCGTCGCGCGGCGTAGGCAAGCATCAGGTCGCGTCTCCGATCAGCTCTTGGTCACGTGTCACAGCACGAGAGACGGTGGCTTCACCGCACCGCCAACATGCACATCCGCTGCTTCGGCGCGAGGTTGCTGCCGCGGCCGTATAGCGCGTCAAAGCACTGTGCCGGCGCGTTGCACACAACATGGGGCGTCGTCCGGACCGGATGCAGATCAGCGAACTCCGGCTGCGGAACGAATCGCGGCATCTTGGTATCGGCCGCTGAAAAGCGCCGCGGCGCAGCCAAACCGCCCGTCGCCACCAATGCATGGGTAGCGACAGCCTTCGAGAATCCCTGACGATGCATACTGTGCGTAAGCCTCCGCGCCCGATTTTGTGCTTGCTTGCCAGTCCCTGTCCCGGGAGTTCCTAGCCTGCCTCAGCACTGCGGGAAAGGCCAGCGCGGATCGCGGCCACGGCAATCGGCTGAATCGCGGCGTGGCGACGGGGCAATCTCGATCGAGATGCCCAACGATTGCTTCGCCCTCGGCTCGCAATGACAATAGAATTGCTTCGTTTCGTTAACAATGACGCGATAACGAAGAGCGCAACGTCCAGCGCACGGCCTGAACGCCGTGCGGCGCATCTTTGGTGCCGAATGTGCGTGTCGTGCCGACGAACCCCCGGCGGTCCGTCGACGCGATCGGCAGGGGCGTTTATGCGGTCAGCCCGGGTGACGCCGCACTGGCCGACATGCCGCCATAGGCCTGTAGCGCCTGCATGATGTCGGATGCGAAGGCCTGCGAGACTTCCTGGTCATCGCTCGAAGCCGAGATGCCCGGCGCCGATGTGCCCGACGTCGTCCCGGTGCCTGTTCCGGTGGTCGACGATCCTGTTGTACCGGCAGTCTGGGTACTGGCATCCCCGACCGGCTGGCTGCCACCGTCTTCGTGGTGATGGTGGTGATGATGCGGCTGGGCTTGGCTGCTGCCCGTCTGGCCCGCGGTCGCCGTCTGCGTGGTCGTGCTGGCGCCGGCCTGATTGTTTTGCAACTGCGCAAGCATCGACTGCACGTCACTCGCCACCTGCTGTTCGGGAGTGGCCGTGGTCGCAGCCCCGGTTGCGCTTGCTGCCGCAGTGGCGGACCCGGCAGTTGCCGCCGGCGACGTGGCGGTGCCACCCTGTGCCTGCAGCAACATCGCCTGGATGTCGGTCGCCAGTTGCTGGAATGGATCGGTGGATCCGGTCGTCGAAGTGCCGGTTCCCGAGGCGGTCGTGCTGGTGCTGGAAGTTGCGGAAAACGTGCCGCTGGCCGAACCGAGGCCGGACTGCGGCGGGACGGGCGGCGTCCAGACGTTGGAAGCAATGCTGCCGATGGACATGATGCCGGGCTCCTGTTCGTGATGCGCCACCGCTTTGTGGCATGCCACCGCTTTGTGGCATGCCCCACATTGCAACCCTTGTGCCGGCGGCGAACCCGCGGCGGTCCGCCAAACCTCTGCCGCCGACGCCCCGGCAACCGATGCCCAGTGGTGTGCCGGACCCGGCAAAATCCGCCGCCTCTGTCACTCGATCAAAACATTTCGATCGGAGCGCGGTGCGTCGGCCTTCGGCATTTCCGACCGCAGGCGCACCGCGTCGCACCTGCTGAACAACATCGGCATCTCGCGTGAGGTGACGACGAACATCGTCGCCGTGCCGCCCAACCCGTCGCTTCCAGCCGTCCGATGATGCTCTATGCGTCCCGCTTGACGTTCCAGAATATCACGAAGCCATTCAACATCCCACTGATGTCCTCGCGGAACGACGTGGGAGCGAAACTCTGACCAAGCGGCACATACGGCACGTCGGTCAGTGCCTGGCGCTGCAAATCCACCGCCAGCTTCTGCTGTGTCGCCAGGTCGGGGGCGGCAATCCATCGGCTGCGCAATGCCTCGATTTTCGGCGCCGTGGGCCAGCCCACCGTGCCGTCTTTCCCGTTGCCGCGCAGGAACACGTGCCCCACCGGGTTCGACTGATCGAGCCCCGTCCAGAACGTGTGGAACACGCACCAGCCACCCTTGTCCGGCGGGTCCATCTTGGCGCGGCGTTGCACCACGGTGCCCCAGTCCATCGCCTGATAGTCAACGTTGAGCCCGATCTTCCGCATCACGTCGGACCCCACGTCCGCCTCGGCCTTCAAAATCGGAAAGTCGGTCGGTGCCAGCACCACCACCTTCTCTCCCTCGTAGCCCGCCGCCTCGATCTCCCGCTTCGCGGCCGTGTAGTCGCGCGGCCCGGTGAACACGTCGAGCCCTGCATCGCTGGCCATCGGAGTGCCAGGGCAGAAGATGCCCGTCGGCACATGCCACATCTTCGGATCCGTGCCGGCGACCGCGATCATGAAGTCGCTTTGGTTCACCGCCTTGAGCAACGCGCGGCGGATCGCGGCATTGTTGAACGGAGGCTGCAGTTCGTTGAGCCGCATGCACGCCATCAATCCGGTCGGATCGGTGATCTCGACCCGCAGCTTCGACTTCAGCAGCAGCGGCAGCACGTCTGAGGTCGGATTTTCCCACCAGTCCATCTCACGCGACTGCATCGCAGCCGCGGCGGTGCCGGCATCGGGGATGACGTGCCATTCGACCCGATCGAAGTTGACGATCTTCGGCCCCGCCGTCCACTCCGCCGTGCCGCCGGCCCGAGGCACGTAAGCGTCGTTGCGCACATAGACCACCTGCGAGCCGACCACCCTCTCGTCCGCCTTGAACCGGAACGGCCCGCTGCCGACCATCTCGGTGATCTGCGTAAAGGCATCGGTCTTCGCCAGACGCTCGGGCATCATCGCGCAGAAATTGCTGCCTGGCTTGCTAAGCGCGTCCGGCAGCAAGGCGAAAGGCTGCTTCAGTTTGAAGACAATGGTCTTGTCATCGGCCGCCGTAAGTTCGTCGCTGAACTGCAGCAATGTCTGGCCGAACGGATCGCGCTTGCCCCAGCGCAGGATCGAGGCGACGCAGTCGCGTGCCAGCACCCGCTCACCGTCGTGCCATGTCAGATTGTCGCGCAGCTTGAGCCGCCACAGCTTGCCGTTGTTTTCAACGGTATGGCCTTCGACCATCTGCGGGCGGGATCTGTACTGATTGTCGATGCCGTAGAGCGTATCGAAAATCATGAACCCGTGGTTGCGGGTAACGTAGGCGGTCGTCCAGATCGGATCGAGGATCGTCACATCGGATTGCGGGACAAACTTGAGCACCCGGCTGCCCTGGGCTCGCGCAATGGCTGGCAACGCCAGGCTAGCGGCCGAACCGGACAGAAAATGGCGCCGCTGCATGGGTCTTTCCTTCGCGTTTGGAGCAACCACAGCCATAGCCAATTCTTCCGCGCTGCGGCAATACAAGGCGCATGCGCGCCATTCTGCTCCGCCTCGCAACCCAACTGCCACCGCCCGCGCGGCACCTGGCGACCGAGGCACACATCGCGACCATCGTGCAGTTCCTGATGTTCGGCACCGTCGGAACCGTCGGCTTCCTGGCTGACACCGCAACCGTCTACGCGTTTCGCTATTCGCTGGGACTCTATGGTGCGGGCGCGGTTGCCTACGGGGTGGCCGCCAGCGTTACCTGGCTGTTCAACCGGCTATGGACCTTCCGTGGCCTGGGCAGCGGCCCGGCGCATCGCCAGTGGGCGCGTTTCCTGACGGTCAATCTCGGCGGCTTCGTGCTGAACCGCGGTGCCTACGCAGCTTTGGTCACCTTTGTGCCGCTGTGCGCCGCGCAACCTGTCTACGCGGTCGCTGCCGGCGCGATCGTCGGCATGTTTCTGAATTTCGGCCTGTCCCGCGCAATGGTATTCCGCTGAGGGTATTACGCTGAGGTGCTCCGTCCGCTTGGCCATTGGTTGCATTTGCAACCAGTGCTTTGCGCATCACGGTCCCGAGCCATTCACATCAGGCTACCGAAACATTAACCATTCTCTCAGTGATTTGGTTCATGAATTGCAACAGTAAGTTGCCCGAGTATTCGAATGAACCCTCACTCAGAGATCACAGCAAAACCCCGATGTACCAACCCAGCAGCAACATGATCAACGAGGCGCGCCTGGCGTCGCTTGACTCCGTCCTCGCGCCATTATCCTACGCCGAACCGTTCTATTGGCCCAGCACCGATTGGCACAGCGGGGCAAAGCGGGCCATGGACATCTTCATCAGCGTGCTGCTGTTCGCCGTGTCCGCCGTGGCCATGTTGCTGATCGCCATCGCGATCCGCCTGGAAACCCCCGGCCCGGTGTTGTTCCGACAGCGCCGCATCGGCCTCGACAATGTCGGTTTCGAGATGTGGAAGTTCCGCACGATGCATCACCGTGCACCGGAAGGCGGCAGGCTGATGCAGAGTACGCGGCACGACCCTCGGATTACCCGTGTCGGAGCGTTCTTGCGGCAAACGTCGCTCGATGAACTGCCACAGCTCTTCAATGTGCTGCGCGGCCAGATGTCGATCGTCGGACCGCGGCCACATGCTCCTGGCACCTGTGCCGGCGGCAAGCCGTTCGAGCTGGTGACACCGCACTACCCGGCGCGCCATCGCGTGCGACCTGGCATGACCGGACTTGCACAGGTGCGTGGCTGGCGGGGCGAGACCGATACCGAGGCGAAGCTGCTGCGCCGTGTCGAGGCTGACCTGGAATACATCGAGCGGTGGTCGCTCGGGCTCGATCTAGTCATCATCGCGCGGACCGCGGTGTCGGTGCTGGCCATGCGCAACGCCTATTGAGCTGACAGCCTGGACCCGGGACACCGATGATGTTGCAAACCCTCCCCGCCCGCTACGTTACCGGTGGCCGGCACGAAAAGCTGACCCGGCTATTCGCCGACAATCCCGCCATCGCCGTTCTGATTCCTTGCTACAATGAGGAACTCGCCGTGGCGAAGGTGATCGCAGGGTTCCGCGCCAGCCTGCCCGACGCGACCATCCACGTGTACGACAACAACTCGTCCGATGACACGCGCCGCGTCGCGCGCGATGCCGGAGCCGTGGTGCGCGGCGAAAGCCACCAGGGCAAGGGCCACGTCGTGCGTCGCATGTTCGCCGACGTAGAGGCGGATATCTATGTGCTGGTCGATGGCGATGATACCTACGATCCCGATGCCGCGCCCGCCATGGTGCGCTACCTGATCGAGAACCAGCTCGACATGGTAACCGCGGTTCGCATGTCGACGCAGCAGGAAGCTTATCGGCTCGGTCATCGGCTCGGCAACCGGGCACTGAGTTTTCTGGTGTGCCGAGTGTTTGGCAACCGTGTCAGCGACCTGCTCTCGGGCTATCGCGTATTCAGCCGGCGCTTCGTCAAGTCATTTCCCGCCCTCGCCGCAGGGTTCGAAACAGAGACGGAATTCACCATCCACGCACTGGAGCTCCGCATGCCGATCGGCGAACTGGCCTCGACCTACCGCGGCCGCACCGCAGGCTCCAGCTCCAAATTGCACACCTATCTCGACGGGTTGCGCATCCTGCGCACCATCATGATGCTGGTGAAGCAGGAGCGGCCGCTGCAAACCTTCGGACTGACAGCCGCGATGCTGCTCACCGTTGGGCTCGGCGCAGGCTTGCCCGTCGTGCTGGAATTCCTGCACACCGGCCTGGTGCCGCGACTGCCCACGGCACTGCTGGCAACCGGCCTCGTGCTCGCGTCTTCGCTCGCCTTTGTCTGCAGCCTCGTGCTGGATCAGGTGGCGCTAGGCCGGAAAGAGCTGAAGCGGCTGGCCTATCTGTCGATCCCCGCAATCGGCAACGAACCATGACCATGCGGCACGTCGCCGGCGCCCCCAGCGCGCCGGTAGACGATTACGACGCGGATGTCGTGATCCTGTCGCTGGATCGGGCCACCGAGACTGCGGCGGCGATCCAATCCGCCCTGGCGCAGACCGGCGTGTCGCGACACGTGTTCATTGTCGATCAGGGGTCCCGGCCGGACGCCCTGGCGCATCTCGCCGGCATCGTCGCCGGCCGAACCGATGCCACGCTGATGGCTCTGGATCACAATCATGGCGTTGCCGGGGGACGCAACCGCGGATCGGCGCTCGGACATGGCCGCGTTATCTTCGGCCTCGACAACGACGCGGAGTTCGCCGACCGGACAACACTGGCGCACGCCGTCGCGACGCTCGACGCCGACCCGAAGATAGCCGCGGTCGGCTGCCGCATTGTGCTGCACGCGAACGGTGACGACGATCTGTCTTCGTGGGGCTACCCGGCCAGCCTGCTGCCTCACGCCGGCGAGACATTCGACACCGTGACCTTTGTCGGCGCCGGCCACGCCATCCGGCGCACCGCGTGGGATGCCTGTGGCGGCTACGACGATGCCTTGCATTTCTGCTGGGAGGAGTTCGACTTCTGCCTGCGCGCCATCGAGGCGGGATGGCGAATCCGCTATCACGGCGATATCCAGATCCGCCACAAGGTGAGTGCCGATCGTCGCTGCGAGTGGTCCGAAACGCGCTGGTTCTATTTCGTCCGCAACCGGCTTTACATCGGTCGGAAATGGCGGGCGAGTTGGCTATCGCTGGCGCCGCGCTTTGCCGGCTATCTGCTTAAGGGGGCGCGCAACGGCGTACTCACGCAGACGCTGCGCGCGTTGCCCGCCGCTGTTCGGCTGGCATCCACGATGCCGGCGCTACGGCAATCACCGGCCACGCGGGCATACTTGGGTACGAACGACACAAACCACCGTGGGCAATGGTTGAGCAGGCTGACGCGCGAGGGTCCGCGCATGTTGTCGGGTCAGGACGAAGACAGGCGGCCAGCACGCATCGATAATCGTTCCCGAACCAGCAAAGGGACTATTGCCGGATTGTCGATAAGGTAGCGCCACGCCAATCGCAGCGGATCGCGACCCAGCCGATGCAGCCATTCAAGCCCTGCCCGCTGCATCCAAAGCGGTGCGCGAGACTGTGCGCCGGCGACGAACTCCAGACTTGCGCCGATGCACAGCCCGATGCCGCTGGCGCGCCCGGAGGCGAGGATCGCCGCCGCCAGCATCTCCTGCCGCGGCGAACCCACGGCGAGGAACACGAAGCGCGCCGGATGCGCCAGGACGAAATCCACCGCAAGCTGCATCGTCGCTGCATTCCGCTCGAAACCTCGCGGCGGATCGTAGTGTGCCGGCGTGGCGATGCCGCAGCGTGCAACCAAGGCCGGCAGCCAGTGTGCGGCCAGCCCGATGATGGTGATCCGCTCGCCTGGCTCGACACCATGGGTCAGCAACAGCGCGGTCAGGTCGCTGCCCGGCGCGACACGCGGCGTCACCAGTCCAACCAGCCGAGCCACCCGCTCGATGACGCGAGAATCCAGCAGCCGCAGCATCGCACCCTGATACAGCGGCAGAAGGTCAGGCCGCCGGCTCAGCCGCACCAAATGGTCGGCATTCGGTGTCGTCACATAGCCGAACGGCTCCGTGGCAACACGCCGCGCGAGGCTGCCTGCCGCGGTTGCGGCATCAACGTCGGCAAACTCCAATCCCAGCAACCGCACTGTCCCACTCACGCATTCCGCCCCCGACGATTAACGTCATGCGGGCAAGCGCAGGCGTTGACCTGTACTCCTCATTGCCATGAGCACCTGTCATCAACCGGACGGCTGCGAACACGCCCGTTCAGGCTGCCACCGCCGTCGCCAGCACCTCTGCCGCATGCTGGCATTGTGCGGCATCGACATTAAGATGTGTTACCGCGCGCACCGTCCGCGTCGCGAATGCCGACACCAGCACACCCTGCTCCTGCGCACGCTGCACCACGGTCGCGGCATCAGGCAATGGCGCCGGCACGCGAAAGATGACGATGTTGGTCTGCACCGTCGCCAGGTCGATCTCCACCGGGGTACTCGCCAGTCGCTCGGCCAGGATGCGTGCGTTGGCGTGGTCCTCCGCGAGGCGTGACACATTCTTGTCCAGCGCATAAAGCCCCGCGGCTGCAAGGATGCCGCTTTGGCGCATGGCCCCGCCGAACATGCGTCGCGCCCGCACGGCGCGCTGAATATCTGCCCGGCGTCCGGCGACCACGCTGCCAACCGGACAGCCAAGGCCCTTCGACAGCGCCACCGACACCACATCGAACGGTGCCGACAGCTCCGCCATGGACCGACCGGTCGCAACCGCCGTGTTGAACAGCCGCGCGCCATCGAGATAGCTGGCCATGCCAAGCTCGCGCGCTGCTGCGCAGATCGCTTCTGCTTCGGCCTGCGGGAACACCACGCCGCCGCCGCGGTTATGCGTGTTCTCCACCGCCACCAGCGTACTCGGCGGAAAGATGATGTGCCCCGGCGGCTTGAACGCGGCCCGCAGATCCGCCGCGGTAAACAACCCGCCGTGCCCGACCACGGTGAACTGCACGCCCGAATTCGCCGCCGCCGCACCCGACTCATGCCAGACGATATGCGCCTCGTCGCCAACCACCACATCATCGCCAGGGTGCGTCAGCAGCTTCAGTCCGATCTGGTTCGCCATCGTGCCACTCGGCACGAACAGCGCGGCCTCCTTGCCGAGCAGTGCGGCAATCCGCTCCTGCAGCGCGCGCGTCGTCGGGTCTTCGCCATACTGGTCGTCGCCGACCGGGGCGTTCGCCATGGCCGCTCGCATTGGGTAGGACGGCAGTGTCACCGTGTCCGAACGCAGGTCGATCCGTTCCATCGTCAAATTCTCCAGTCATGCATTGGATAAAGCCAAGCCAGTGAACGCCACCGCTCCAGCGCGGCAAGCGCGGCGTTCAGTCATTGCCGTTTGCGCGAAGCGTTCAGACCCCACCCTCGCCCTGCGCCTCCGCGGCCAATGCCACTTGCATTCAGCGCCGCGGCGCCCGGCGCTGCAGGGACATCTCGCCACATTCACTCTGCCGCCGCCGCATATCGTTCCCCTTTGCCGTCACGCAGCAAGCCACGCGACATGCGTCCCAAAGCGAACGCAAAACCCGCGCTGAACAGCAGGGGCACCGCGGCGACATAGAAAAGCTGATACGCCGGCAGATGCATACGCAGCAGTATGCCGCCGAGTACCGGCCCCGAGATCGAGCCGATCTTCGCCACCGCCAGCGCCCAGCCCTCGGCATTGGCACGATACGACGTCGGATAGAACACCGGCGCGATCGCCGTGCACGCGAACTGCGCGCCCACCACGAAAAAGCCCTGCGCGAACACCAGTGCCTCCAGCAGCGCCACCGGCAGCGGCAGCCCGACCAACATGCTGATCGCAGCCCCCGCAAGCGGCAGAACCGCCACGGCGGTCAGTCCCAGCCGGTCAATGATCTGCCCGGTCACCAGCCCGCCGATCGTGCCACCCAACCAGTACACCGATGTGGTCAAGGCCGCCTGCGTCGCGGTCAGTCCAATGCCCTGTATCAGCACCGGCATCCAGCTCTGCATGAAGAACACGGCGACCGAATTGAAGATGTAGAACAGCCAGAGCAGCGGCGTGATGAACAGCAGACTGCCGGCGAACAGCAGATCCGGAGTGAAATGCTGCACCGTGCGTCCTCGTGAATTACGAAGCACGCATCGG
>DATKFJ010000561.1:0-8738 GCA_035511435.1 Acetobacteraceae bacterium | reverse complement strand
ACGCAGCTCCCGCCATAGCGGAGGGTGCCAAGATGCCGACCCCAGCGGCCGCTGTAGCTACTCTTCGCAGGCATCTTGGCACCCTCCGCTATGGCGGGAGCTGCGTCGTCGGAAGGATATTTGCCGCTTCCGCCGGTCGTTATGCAAACCCGCCGGACGATCGCCGGTTTCCGCGCGTGACGGAGCGTCAGCCGCGCGGCGGCTCGACGGTGACGAGCCAGCCGCCATACAGCACGGGTCCGGTCGGCTGACCGGTCGGCGAACCGCCCTTCGGTTCCAGGCTGACCAGCAACTGCGTGTCCGGCGCGAGCTGGGCAACAAGCCGCGTGCCCGATGCTGGCAGCACGCCGAGTGAACGCGGCCGCGTCTCGCCCTGCGCCAGCGCCCACAGTTCGAGGTCCTTGCCCGATGGCACGCTGATGGCCGCGGTCGGCCGCACGATCAGTGCGCCGTTGCGTTCCGCGGTTGCCGTCAGCACCGGTGCGCCGCCCGCCATTGGCGACATCACCGCAACGCGCGGCAATTCGGGCTGATGCAGCACGATGAAGGCGGCGAGCGACGCAGCGATCGCCAATGCCACGCCGGTGCTGGTCTGCCATAAGCGGATGCGTCGGCGGAACGGCAACACGCTGGCACCGGTCGATCCGATATCCGCCTCGATGCGGCCCCACAGGTCGGCCGGCGGCACCACCGGTGCGACATGGGCCGCGAGCGGTGTCAGCCGTTGCTGCCAGTCGGCGACCGAGCGAGCGAATGCCTGATCGGTCGCCAACAGCCTCTCGGCTTCGGCGCGGTCGTCGCCTTCCAGCGAACCGAGCACGTATTCGGCTGCGAGCAGGTCGCGGTCCGGTTGGTCGCTCATGACGCGAGGCACCCGCGCAGCGTCAGTAGGCTGCGCCGGATCCACGATTTCACCGTGCCCAGCGGCACATGCAGACGCTCAGCCAGTTCGCTGTGCGACAGGCCATCGACGAAGGCCATTACCACCAGCCGGCGACGGTCTGCTTCCAGCTCCTTCAGGCAGCGGTGCAGCGCGGCACCCTCTGCCGAGCTGACCAGGCGGGCGAGCGCATCCGGACTTTCGTCCTCGCGGTCGTCCGCTTCATAGCCGGGGATTTCACGCGCCTGCCGCCGGACGATGTCCAGCGCGCGATAACGCACCATGCCGACCACCCAGGCTTCCGGACTGCCGCGCTCCGGGTCGAAGCGATGCGCCTGCTGCCAGATCTGCAGGAACGCATCGTGCAGCGCATCCGCCGCCAGTGACGGCTGCCGGGTGATCCGCAGCGCGATGCCGTACAGGCGGTGGCTCCAGCGATCATACAGGGCGCGGCAGGCCGCACGATCGCCGCCGGCGCAGCGCTGCAGCAGCGCGGCGGTTTCGTCGCTGGCGGCGGCGTGCGTGGTTGCGGACATGGTCAGGCGCCGTTTCGGTTGGACACTAGCCTATACGGCGGGGGCGGTGAAACGGATGCAGGCCGGCAAGAACCGCCGGAGCTACAACGTTACACCTCATCATCACGCACATTGTGTTGGTGCTTGCGTGGACAGGTGTTTGCGCTGGCGGTTGCGATGATTGGCCTGACCGGATGCCGCCCACAGCGCGGATCGCCGCCGCACCACCATCGGCGCGCGTGAGGCTGGCGCGCAGGCGGGACATGAAGGCGTCGCGGCCTTTGAACAGCGTGCCGAGGCTGGGGTAGGGCAGGACGATTGGCTTGGGCGGCAGTTCCCGCGGCCAGTCCTCTTTCAGGACCAGATGGCACAGACGATCGACGTTGCCAAAGTAGTCGCGGTCCAGGCCCTGCTCGTCGACGATGTAGCGGATCAACGCCTGCTGAAGGTCGGGCTTATCGTCAGCGGGGGCGGATTTGTCAGGCTGCCAGGCATCGGTGGCGAGGTAGAGCGATAGCCGCCGTTTGTAGTGCCGGGCGAAGAAGAACTCCCACTGGGTGTACGACGCTTCGGTGATCCCCGGCGGCAGCATGTGCGCGAACGGCGCGGCGGAAGCGGCCGGCGGCATCGCACCGCTCCGTTGGCCAATGGCGCACACCACGGCGCTGCAATCGCGGATGTAGTCGTGCAGCTTGCGCAGCGTCGTATCGGCCATCGCCTGCTGGCGGAAATCGCTCTGCACTCGCAGCAGCAAATCGCGCGAGCGCAGGCTGGCCGCGAGCGCGTCACGCGCCGAACCGAGCTCGCTGCTAACCGCCGAGAGGAAGACGCGGAATTCCACCATCGCAATCGCTCGCCGTCACAACGACGATGCCACGGTGCGTTGGCGGAAAGAAAGCTCTATTCGGACTTTACCAAGTCCCGCGCCACCTCCTCAGCATGCGCACGCCGGCGCCGCTTGTATACAACGGCGCGCCGGACACTCAGCGGCGATGGACAACGGCTGGGTGCGCCGCAAGATATGCGGCGAAATCGGTTGCAACGGCTTGGAATAGCCGCGGCGGTACAAATCCGTAGTCAAACCTGTCGCGTGTCCCAGGAACATGGACCAGATCGAAGGGCCAATCGTCTTCAACCGCATAGGACGTGTAAAGGTAGGATTGCTGCGACGAAAGGCCCAGGTGCTACGCAACGCGCGGTGGCACCGCGATGGCCTGCTCACCGCGTCGTGGCGCGACGTGAGAGATCGGCAGATAGGTGACGCGGATTATCAGACGTCCTTCGAGCGCGGGTTCCGCCACTCGCTCGAGATCGACGATCAGGCAGGGACGATCCTTTCCGGCATCGGGTGCCACTCGGCGAGCGGTACTGGCCCAGACGAAGCCGTATTGCATGACAAGCCCGAGCTTCGGCTTCGGCAATGGCATGCGTCATTCGTCCATCAGGGCATCGAGGCCCGCCTGCTCCTCATCCATGCGGTTGCTGGCGATGCGTTCGATCTTGGACCGCGGCATATCGCTGCGGGCAAATGCAAGCTTTCGGTTCTGCCGCAGCAAGGCGTAGTCCTCGACCGACAGGACGATCAATTCAGGCCGGCCGTGATAGGTGACCTCGATCGGCGCCTTGCGCGCTTCGGCGCGGATGAAGCCGCTGGCCTCCTGCAATTGCTCTCCCTGAACGCGGACCATGCGAACCCTCCTCACCGGAGCAGCCTATATTGCCCGCCAGGCTGGGGAAACAAGCGAAGCCTACTCCGCCTTACCCAGATCCCGCGCCACTTCCGGCGCATGCAGCAGCCGGTCGATCTTCGTCGCATATTCCAGCGCCGCGTCAGATCGAAACGTCAAATCCGGTGCAAATCGCAGCCGCAGCGCATGTGCCACCTGCCCGCGCAAAAACGGCGCCGCACGCTTCAGCGCCGGCAACAGTGTTTCCACATCCGACCGCCCAAGCCGAGAGACAAACGCCGTCGCGCGCTTCAGGTCCGGCCCGACGCGAACCTCGGTGACAGTGATGACCGCGTCGGCCAATTCCGGATCGCGCAACTCCTGACGCGCGAACACCCCGGCCAGCACGTGGCGGATTTCCTCCGCCACGCGCAATTGGCGTTGCGTCGGGCCGGTAGCGGCCTTCTTCAAGCCGGCACCATCTCCGTCTCGAAGCACTCGATCACGTCGCCTTCCTGCAACTCGTGGAAGTTGGCGAACGACAAGCCGCACTCGTAGCCGCGCGCCACCTCGCGCACGTCGTCCTTGAAGCGCTTCAACTGCGACAGCTCGCCGTTGTGGATCACCACGTTGTCGCGCAGCACGCGCACGCCGGAGCCGCGCTTGACCAGGCCATCGGTGACCATGCAGCCGGCGACCTTGCCGACACGCGTGATGCTGAACACCTTCCGCACCTCGGCGTAGCCCAGGAAGCGCTCGCGCTCCTTCGGCGCCACCTTGCCCTTGACCAGCTTCTCGATGTCGTCCGCGACCTCGTAGATGATCGAGTAGTAGCGGATGTCGACGCCTTCGCGGTGTGCCAGGTCCCGCGCCTGCGCGGTCGCGCGCACGTTGAACGCCAGGATCACGGCACTCGATGCCTTGGCGAGCTGGATGTCGCTTTCGGTGATCTGCCCGACGGCCGCATGCAGCACGCGGACCTTCACTTCGTCATGCGCCAGCTTCAGCACCGTGGCCTGGATCGCCTCCGCGCTGCCCTGCACATCGGCCTTGATCAGCACCGCGACTTCCTTCTGCTCGCCGGCCTGGATGCGGGCCAGCATCTCATCCAGCGTGCCGCGCGCGCCGGCCGTCGCGCCGGCGGCCTTGTCGCGTTGCCTGCGGGTGCGGAACTCGGCGATTTCGCGGGCACGGCTTTCGTTTTCCACCACCACGAACGGCTCGCCGGCCGACGGCACGCCGGCCAGACCGAGGATCTCCACCGGCGATGACGGGCCCGCGTCGGTGATCGCGCGGGCCTTGTCGTCCAGCATCGCGCGCACGCGGCCCCATTCGGCGCCCGCCACCACGATGTCGCCTTGATGCAGGCTGCCATTCTGCACCAGCACCGTCGCTACCGGGCCGCGACCGCGGTCCAGCCGGCTTTCGATCACCGTGCCTTCGGCGGCGCGCTCCGGATTGGCCTTCAGGTCGAGGATTTCCGCCTGCAGCGAAATCGCCTCGGTCAGCTTGTCGAGCCCGGTCTTCTTGATCGCCGAGACTTCCACGTCCTGCGTCTCACCGCCCATCTCCTCGACCACGATTTCGTAGCTGAGCAGTTCCTGGCGCACGCGCGCGGGATTGGCATCCGGCTTGTCCATCTTGTTGATGGCGACGATCAGCGGCGCGCCGGCTGCCTTGGCGTGGCGGATCGCCTCGATGGTCTGCGGCATCACGCCATCGTCTGCCGCCACCACCAGGATCACGATGTCGGTCACTGACGCGCCGCGGGCACGCATGGCGGTGAACGCCTCGTGGCCAGGTGTGTCGATGAAGGTGATCCTCGCTCCGTCCGGCATTTCGACCTGATAGGCGCCGATGTGCTGGGTGATGCCGCCTGCCTCGCCGGCCGCGACATCGGTGGAACGCAGCGCGTCGAGCAGCGACGTCTTGCCGTGATCGACATGGCCCATGATGGTGACCACCGGCGCGCGCGTCACCAGTTCCGCATCGCTGTCCGTGGTGCCGGTCAGCCCGATCTCGACGTCGGACTCGGAGACACGGCGGGCGCGATGGCCAAACTCCTGTACCACCAGTTCGGCGGTATCGGCATCCAGCGACTGCGTGATGGTGGCCATGACGCCGAGTTTCATCAGCGCCTTGACTACATCGCCGGCGCGAGCGGCCATGCGGTTGGCCAGTTCCTGTACGGTGATCGTGTCGGGCAGAATGACGTCGCGCACCACTTTCACCTGATCTGACCGCAGACGCTCCAGTTCGGCCTGGCGCCGCTCGCGTTCGCGCTGGCGTCGAACGGAGGCCAGGGAACGCACGCGCTCGTCCTCGCCCTCGATCGCGGCCTGCACGTCGATGCGGCCGGCTCGGCGTCCGCTGTCCGTGCCTTTTTTGGCGACCGCGACCTGCGGCTTGCGCGGGACCAGCACTCCGCCGGGGCGGCGGATCGGTCGCGCATCGTCCTCTTCCTCGCCTGCCCGCGCGCCGGGCCGCAGACGCAAGGTCTCGGTTGGCACCGTCGTCGACGGGGCGGGCGTGGCTGGCTTGCGCCGCGGCTCTTCGGCGGCTCGCGCCGTTGGATCGGCAGCCTGGGCGGCAACCGCGGCTTCGGCGACCTGGCGAGCGGCCTCTTCGGCTTGCGCCTTCGCCGCCTCGTCGGCTTCCCGACGAGCGTCCTCTTCCGCGGCCTTGCGTGCATCTTCCTCGCGCCGGCGCGCCTCTTCGGCCGCCGACAGGATCGAGATCGTCTCCTGTTCGCGCCGTTCGGCGTCGCGCTTGGCGGTTTCGCGCTGCTGCTCGACCAGCGCGCGCTGGCGGGCCGCCAGTTCCGTCGCTGTCAGGGCACGCGGTGGCGCTGTCGGCGCGGCGCGTCCACTGGGGGCGGAGGGGCCGCGCGCCGCCGGAGCCCCAGCGCCGGGTGCGGCAAGACCTGGCGTGGCGCCGCCGGCCGGTGCGCCGGGTGCGCCGACAGGCGCGCGCTTCTTGCGCACCTCCACCTGCACCACCTTTGATCGGCCGTGGCTGAAGCTTTGCCTTACGGACCCGGCGTCGACGGTACGGCCGAGCTCCAGGCGTCCCGCGGGCCGCAGTGAGAGCCGACCCTTGCCGGCATCCTGATCGTTGCTTTCGCTCATGTATTACCCGCTGGCCCCGTCCGTCATGTGACCAGGCGTAACCCGGTCATCGTTCAGCTTATTCGCATCGGTCCGGTCGTTCGCATCAGTCCGGTCGTTCGCATCAGTCCGGCGCAGTCCGCCCAGTCGCTCCGTCTCGATCGCCAATCGGTCGGCGAGCCGGCCAGGTGCGATCGCCACATGCACCACATGGTCACGACCGAACACGCGACCAAGCGCCGCAGCCGGCAGAGGATACACCACCGCGACCGAACTCGCGGCACCGGACAGAAAGCGCGCGCGTTCCGCCGCACTGCCATCCGACGCCTGCAGGATCAACCTACCCCGACCAGTCCGCAACCACTCACGCGCCTTGTCGAACCCGGCAACCGCCTGCCCGGCACGTCGTGCGAGTCCAAGCAACTCGCCGATCCGCCGGGTCAGAGCCGCCTCGAGTTCGGCGGGGAGATCTGCAGGCACAACGACAGGGCCGCGCGCGGCCCTGGCGAATGCACGCCCCAGGCCTCCCTTGGCGCGGGCGGTTTCTAACACATCCCCACGCGCGCTCAACCAGATTCCCCGCCCGGGCAGGGTTGCGGCCAGGTCCGGCACCAACGCCCGCCCCGGCCCCACAACGAAACGGATCATCCGCTCCTTCGGCAAACGCTCGCGCGTGACAACACAGCGGCGCAGCGGGCCGGTTTCCGGCTCGTCTTCCGTGGGCTCAGCGTCCGGGAGCGTTGCCGCCTCAGTCGTGTTGCGCCTCCTGCTGGGCGTGTTGTGCCTCCTGCTGGGCTGGCTCACTTGCCCCGGACTCCGGTCCATCGGCAAACCAGTGGGCGCGTGCCGCCATGATCACGTCGTTGGCCGTGGCTTCGTCCATGTTGTCGGCGCCGACAATCTCGATCAGTTCGTCGGACGCCAGATCGGCCAGATCGTCCAGCGTCTTCACTTCCTTCTCGCCGAGTGCCACCAGCATCGCAGGCGTCAGCGCCTCGATCCCGGCGATGTCGTCGCTGACGCCGAGCTCGACGCGCTTTTCGCCCAGTTCCGTGTCGCGGCGGGTCAGGAAGACTTCCGCGCGGCGGATCAGTTCCTCCGCGATCGTGTCGTCAAAGCCCTCGATCGCCGCGAGTTCTTCGGGCGGGGTGAACGCCAGCTCCTCGACCGTGTTGAAGCCCTCGGTGACCAGCAGGCCGGCGATCACATCGTCAACGTCGAGCGCATCCACGAACAGGCCGCTGCGCCGGCGGAATTCTTCCTGCCGACGCTCGCTTTCCTCCGCCTCGGTCAGGATGTCGATGTCCCAGCGCGTCAACTGCGACGCCAGGCGCACATTCTGCCCGCGCCGGCCGATCGCCAGTGAAAGCTGCTCATCCGGCACCACCACTTCGACGCGGCCGGCTTCTTCGTCCATCACCACCTTGGTGACTTCCGCCGGCGCCAGCGCGTTCACCACGAAGGTGGCGGATTGCGGCGACCACGGAATGATGTCGATCTTCTCGCCTTGCAGTTCCTGCACCACTGCCTGCACGCGCGAACCGCGCATGCCGACGCAGGCGCCCACCGGGTCGATGGATGAGTCGCGGCTGATCACCGCCATCTTGGCGCGGCTGCCGGGATCGCGTGCCACCGCCTTGATCTCGATGATGCCGTCATAGATTTCCGGCACCTCCTGCGCGAACAGCTTGGCCAGGAAGCCAGGATGCGTGCGCGACAGAAAAATCTGCGGCCCGCGCGGTTCCTCGCGCACGTCGTAGATATAGGCGCGTACGCGATCGCCATTTCGGAAGCTCTCGCGCGGGATCAGTTCGTCGCGGCGCAGCAGCGCCTCGGCGCGGCCGAGTTCCACCATCAGGTTGCCGTACTCGGTGCGCTTCACCACGCCGTTGATGATCTCGCCGACACGGTCCTTGTATTCATCGTACTGCCGCTTGCGCTCGTATTCGCGCACGCGCTGCACGATCACCTGTTTGGCAGTCTGCGCGGCGATGCGGCCGAAATCGATCGGCGGCAGCGGATCGATCAGGTGCTGGCCGATCTCGATATCCGGCTTGAACTTCTTGGCGATGTGGACGGGGATTTGGGTTTCCTCGTTCTCTACAGTCTCGACCGCCTCGGTCCAGCGCGACAGGCGCACGTCGCCGGTCTTGCGATCGATCGTGGCGCGGATGTCCTTCTCGTGCCCGTATTTGGCGCGGCCGGCTTTCTGAATGGCCTGCTCCATCGCTTCGAGCACTTCTTCGCGGTCAATGGATTTCTCCCGCGCGACGGCATCGGCGACCAGCAGCAGTTCCGGGCGGGCAATGGCAGTGTCCATGTCGGCCTCTTGGTTAATTGGGACGTGGTGGGGTTGCGGTGGCGGCGATCAGGGCGTCGGTCAGTACCAGCTTTGCCCGCCGAATGGCAGGCAGCGGCAGCGCGGCCTCGGTGCCGTCGTCGAGGCGGAGGCGGGCTTCGGCATCGTCGGCGCCCAGCACAATACCGGAAAACCGCCGCCGGCCGTTGACGGGTGCGGTGGTTTCGGCCCGTGCGAGGTGGCCGGCGTAGCGGTTCCAGTCCTTCGGGC
>DATKFJ010000560.1:0-18769 GCA_035511435.1 Acetobacteraceae bacterium | reverse complement strand
CACTGGTGTTCGCGACCGGCATCCTGATCGGCAGCAGTTAGAGATTTGCATGGGCAATTCGATTGTGTCGCAGCCTGCCAGCACGCAGGGCCTGCGGCACGACCCCACGACCATTGCGCTGCATTGGCTCACGGCGGTGCTTGTGATCGTGCTGTGGACGATTGGCCAGACCGTGGATTTCGCACCGAATGGGCCGCTGCGGATCGATTATCGATCGGTGCATATCACGTGCGGGGTGATTCTAGGGCTGGTTCTGGTGGCACGGCTGACCTGGCGGCTGACTCGACGGCAGAGCTTGCCGCCGATCGATCGTGGGTTGTTGTTGGTCATTGCCCGCATTACGCACTGGCTGCTGTACGCGCTGCTGCTGGTTACGGTCGGGCTTGGCGTCGCGTATCTTTGGGTGCGTGGGGATGCAATATTCAACGTGTTCAAGGTGCCGGCATTCGATCCGGGTAATCGGGCGCTGGTGAAGCAGGTTGGCGGTTGGCATGCGATCGCCGCCAATACCGTTTTGATCGTCGCCGGTGTGCATGCCGCGGCGGCGCTGTTTCATCATTTCCTGCTGCGCGATGCTACGCTGAAGCGAATGCTGCCTTGGCGAACATAAACCGCCATCCCCCCGATATCGGTGACCCGCACCGTCGCTCTGCTTCGACTCAGTCGAGCGTCTCGCGGTACATGCTGACGGCTATGGTACCTACCACCAGTGCGAACAGCGCCATCGGCCATAGGTCGGGCCAGATCTCGGGCAATCCGTTGCCCTTCAGCAATATCCCACGGCAAATGCGCAAGGCATGCGTCAGCGGCACCGCCTCGCCGATGACGCGTGCCCAACCCGGCATGCCCTGGAACGGGAACATGAAGCCGGACAGCATCATCGACGGCAGCAAGCCGAACTGCGCCAATTGCTGAGCCTGCATCTGCGTCCGTGCCATCGTCGAGAAGGCAAACCCCATCGCCAGGTTGCAGGCGATGAACACGCCAAGCGCGATCAACAGCAACGGGATCGAACCGCGCACCGGCACGGCGAACACGGTGACCGACACCGTCAGGATCAATGCCGTCTGGACGTAGGCCAGGCCTACGTAGGGGATGATCTTGCCCAGCATGACCTCGACTGGCCGTACCGGCATTGCCAGCAGATTCTCCATCGTGCCGGTCTCGCGTTCACGGGTGATTGCCAATGTCGTCATGACCAGCGTGGAGAGCGTCAGGATCATGCCGATCAGGCCTGGCACGATGTTCAGCGCGGTGACCTGCTCGGGATTGTAGCGGGCGTGCAGCATGACTTGGAATGGTGGCTGCGCCGGCTGGACCTGCATGCCGATGGGCAGGTCGCGGTTCAGCACGGTGGCGTTCAGCGCCACCACCGCCGCCGTCGCATTGGCGATCGCGGTCGGATCAGTGGCATCGGCATCCATCAGCACCTGCGGCCGCTCCCCCTGGTCGATGCGGCGGGAGAAGTCGGGCGGGATATTCAGCACGAACAGCACATCGCCGCGCGCCAGTGCTTCGTTGGCCTGGGCTTCGGTCGCCATTGGCCGGATGTCGAAATAGCCGGTGTTCTGCAGCGCGGTGACCAGCGTTCGCTCGTAGGTGGAATGCTCGGCCGTCATCAGCCCGGTCGGCAGATGCCGCGGGTTGGCGTTGATCGCATAGCCGAACAGGAAAAGCTGGATCAGCGGCAGCATGACGGTCAGCCCGACGGTGCCGCGGTCGCGTCGCATCTGCAGCGACTCCTTGCGCAGCATGGCGAACAGGCGCGCGAACGAGAACCGGCTCATGCCTCGGTGTCCTGCTCGTTCAACATGTGGATGAACACATCGTCCAATCGCGGCTGGACTTCCTCCCAGTGCAGGCCTGCATCGCCGAGGCTGTCGATGGTGTGACGCAGGGCCGCGCGATCCATGCCGGCGATCCGCAGCGCACGGCCGAACACCGCGGCGGTTTCCACGCCGGGGAGATGCCGCAGTTGGCGGACCGCCTGTTCGATCCCCGGGCCGGTCGCCTCGAACGTGACGAGATGTGCGCCGCTTACGACTTCGTCCGCGGTGCCTTGCACAACCAGCTTGCCACCGGCGAGATACACCACGCGTTGGCAACGTTCCGCCTCGTCCATGTAGTGCGTGGACACCAGAACGGTCATGCCATCGGCGGCCATCTCGTGGATCATGTCCCAGAATTCCCGGCGTGCCTTGGCGTCCACGCCGGCGGTCGGTTCGTCGAGCAGCAGCAGGCGCGGCTTGTGCAGCACGCAGGCGGCCAACGCCATGCGCTGCTTCCAGCCGCCGGACAGTTCCTGCGCGAGTTGGTTGGCTCGATCTGCCAGACCGATGCGGTCGAGCACGTTGGTGATGGTGCGGCGGCGGTCAGGAATTTCATAGAGCCTCGCTACGAATTCCAGATTCTCGGTGACTGTGAGGTCGCCGTAGAAGCTGAACCGCTGCGTCATGTAGCCGACCTGCAGGCGGATACGCGGAGCGTCGCGGATGAGGTCGAGCCCGAGGCAGTTGCCGGTGCCGCTGTCTGGCCGCATCAGCCCGCACAACATGCGGATGGTGGTTGTCTTGCCGCTGCCGTTGCCGCCGAGGAAGCCGCAGATCTCGCCTTCGGGCACTTGCAGCGTCAGGCCATCGATCACGCGGCGGGGACCGAAGCTTTTGTGCAGGTCATGCACATCGATGGCGAGCGCGGTCATCGGACTTGCAAAACTGGCAACGGTCATGCGCCGACGGCCGACGCCATGAGCCGGACATCCACTGGTTGGCCCGGCTTGAGCTGGATCGCTTGCTCGGGCGATGGATGTGCCTCGATCAGGTACACCAGCTTTTCCCGATTGGTTTCGCTGTAGATCACCGGCGGCGTGTATTCCGGCTGCGGTGCGATGAACGTTATGGCCGCGATAAGGTCTGCTGCGCAGCCGTCGCAATGGATCGCCACATGGTCGCCCGGATGCAGCGTGGCGAGTTCGGTCTCCGGCACGAAAAAGCGCACCAGGATGTTCTGTGGCGGCAGCAGTTGGACGACGGGGACGCCGGCGTTGATGGTCTCGCCAGGCAGCGCGTAGGTGTCAGCGACCAATCCCGCCACCGGCGAGACGACATGGCGCTGGTTGAACCGCCATTCGGCTTGTGCCAGCGCCGCGCGCGCCTGCGCGACCATCGCGCTTTGCGCCGCGATCTCATACTCACGGCCGGTGGGCGACATCATCTGCTCGAGTTTCGCGTTGGCGGCTTCGGCGCGGGCGGTGGCTGACGCGAGGTCGGCACTCTGTTGATCCACGGTCTGCCTGCTGGCAGCGCCGGTCTTCAGCAGCTCTTTATTGCGCGCGAGATCCTTGGCCATGCGATCCCTGGTGGCGATCAGGTCGGCGAGGTCGGCGCGGCCCTGGGCGATCTCGGTCTCGCGGCTGCGCGTCTGCAGATTATCCAGCTGCGCCTGGTTCTGCGCCAGCTTTCCCGCGGCTGCGTCGCGTGCCGCCTTGTCGTCCGCATCGTCCTGGGTGAATAGCGGGGCGCCGGCCGTAACCTGAGCGCCGCGGGCCACCGCAAGGCTGACGATGCGGCCGGTGAGGGTGGGCGATACTCGGACGTATTCGGCATCGACGTAGCCCTGCCAGGATGCTGGAGCGGGATCGCGATTGACCCACCACCAACCGACGCCGCCAGCACAGGCGGCAAGCAGCACAACCACCAGCAGCGCGCGCTTCATGTCGGCTGGTCCGGCGCGAGCCCGCGCAGCAGGGTCTCGATGTGCGCTGCGGCGACCGCGCGCGGGTCGAAGGCGAGATCGGTGTGGCGGCCCAGCGAATGCTTCCATAACGCCAGCAGCAGGAAGGGACCGGCGAACAGCGGCAGGGTGGCGTGCACGTCCATCGGACGGAACTCGCCGCGGTCGATGCCGAGGTTGAGGATGCCCTCGATCAGCACGAAGGCCCGGCGCAGCACGGTATCGGCGTAGAATTGCGCGATGGCCGGGAAGTTGCCGGATTCGGCGACGACAAGCTTGGGGATCGCGGTCAGGTCGCTGTCGAGCGCGTCCAGGAAGCGCTGCGCCATCATGCGCAGAAGGTCAGCGGCGGAGCCGGCGTGGTTGGCCAGGTCGGCCTCGGCTGCCTCGACGTTGGGCAGCACCGCCTGACGGACGACAGCACGGAACAGGTCTTCCTTGGTCGGGAAGTAAAGGTAGATGGTGCCTTTGCTGATGCCGGCTGCAGTCGCTACGTCTTCGAGCTTGGTGGCGGCATAGCCACGCTCGGCAAAGGACGCGAGCGCGGCGGCGACGATTTCGCCCGGGCGGGCTTCCTTGCGGCGGGTACGGGGCGTGGCGGTGGTCACGGCGCGTTACGTACTGACTGTTCAGTCAGTATACAAGGGGCGAGTCCACGCGAGCACCGTCCCGACCGCAGCTACCTGCAGGCTGATTTCCTTCGGCAGCGGCCCCGCCACGGCGCAAACAAGGCGATCGGCACCGTTGCCTCACCGCGACATCACATGCGCACAAGCGGCACCTTGCACCACGATCTCGGCACAGGCCATTTCGACAACCGCGCCACGGCGGCTCACACAAAACGCCGCGTCAGCCGACTGCGAAGTCTCGAATTGGACGTGCAGATAACCCCAGCGCCGGCATGGCCAGCGGCTGGCTTCTTTCTAGCCGTGCAGCAACGCGCCGCTCCCCGCTGTGACAGTGCGCAGCGGCAATGTGCCCTGCCCTACGCCGACATCTTGATCGGCGGCTCCAGATCGTTTGGCAGCGGACACACGTACGGATTGCGAGATACCCGCGCCTGATGATCGGCCTTCGCCCGCGCCACCAAGGTCTCGTCGCGAATCACATCGATCGCAGTCCCGGCCATCACCTTTGCCACGTGCACCAGCCCCTTGTGCGCCGCCGGCATCTTGCCCTGCGCGGTCAGCTGCCACGAATGGCCCGGCGTGCCGATCGCATAGGTGGCGCCGCGCGCCTGCACCGTCGGCACCACCCAGCTCACATCGCCGACGTCGGTGGAGCCCATCATTGGCGCGCTCTTGGCGTCCAGCGGCACGACCTGATCGCACAGAGACACACCCGGCTGGATCGGCAGTCCGACTCGACGATACGCAGACTCGATGTCCTCATCGGACAGCGTCGCCTGAATTTTTGCCGCGAACGCACGGTCGGCATCGTCGAACGGCGGCGGCCCAAGACGCTGGAGATTATCGTGCATCGCGCGCTCCAGCGGCGTATTCGCCAGCAGGTTCGACACCGCGCTGACAACCTGCGATTCCACGCGCGTCTCGGTCATCAACGCAGCGCCATCGGCGATCTTGCGCACCCGCTCGATCAGCCGCGTCAGCTCCGGCAGCACGCGCGCGCGGATCAGGTAGCGCACCTTCGCACGTGCCTGCACCACATTGGGTGCGATCCCGCCGGCATCCAGCACGGCATAGTGCACGCGCGCATCGGACGGCATGTGTTCGCGCATGTAGTTCACGCCGACATTCATCAGCTCCACCGCATCCAACGCGCTGCGCCCGAGATGCGGTGCGGCAGCGGCGTGCGACGCCCGCCCATGGAACGTGAAATCGATGCGTGTGTTGGCCAGCGACACCGCCTCGTTCACGCCGGAGAACGATGCCGGATGCCAGGAGATCGCCACGTCCACATCGCTGAACGAGCCCGCACGCGCCATGAAGCCCTTCGCCGCACCGCCTTCTTCCGCCGGGCAGCCATAATAGCGCACGCGCCCCTTGATGCCCTGCGCGGCGAGGTAATCCTTCACCGCGGTCGCCGCCAGCAGCGATGCCGAGCCAAGCATGTTGTGGCCGCAGCCATGACCGAAGCCATCGCCTGGCAACGGCTTCGGCTCTGCCACGCCGGCTTCCTGGCTCAACCCCGGCAGAGCGTCGTACTCACCGAGTATGGCGATCACCGGACCGTCCTCGCCGCTTTCGCCCATCACCGCGGTGGGAATGCCGGCGACGTTCGTCGTCACGCGAAAGCCCTGCTGCTCCAGCATCGCGGTGTGTTCGGCGCATGAACGAACCTCGCCGTAGCACAGCTCGGGCATGCCCCAGACGCGGTCGCTCAATGCCTCGAAGTCCGCCTTCTTCGCATCGACCAGACGCCAGATATCTTCACTGTTCTGCATGACCGCACTCCTTGTATCTGAAGCAACCCACCAGATGGTCGTTCACCATCCCGGTCGCCTGCATGAAAGCATAGCATATGGTCGATCCGACAAACCGGAAACCGCGCTTCTTCAGTGTCTTGCTCATCCGATCAGAAATGTCCGACGTCGCCGGCACTGCCTTCGCTGACTGCCGATGATTGACGATAGGCACGCCGCCGACAAACGACCACAGATAGGCATCCAGGTTACCATGCTCCTCGATCACGCCAAGTGCCACCCGTGCATTGTCACGTACCGAAAGCACCTTCATCCGATTCCGGATAACGCCCGATGCCACCAGCAGTTTCTCCAGCTCGGCGTCACGCATTCTGGCAACTCGCCCGATGTCGAAACCATGATACGCGCGGCGGTACTCGTCCCGCCGCTCCAGTACGGTCCGCCAGGACAATCCCGCCTGCGCGCCCTCTAGCGTCAGCAGCTCGAACAGCGCGCGATCGTCATGCTGCGGCACTCCCCACTCGCGATCGTGGTAGGCGAGCATCGCCGCACCCCCACCTTCCGCCCACGTGCAGCGCTGCATCACTTCGCTGCACGCACGTCGACCAGACGCAGAATCTCGCCCACCGTCGGTACATAGGTGAAACCGGTGCGCGTTGCCCAGATGTTCTTCTGTATATGCAGCGGGATCAGCGCCACATCGTCGAACACGATCTTCTGCGCCTGCTGCAGCAGCTTTTCCCTGGCCGCATCGTCCGCGGTGCCCTGCGCCTGGGCGATCAGCTTGTCCAACACCGGATTGGAATAGCGTCCGCGATTGGCCGCGCCCCAACCCTTGGCCGGATCGAACGTTGCGTTCTGCGCGATCAACGGGTCCGACGGCTCCGCCGTGGCGCTGCCCCAGCCGAATAGAAAGGCGGAGAACGCCTGCTTGCTCGCCTGGCCGACAAAGCTGGTCCAGGGCAGCGGATCGACCTCGGTCTGCACGCCGATCCGCGTCCACATCTGGCCGACAGCCTGTATGATCTTCGCATCGTTGACGTAACGGTCATTCGGCCCGTGCAATGCGATGCGCAGGCCATCGGGATATCCGGCTTCCGCCAGCAGCTTCTTCGCCTCGGCCGGATCATACGGTGGCGGCTTGATGTCCGGCGCATAGCCATAAACGCCCGGCGGCAGGTACTGGTCGGCCGGCACCGCCGCTCCTTCCATCACCCGATCGACGATCGCCTGGCGATTGATCGCAATCGACAGCGCCAGCCGCACGCGTCGGTCCTTCAGCGGATTCTTGTCCAGCTTCTCTCCGTGCGGACCGAACACGAACGGGCTGGGCCCGTCACGCGATTGATCCAGGCCCAGGAAGATCAGACGCAGTCCCAGCGCCTCCCACAATCTCACGTGCGGGTCCTTGCGCAGCTTCTCCAGATCCCCGGTCGGAACGAAATCGATGAAATCGACGTCGCCGGCGAGCAGTGCCGCGGTGCGTGACGCATCGTTGGCGATGAACCGGTAATCGACATGCTGCCACGGCGGCTTCTGCCCCCAATAGCCGTCATTGCGCTCAAGTTCGATGCGGTCGCCGGGCTTGTATGAAACGAAGCGAAACGGCCCGGTGCCGATCGCCGCCTTGCCGCTGTTGAAGTCCTCTGTCGACATACCCTCGTCCGTCTGGCGATTGATGATGTCGAACAGCGCCAGATAGGTCGGCAGCAAAGGAAATACACCATTGGTGTGCAGTCGGATGGTGTGCGGATCCACCACCTCGGTGCTCACCACAGGCTTGGTGTAGGCCGCGAAGTTGCTCGGACTGTTCGGTACCTTCGGGATGCGATCCAGCGTGAACACCACATCATCCGCGGTAAACTCGTTGCCGTTCTGGAACTTCGCATCGCGCAGCTTCAGCTCCCACGTATCGGGAGCAACCAGCTTCCATGACGTCGCGAGCCCCGGCACCAGATGCGCATGCTCGTCCATATCGACCAGCGGGTCGTAGATCTGCGCCGCCAGCGAATTGTTGGGCGCAAGGTTGTGGTAGTGCGGATCGATACTCGTCACCGGAGAACTGACCGCGACCCGCAGCGTCTGGCCCATGGCTGGCAACGCAAATACTGGCAACGCAAATGTCGCCAGCGCCGAGCAAAGCGCGATACGCGCGCCATAATTCATCACTGCCTCCGCCAACCAATCGGGTCAGCGGAGTTATAGCGGCCTGCCCGGTGTCGGCAAACGCCGGCCGCGCTATGCCCAGTGACCGGGCACCCAGTGCCAGCCGTTGTAATGACCGGGAACCCAGCCGCCGCCAAACCGGCCATAAGGTGCAGGTGCGATGACGCAGGCCGTCAGCGATGTCAGGCACAGCGCCAACATCAGCAGGCAGCCGATCCGTTTGATCATCGACGGTCCTTCCTCGCGATTGGACGCACCATGCCGTTGCAACGTTGCGGACCTGTTGCCGCGTTGTGTCGGTCTGTCACCGTGTCTGCTGGTGCGGAGCGATCGAACCACCGTGCCGCCACCCCTCGCGTGCCCGCCGCGTGCGTGGCCACCCCTCGCGTGCCCGCCGCGTACGCGGCCACCCCTCGCCTGATCACCGGCCCGCGGCTAAATCATGCAGGCAGCGTGACGGACCACAGCCATGAACATCCTCTCCATCCAGTCCTGGGTCGCCTACGGCCATGTCGGCAATGCAAGCGCGGTGTTCCCGTTACAGCGCCTGGGGGCGGAGGTCTGGTCCATCAACACCGTGCAATTCTCCAACCACACCGGCTACGGCGATTGGACGGGTCACGTCTATACCGGTGAATCGGTGCGCCAACTGGTGGACGGCATCGCCGCCCGCGACGTGTTGCAACATTGCGACGCGGTGCTGTCCGGCTACATGGGTGACGCCGGCATCGGCCACGCGATCCTGCATGCGGTGTCGCGCGTGCGGCAGGCAAATCCGCGTGCGATCTATTGCTGCGATCCGGTGATCGGCGATGTCGAGGAAGGCGTCTATGTGCGCGAGGGCATCGAGGAATTCCTCCGCGACAATGCGCTGCCGCAAGCCGACATCGCGACACCCAACCGGTTCGAGCTGGAGCGGCTGACCGGCATCGACTGCCGCACGCTGAACGGCGCGAAGCATGCGGTGACACGGCTCGCCGCCACCATGCGCCCCGACGGATTGCGCTGCGTGCTGCTGACCAGTCTGGAGACTGAACAAACGCCAGCCGATCATCTCGATCTGCTGGTGGCGGAAGCCGGTCAATGCCATCTGCTGCGCACGCCACGCCTGCCGGTGTCGGTGAACGGTGCTGGCGATGCGATTGCCGCGCTGTTCCTGTTCCATCGCATCAATACCGGAAGCGCCGTTGCCGCGATGGAGGCAGCGGGCTCCGCAGTCCACGGGCTGCTACGGCGCACCGCGGAGGCCGGCTCGCGCGAAATCCTCACCGTGGCGGCGCAGGATGAGTTCGTCTCACCGACAACGCGCTTTGCCGCGCATCCCTGCTGAGCGGCCAACCTGTCGCCCGTTGAGCGTGACCTGTTGGCCTCTGCAAGCTCGCCGCAGCGAAGGCGAGCCTCCGCCCTCATCATTGCGGCGACGTGCGCATGACCCTGTTGCAGTGTCAGCCGACGGCCCGCCACAGACCCACGCGTCGACAGTCGTCGCGGGGGATGTCGACGATCGTCGCGGGCCATGCAGCATATCCTGGCAAAGACCGGCGATCGCGCTGCCCCGATCGCCGCAAGGCCTCCCTGCGACGCAGCGACGTTTCCGCCGTGCTGACCGACGCGATCAGGCCTGCGACCCGCGTCAACCCGGCCGCATGGCTTCCCGCGCCGCGGTCGCCAGCATGTCGGCGCGCTCGTTCATCGGATCGCCGGAGTGCCCGCGCACCCAGCGCCACTCGATCTTATGCGCCGCCGCGGCGTCCAGCAGGCGGCGCCACAGATCCATGTTCTTCACCGGATCGCCCGCGGCGTTGCGCCAATTCCGGCGCACCCAGCCGGCGTGCCAGCGCGTAACACCGTTCCGCACATATTCGCTGTCGGTATGCAGCACCACGCTGCATGGCCGCTTCAACGTAGCAAGCGCCATCGTCGCCGCGGTCAGTTCCATGCGATTATTGGTGGTCGCCGCCTCGGCGCCCGACAGTTCGCGCTCGACACCGCGGAAGCGCAGGATCGCGGCCCAGCCGCCCGGCCCGGGATTCGGCTTGCAGCCGCCGTCGGTCCAGATCTCCACCGACTCCGCGGCCGGCTGCCCAGGCGTGACAGTGACATCCTCAGCCATGCGCAATGCTACCACGGATCCAGGTCGTTGAACGCGGAACGACCCGGAACCAGGTTGGCGTTCGGGCACGCCAATTGAAACCACGCGAATCTGCTGGTCTCTCTGGTTTCAGGCTTTGGCTAAATGCCATAGGCATGCTCACTTCTCGCCGCGAGGTGAAACCGCAGCCGCCGCAGAAACTCGAGCGGGTTCTTGCGCGTCACGAGTGCCCCCGTCGGCGTGTTCAGCCAGTCGTACAACCGTGTCAGCAGGAACCGTATCGCCGCGCCCTGACATAACACCGGCAATGCCGCGCGCTCGCTATCCGACAATGCACGCGTCGCGGCATACGCCGATAGCATCGCCCGCGCCTTGGTGACGTTGAACGAAAAATCCGGCTCGAAGCACCATGCGTTCAGGCACACCGCCAGGTCGTACGCCAGCACATCGGTAGCGGCAAAGTAGAAGTCGATCAGCCCGGACAGCCGGCCATCAAGAAAGAAAACATTGTCCGGGAACAGGTCGGCATGGATGTGGCCGACCGGCAGATCGCGCGGCCAGCCAGCGACAATCCCCGCCAGCGCCCGGTCCAGTTCATCAGCCAACCCCGGCTGCACCTCGTCTGCCCGCGCGCGGGACCGCTCCAGCAGCGGCACCCATCCGTCCGGTCCCAACGCATTCCGCCGGGTCAGCGCATAATCGCGCCCCGCCACATGCAGCGCCGCCAACGCCGCACCCACCGGGCCGCAATGCTCCGGCCGCACGCGACGCGGCCAGACACCGGGCAGGAACGTCGTGATCGCGGCGTGTCGCCCGCACAGATGCCGCAGCGCCACACCGTCGCGCCCCTGCACCGGCAACGGACACACGATGCCGCGCTTTGCCAGGTGCTCCATCAAGCCGAGAAACCAGGGCAGGTCCGCCGGCTCTACGCGCTTCTCGTACAACGTCAGGATGAAATCGCCGCCCGTGGTGCGGAGCGAGAAATTGCTGTTCTCCACACCCTCCGCAATGCCGCGGAACGCCACGATGCTGCCGATCTCATAATCGGTCAGGAATTCGGTCAGCGCCTCGTCGGTAACCTCGGTGTAAACCGCCATGCGGGTCAGGCTGGCGACGCGGAATGCTTGAAAATGAGGCCCTCGCTGCGTGTTGTCGATCCAGGCGCTGGCGCGCACTATGCCGCCCCCCACTCTTGCCGGCAACGACCACGGTGCTGCAAGAAGCACCCGCCGAGTCCGGAGTTGCCGATGCCCGCACCACCGCCGATCCTCGCATGGTCCATGCGCGCCGTATTGCTGGCGGCATTTCTGCCGCTGCTGGCCGATTGCGGCCCCAAGTCCAATCAGTTCGCGCCGCCCTGTCCGCGCCCCGCCTTCCTTGGTCCGGCAGCAACCATCGACCAGTACCGTCCCGGTGCAACGGCTGGCCGGCACGATCTGACCGATCTCATCGTGCACGGCCGGATCGTCGGACTGAGCGGCAGTTGCCAGGCCGGCGACAAAAAGGGTCAGCTTGCCACCACAATCGTCATGACGGTGGAACTGACGCGCGGCCCGGCGATGCAGGGACGCGAAACCGATGTGCCGGCGTTCCTCGCGGTCACCGAAGGCGACACGATCCTGGACAAGCGCATCTATCCGATCCATGTGGCGTTCCCGTCCAACGTCGATCGGCTGATGCTGAACAGCGACAACCTGAATTTGATCCTGCCGGTAACACCAACCAAGTCGGGCGCTGCCTATACGATCCTGGCCGGCTTTCAGCTCACGCCAGATCAACTGGAGCAAAACCGGAGCAGTACCACGCCCTAGGACGGCAGGCGCCGGACTGCGCGGGTTCCGTGCGTGTGGCGCCCTACGTCTTCCGTTTCGCCAGCGCAGCCAACAGAGCCGACTGCACGTCCCGAGGCTGCGCCTCCAGCGCGTGCAGCACCGATTTCAGCGTGGTGCGCAGCTCATAAACCTGGTCGAGCAGCGACAGCACCAGCGGAACCGCGTCCTCGCCGACATCCATGTCGCGGCGCAGGTCGCGAATCAGTCGGACGCGCGCAATATCGATCTCGCGGAACTCGAAGCCGGCCTCGGCAGTATCCGGCAGTACCCAGCCGCGCTCCACCCAGGTGGTCAGCTCAACCTGCGGTAGATCGACGAACAGGGCGGTGACCGCCGTGATGTCCATCACTTGGTCTCCTCAAATCCGTCACGCGGCAGTGCCTCACGCGGGTTGACTGCGTGGCGCGGCTTCCAGGTCTTCAGGAACTCGGTCAATTCCGGCTCGTCCGCCGCGGGCACCACGGGATGCAGCTCGACGTACTGATGTCCTTTGCCGCCGATCCCCCGCCCGCGCAGCCGCAACCGTGTGCCGGTGCCGGAATTCGGCGGAATCGTCAGCCGCACCGGCCCCTTTATGGTCGGCACCTCCAGCGAGCTCCCCAGCAGCGCCTCCTTCAGCGTCACCGGCAACTCCACGATGATGTCGTCGCCATCGCGGTGGAACAGCGGATGTGGTGCAACGGTGATCTCCACCAGCGCGTCACCAGGCGAGCCGTCGCCGATCCCCGGCATTCCCTGACCCTTGAGCCGGATCATCTGGCCATCCCGCACGCCGGCCGGAATCCGCACATCCAGGGTGCGCCCGTCCGGCAAGGTCACCCGGCGCGTGGTGCCGTTGGCCGCGTCCAGGAAATTGATGGTGAGCTGATATTGGGCGTCCTGGCCGCGCATCGAGAACCGCCTTCCGCCGCCTGCGCCGCCAGCCGCCCTAGCGCCGCCGAATGCCTGGGCGAACACGCTCTCCAGGTCCTCCTGATCGAAGCCCGCCTGGGTGCGATATTTCTCGCGCCCCGCGGCATCGGCGTACTCGCGGTAGAACGGACGCTGCGGCGGCATCTCGTTGCCGGCGGCATCGATCTCGCCACGGTCGTACCGCGCGCGCTTGTCCTCGTCGGACAGGATATCGTAAGCCGCGCTGATCTCCTTGAACCGCTCCGCCGCCTCGGGCTTGCCAGGGTTCACGTCGGGATGGTGGCGCTTGGCAAGCTTCCGGTACGCAGAGCGGATCACCGCCTCGTTGTCGGTCTTCTGCACGCCCAGGATTTCGTAGGGATCTTTGGCCATTCGTGATCGTTGCTCAGTTGTCAGTATTCAAATAGGGTGCGGCCTTGCTCCTGACCACTGACCGCCGACCACTGAGTCAGGTTCCGGTCCACTCAGGCGTGCGCTTGGCCAGGAACGCGTCGATCCCCTCGGCCGCATCGCGCGCCAGCATGTTCCGGGTCATCACCTCCGAGGCGTACCCGTAAGCCTCGTCCAGTCCCATCTCGGCCTGGCGGTAAAAGCCCTCCTTGCCGATTGCCAGCGTAAGCGGGCTCTTCTCGACGATCTGTCTGGCAAGCGCCGCAACCGCCATATCCAACTCCGCTTCCGGCACCACGCGATTGACCAAGCCGAGTTCGCGGCCTCGGGTCGCGTCGATCAGGTCGCCGGTCAGCAGCATTTCCATCGCCGCCTTGCGCCCGACGGCGCGCGACAGTGCGACCATCGGCGTGGAGCAGAACAGGCCAATATTGACCCCCGGAGTGGCGAACCGTGCCGTCGATGCGGCCACCGCTAGGTCGCAGCTCGCCACCAGTTGGCAGCCCGCTGCGGTCGCCACACCGTGCACCCGCGCGATCACCGGCTTCGACAGCCGCACAATGCGCAGCATGAGCCGCGAGCACAGTTCGAATGTCGCGTGATACGCCTCGCGTTCCGGGCGGGAGCGCAGTTCGCGCAGGTCGTGCCCTGCGCAGAACGCCGGCCCGGCACCGCCGATCACCACCACCTTCACCTCGGTGTCGGTCGCGATCGCGTCCAGTTCCGTCACCATCGCCTGCATCAGGTCCATTGACAGCGCATTGCGCGCGGTCGGCCGGTTCATCGTCAGCCACGCGACGCCGTCCGCATCGCGCCGCATCAGCACCCGCTCGATCACGGCCGATTGCTGGTTCATGCCTCGCCCTCCGCAGCGTTCCGCGCCACCATGCAGCCGATCCTAGCAGGAGACCGCGCCATGGCGAATGCTGCGACCCAACCGACCGGCGAGCTTTCGCTTCGCACCGTCGCGATGCCCGCCGATACCAATCCGGCCGGCGACATCTTCGGCGGCTGGATCATGTCGTTGATGGACCTCGCCGCGGGGGTGTCAGCCGGCACGCTCGCACGTGGCCGGGTCGCCACCGCCGCGGTGTCCAATCTGAGCTTCCTCCAGCCGGTCAAGGTGGGCGACGTCGTGTGCGTCTACACCGACATCATCCGCACCGGCCGCAGCTCCATCACTCTCGGCGTCGAGGCATGGGTATTGCGGCGCGGGCAAGGCGAGCGGGTGCGAGTGACGGCCGCCGAGTTCGTGCTGGTCGCCGTGGATGACGCTGGCAAACCGAGGAAGCTGCCCGAGCCTGGGTAGGCCCTCTTGACTCGCCTGCATAGCAAGGTCGCGGTGAAGCGACCATTTGCGAGCCGGAGAACACCCCGATTACGACCCGTCTGCGGGTATTGGTCAGCAGCAATGCTTCTCGCGCAGGCGAGCGCCGCCGCTTCCTGCCCGCTCCAAAAAGCGCTGTGCCGGCACTCGCGTGCCGGCACTCGCGTGACGCCAACCCGCACACTACCCGATAGCGGCGCGAACGTCGGCCACAGCTGTGGCGTGTGGGCCAATGCCGTCCACTTCAACGATAGTGTCGGCCGGGATGCCAAGTCGTTCTGCCGCAGCGCGGATCTCCGCGGCGCTGGGCGCCTCGTACAGGCAGTACGTCTTCCGCTTGTCGGCGCTTAGGAACGAGAACAGCCACTGAATGCCGATTTCGTCGTTGACCTGCTTAACCACCGCCTGGGTTGCGGGATCGGTCGGCACGAGTTCGGCAAACGCGCGCTCAATCAGAAACAGCGGCATGCGAAGCTCCTCCGCTCGGTTATGGCGGCAAGGATCAACCGGAACTGCGCCGCAGGACAAGTAAGAATTCTCAATTGGCTTGCCTTGGCGCATCGCCTCAGGCAACGCTGCCGGCGAACCCCAGGCCGCGGAGCAGGCCGATGGCTGCGTCGAGCGACACGTTCGTCGGACGACTGCGTGAGCTCGCCACATTGCGCGACTCATTCGACCAGGCGGTTGCCGGACGTGGCCGCCTGGTCATGCTTGCCGGCGAGCCTGGCATCGGCAAGACACGCACGGCGAGGGAGCTGGCGCTGCATGCCGATCAGCATGGCGCGACGGTGTTGTGGGGTCATTGCCATGAGCAGGCAGGCGCTCCGCCCTATTGGCCATGGGTGCAGATCTTTCGGAGTGCGCTTCGCACCGGCGATCCGGGCGCACTGCTGAATGACGTCGGCGCCCGGGCCAGCGACATCGCCGATATCGTGCCGGAAATCCGCACTCTTGTGCCGGATCTGGAACCATCGATTCGGCTGCAGGACGCCGCCCAGGCCCGATTCAGAATGTTCGAGTCGATCCGGCAATTCATCGTCAGCCTGTGTCGCCGGCAGTCCGCGTTGCTCGTGCTGGATGACCTCCACTGGGCCGACGCGCCCTCGTTGCGCCTGCTGGAATTCCTCGCACCCGAACTTGGCGACAGCAGACTGTTGTTGGTCGGCACCTATCGTCCGACCGAACTGTCGCGACAGCATCCGCTTTCCGACGCACTCGGCGGATTGGCACGGACGCCGCACATGGCGCGCGTCAACCTCGGCGGGTTGAACGCCGAGGAGGTGCACGACTTCGTCGCTGTCGTGACTGGAACACGGCCGCCGGCGTGGCTCGCGACATCACTTTATACACAGACCGAAGGCAACCCGCTGTTCCTGCGCGAGATCGTCCGGTTTTTGGAACAGCAGGGCCTGTTCAACGGTGACTGCACCAGCCAAATGGCCGCGCTCCCGCCGGCCATCCGCATTCCCGAAGGAGTGCGGGAAGTAATTGGCCGGCGGCTCAATCTGCTTTCCGCGTCATGCAACGAGGTGCTCGCGCTCGCCGCGGTCATCGGCCGCGACTTCGACGACGACGTGCTGCTGCGCGCCGTCCGGCGAGACGACCAGGCCCTGGCTGACGCGCTGGACGAGGCGCTGGCCGCGCACATCATCGAGGAAACCAGCGACGGGCACTATCAGTTCGCGCACAACCTGATTCGGTTAACGCTGTACGATGAATTGAGGCCGGCACGTCGCAGACAGTTGCACGGCAGCGTCGGTGCTGCGCTTGAGGTGTCGCGCCGAGCCGAGATCGATGCTTTATTGCCGGAGTTGGCGCGGCACTTTCTTGCCGCCGGCGATATCGACCGGGCGATCGACTATGCGACGCACGCCGGCCAGCGCGCCGTGGCACTGCTGGCATTCGAAGACGCGGTCGACCTCTTCCAGACTGCACTCGACGCGATGGAGCAGCGCGCCGAGCCCGACGACGCATCCCGCTGCAGATTGTTGTTCCGGCTGGGCGAGGCGCTGCGCAAGGCGAATGCTTTTCTGCGCGCACTGGCGACGCTGCGTGATGCTGCGGAGCTCGCGTCCGCCTTGGGTGAGGCGGAACTATGCGCACGCGCCGCGCTGGCTTACGAACAGGCTGCCTGGCGCGGTGCGATCGCGGCGGATCCGAAGCCGAGATACCTGCTGGAACGAGCACTCCAGCAGTTGGATGAAACGCAGCCCGCAATGCGCGCCCAGGTTGTGGGCGCGCTTGCCAGGGCACTGTTGCACGACGGTGCCGACGCGGAAGCGAAGCAGCAAGGCGAACGGGCGATCGCGATGGCGCGCCAGCTTGGCGATCCAGGCGTCCTGGCGACGTGCCTTTACTGCCTGCTCGACGTTGTCGGCGGTCATGAAACTGAGGATTCGCTTCGCTATGCGGCAGACGCGCTTGCTGCGGCCCGTCAGGTCGGCAATCTGGAAATGGTCCATGTCGCGCACGCCTGGCGATTTCTCTCGTTCATGGAGCGCGGCGACATCGGACTGGCCGAGGCCGAGCTTGCGAGTACGGCCCGTCTCGATGCGCGTCTCCGGCAACGAACCTACGCGTTTGCGGTGCTGCTCTATCGAGTCATGCTGGCTTTGATGCGCGGCGAACTTGCCGAAGCGGAACGTCTGATCGTGCGATCGATGACGTTGCTGCGCGGCATGCCCGCCAATGAAGACATGCTCAGCGTCCTGATCTTCACCCTGCGCCGCGAGCAGGGAAGGCTTGCCGAGCTGCAACCGGTGATGTCCGCGTTCCTCCACCAGAGCACGGCTGGAGCGGTCTGGCGGCCTGGCCTGGCACTGCTTTATCTAGAGGTCGGCCAGCGGGACGCCGCACGCATCGAGTTCGAGCAGATGGCGGCGCAGGGCTTCGCCGCCATTCTACGCGACGGCCGGTGGCTGCTTTGCATGGTCTATCTCAGCGAAGTTTGCGCTGCACTCAGTGATGCCGTCAGGGCAGACGAGCTCTACCGTCTGCTACTGCCCTATGCCGGGCGCAACATCGTCGGTGGACGCCTGATCTGTTTCGGCTCGGCGGACCGCTATCTCGGCCTGCTCTGCACCGCCATGTCGGGCTGGACCGAGGCGGAACGCCATTTCGACGCTGCGCTGACGATGAACAGCCGTATCGGCGCCCACGCGCCACTTGCGCATACCAAGCACGATTACGCTGCCATGCTGGTTGCCCGCGACGCGGCGGGCGACCGGCAGAGAGCGGCCGCGCTGTTGCAAGACAGCCTGGATAGCGCGCGCCAGCTTGGCATGCGCGGGCTGGAGGAGCGCGCTGCCGCGCGGATTGCGCAGTCGTCCGGCACACCGGCAGCAACTGACACGAACGACGATCTGACGTCGCGCGAGATCGAGGTGCTGCAGCTGCTCGCAATCGGTCGCAGCAATGCCGACATCGCTTTGGTGCTGGCGATCAGCCTCAACACCGTGGCGACGCATGTCCGCAACATTCTCGCCAAGACCGGGTGCGCCAACCGGACCGAGGCGGCGGGCTACGCAATGCGGCACGGGCTGGCGGGCGCCGTCCGTCAGGCCTGAGCCGATCACCATTTCTGGTGAGCCGACGTTCCCGGTTGACGCCCCTTTCGGGTCGTCCGAACTGACGATTTACTGTGCCCGGTCATGCTCTCAGGCTTGCCACCACAAGCTGGAAGGAGCCTCGGATCATGACATCGACAAACGCTCTGTTCCGTCTGTGGCGACAGCGCGCGCGGGAACGCCGCGTGGCGGCTCAGTTCACCGACCGCGGACTGTGGGACGTCGCGCGTGGCTTCGCGCAGCCGTTCTGGCGTGCGGCGGCAGCGCCGACGCTGTGGCGGGTGCGTCCTTCTTCCCGAGCGGACGTCGTCATTTCTTGGGAACCGGAAACAGCGTCGGCACAGATCTAGGTCATTCGAAGACTTG
>DATKFJ010000559.1:0-5501 GCA_035511435.1 Acetobacteraceae bacterium | reverse complement strand
CGCAAAGGCGCCGTCATCGACGAACAGACCGAAGATTTCGCCACCGATCGCTCTCAGCCAGCGCATGCGGGCCTCCTATCGGTTCAGCACAGCCGCGGCTGCGCCGACGCGCGTCCGGCACCACGGCACGGCCAGCGCAGCGACGAGAAGGAACCCGGCGACCAGCCCCAGGATCGACCAGTCCTGCCCTGGCCAGTCGAGCCCGATCCCCTCGCCCACCCAGAAGGTGCCGAATGCCGTCAAAAGCACCCCGACGACGAACTTCAGCGTGTTCTCCGGGATGGCCGCCAGCGGTCGATGCACGATGACGCCCAGCAGCACGACCACCACCAGCGCGGCCAATGCCCCGGCGCTCGCGGGGATCAGCAGCCCGACGCCCCCTGCGCCGACTGCGACGACGATGAACACGACCTCGAGCCCCTCCAGCATGGTGATCTTGAACGCGGTCGCCACGGCCGGCACGTCCCAGCCCATCAAGCCCATCCGCCCTCCGCCGATCCGGCGCAGCGATTCTGCTTCCCGCGCATAAACGGCATCCTCGTCGTGCAGCGGGATGACGCCGGCCGATCGCAGGATCGCCTTGCGCAGCCAGCGCATGCCGAACAGCAGCAGCAGCGTTCCGACCGCAAGCTGCACGACGTGGAGCGGTATGCGGGTCAGCACCGGCCCCAGAACCGCGACGATCGCCAGAAGCACGACCACCGCACCGCCGCTGCCGATCAGTGCGCCGCGCCAGCCCCGGACGGTGCCGACCGCCAGAACCACTGTCAGCGCCTCGACAAACTCGACAAGAGACGCCAGGAACGCCGCCGTGATCGATGGCCACGCGTGGGCCCAGTTGACGATCATTCGCCTGTCCTCCCATCCGGTGGAACCCGGCCCTTGCCAGCCGCCGAACCACCCCGGGAAAGGCTGCCCCCTTCGACACACCTCGCTTCGGCGCACCGCGTCTGTAGCAAAACCCTCCAACTCACAAACACACTGTAGTAAATACGACGACCCGGGTCAAGGCACCAGACCGCCATCCAGGGAGCTCCCGCAATGCTTATGGTGCCGAAACCGCCGACCCACCGCATTCCAAGCCGCGGGCCAGACTGGCCTTTGTAGCGGATTGGGCGCATCCTGTCGTGTCTACGACATCAAAGCCCCAGAGTCCGACCATGCAAGCCACTGCCACATTCGACGAGCGCATCGCTTCGCAACTGGACCAGATGAGCCCGGCCGAACAACGCGTCGCCCGCGTCTTTCAGGAAAATCGCGAAGAAGTTCTCTTTGCCTCGGCGGCCGCATTGGCGGCGAAGGCGTCCACCAGCGACGCGACAGTCGTGCGCACGACAAAGGTCCTGGGCTTCGCCGGCATGGTCGACCTGCGTCGCACGCTTGCGGCCGAACTGAAACAAAGCCTGTCGATTGTCAGCCGCATGAGCCAGACACTGCAGGAAGTCGGCGATGATCTGCGCGCGGCGTTCGATCTGACCCTCGATATCCACGTCGAATCCATTCAAAGCCTCCGTCGCGATATCGCCACGGAATCGTTCCGCGAGGCGGTCAGCCTCATTGGCAATGCCCGCCGCGTCGTGATCTTCGGCATCGGACCGTCAAGCAGCATGGCCGCTTATTTCGCGACGCAGCTGGGGCGCTTCGGGATCGACACGGCCAGCCTGACGCGAACCGGCCTGCTGTTCGCCGACGACCTGCGAACGCTCCGCGCCGGAGACGTACTCGTCGCCATGGCATACGGTCGCGTCTACCGGGAGCTGGCGGTGCTGCTTGACGAAGCGGACCGGCAGGGCATTCGCAAGCTGCTGTTGACGGACAATCTCGGACCCAAGCTCCGCCGCCGCGTCGACGTCGTGCTGCCTGTCGCCCGCGGACGAGCCGACATGCTGAGCATGCACACAGCCACCCTCGGCCTGCTCGAAGCACTCCTGGTCGGCATCGCCACACAGCGCCCCGAGGAGACGGTTCAAAGCCTGGAAGACCTCAACAGACTCCGCGAGCGGATCGTCGGAGCGCCCGCGAGCCTGACAACCCGATAGGCGAAACGGCGAAACGATTTTCCGTCAACACATCCGTGACCACGCGTTCGCAGCATCGCAAGACACGCGGCCAGTCTATCGGTCGTGCACCGACCTAACGCCTCGCCTCGAGATCAAACGCATGGTTTCATGGCCAGTGAATCACGTCGAGCCATCTGCGTGTTCTGCGTGCATCCCTGCCTTCATCTGCGGTAAAACCTTCCTGAACCCGCGGCGCCACAACGTGCGCCGCGGACCGGACCGGAACCCCAACCGCAGCCTCCGATCAGGCTCCCAGCCCGACCGCCCTCACGCAGTACGCGCAGCCTCCGACGCCGCCCGCGCGACAGGCCCGGTCCGCCGCAGTTCGCAAATCCCCACATGGATCTGCTGCCACCGATCGAGCCCCGCCACATCGCCCTGTTGACGCATCTCGGCCGCGCGTTCCAGCGCGACCGCCTGCGCCCGCAAACCATGCAGCCGGATCATCTTCAGTGCGATCTCCTGCGCATTCTGCCGGACATCCTGTGCATGGGCATGCATCGCAATCCTCCTACGTTCACATTCAACCTGCCAAGGATATGCGGAGCCTAAGGAGCGCGCGCCAGTCGCACCCGCGTCAACAAGGTGAAATCGCGGCCATCAGCCCGCAAACACCTCAGCGACGACCCTGATCAAACCCCAGGAACCCGGCACTCGGCACCGGTGTCCCGCCATCGCCGCTGTACAGGCGTGCCGTCAAGGCCGGCGCCGGCCGTACCGTACTCACCGGTAAACTGCGAGCCGCCACCTGCTTCGTCTGCTTGCCTAACGGTGATTTCGTAGCCGCGGCCGCAACCGGCGGCGGGCGCTCGCTCACACCTTCCGCCCCACGCATCGACAGCAACATGAACGAGATGTCGTTGCGCCCAAGATCGATCGACAATTCCATCGGCGTCATGCCGAGAATATTGCGCGCGCCCAGGTCGGCGCCGCGGTTGATCGCATCCCGGGCGGCCGCGATGTCGCCCCGGTTGATCGCATCGAACAATGCGTCGTTGGGTTCCATATCGGCCGCCGGCCGCGAGGACGGTGCAGCCGTATTGGCGTTCGACTCAGCCCCTGGCAGCGCCGGCGGCGGCGGGATTTTCGGCGCCGGCGGCGCAGCCTTTCCCTGTTTGCCGATCGAGTCGAACGCCGGCTGCGCAATTGCGGGAGCCGCCGCAAGCAGAGCCGCCAGAATGACGGCGCAGGCAATACCGATTCTCATGCTCGCCAGTATAGCTCAGATTTGGTTGAGCCACCAGAAGCCCGCAGTCAGGTACGTCACGTAACCGGTCCAGATGACATAGGGCGCCAGCAGCCACGCCGCCGGCCGCCACACCCAGGCGAACGCGCGCGCCGTGCAGCCGATCTGCACCAGCAATACCAGGTTCACCGCCAATGCCAGCAATGGGCTGTGCATGGCGAACAACGCCGGCGCCCACAGCACATTGGTCGCCAGCAGCCACCCCCACAGGCGCAGTGGCCGCGTCGCAGCAGAGTTCCGCCACACCAGCCAGCCCGCGACGCCCAGCAGGATATAAACCCCAGACCCCACCAGGCCGGACAGCCAGTCCGGCGGCGTGCCGGGCGGCCGCGTCAGCGACAGATACCAACTCCGATGTGCCTCGGCGATGATGGTGCCGTCCGCCGCCGCGACCAGCAGGCACAGACCCACGAACCCCACCAGTGCAAGCACCGGTGAGACTGGCGTGGAGGATCCCGGGTAGGACCCCCATTCATGGGGATTGAGATTCTGGAAGACACATCCTTTCGAAGCAGCGACGCCGGCTTTCGAAGCAGCGACGCCGGTTGAAGTCCCCTGGCCAAACCCTCCTCGTCAAACCCTCTTCGTCAACCTCCGATGTAATCCCACCACGGCACGACCGGAAGGGTCGTCGCGCAGTGTCTACCAACCATTCACCCGTGCCCAGATGGCGACAACCTCATCGCCGCCATCCACCACGAAGTAGCGGTCATGCGCTGCCGCCGTCATGCAGGTGTGGTTCGGCGCAATGCGCAGCTTCGCGCCGATCGGCAGATCGATCGGATGCGCCGGATCAGGCTCCACGACACCATGTTCCTGATAGGCACGCCGCACGATCGTGTCGCCGTGGCTGCGATTGCCATCGATGTCGAGCACAAGTCCAAAGCCATAATCCTTTGGTGCGGCCTCCGTGCTGCGATCCTTGGACAGCGCGAGACCGCCGGCGTCCACCAGCAACCGGCCCGGCCTGCGCCCGATCACACTCGTGAGTACCGTCAACGCAATGGAGTCGAGGCCGTGCGTGCCGATCTCCGCCTGGAACAGATCGCCGAACATGTAGACGCCGGCGCGCACCTCGGTCACGCCGGCAAGGCTTTCGGCATGCAGCGCGGTAGGCGAACTGCCCATCGACACGATCCACACGACATGGCCCGCCGCCCGCAGTCGCTCCGCCGCCCGCACCACGCCCGCACGCTCCGCCTCCGCAATGCGCGCCATCTCGGCCACCCCGCGCCCGGCATATGAATGTCCGGCATGCGTCATCACGCCGGCAAGACACGGCCCCAGCCGCTCCGCGATCGCCAGCAGCATGTCATCGTCCGGCGTGACGCCGCCGCGTCCCTCTCCGGTGTCGATCTCGATCAGCACGCGCGGCGGCTGTGGGTGCGAGGCGATCGTGCCGGCCATGTCGAGGTCATCGGTCAGCACCATGACCGCCGCGCCCGCGCTGTTCAGCTTGGCAACCTGGGCGAGCTTCTGCGGCGTCACGCCAACGGCGTACAGGACATCGGCGATCCCGTGCCCGGTGAAATATTCCGCCTCCGCCAGGGTGGACACGGTGATGCCGCCCTGCTGCCCCATGGTCGCCAGCCGCGCCACCTCGATCGACTTGGCGGTTTTCATGTGCGGACGCAGCGGCACGCCATGACGCAGCAGCGCGTGTGCCATGGCGCCGATGTTGCGGACCAGAATGCCCCGATCCAGCACCAGGCAAGGCGTCGGCAGGTCGGCGAGCTTCATGCAGCCTCCGGTGACCAACTCGCGGTTGCGTCGATCGGCAGTACGGGACGCGGCATGTGCTGCCAGGGAAATCGCGACAGCATCGGACTAGTCAGGCCTGGCGCGTCGACTTCGATCACCTGTTCGTGGCGGAAGAATTCATCGAAGCCGCCGCGAAAATGCCCGCGCGATTTGACCACCACAACCCGCGCGGCGCCGATGTCGAGGCCGAATGCCTCGAAGAAAATCGGATCGGCGCACTGGAAGCGATTGGAGATCACCACCACGCTGATGCCGCCCAACTGCAGCGCAACGGACGGCCCGATATCCAGCGTGTTGTTCGCGTAGATGCCACGCCGTCCCTGCACCGTCGCGTCGCGCAGCATGCGCACGGTGGCCGGCGCGCCGAACGGCTTGGAGAATTCATCGCCGCCGCCGCGATTGAAACGCGCGACGAAGCTGGCGCCCTCACCAAG
>DATKFJ010000558.1:0-16184 GCA_035511435.1 Acetobacteraceae bacterium | reverse complement strand
CGGGTCCGGTCGCGCCGCTCCCCCTTGTCGCCGGCGCGGTGGATGACGAGCGGCTCGCCAACGATCTCGCCGGCCGACATCCGCGGGTTGAGGGAGGCGAACGGGTCCTGATAGACCATCTGCAGGCGCCGCCGATACGGCAGCATCTGCGCCCGATCGAGGCCGGTGATGTCGTTGCCGTCGACGAAGATCTTGCCGTCGGTCGGCTCCACGAGCTTCAACAGAGTGCGGCCGACCGTCGACTTGCCGCAGCCGCTCTCGCCGACCAGGCCGAGCGTCTCGCCGCTGTCGATATGGAACGAGACGCCGTCCACCGCATAGACATGGCCGGAAACGCGTGAAAACACACCTTTGTAGACCGGGAAGTGCTTCTTGAGATTCTCAACCTCAAGCAGCGGCCTTTCGCTGCCGTCGACACGGCGTTCGGAGGGCAATCCGCTCATGCCGTGCTCCCGAGCAGCTGGTCGGCATGCCAGCAGGCCACCCAATGGTCGGGCCGGCGCTGCTCCAGCCTTGGAGAGGCGGTGCGGCACTGGTCGGTGGCGAAATTACAGCGTGGTGCGAAGCTGCACCCGGTGGGCAGATTGAACAGCGAGGGGACCATGCCCTTGATTTCAGTTAACCGAGTACGGCTGGGATCTGCGCGCGCAGCGAGATCAAGGTGCGGAATGGAATCCAGAAGCCCGCGCGTGTACGGATGACCTGGGTGCTCGAACAGGTCGTCCACACTGGCCTCTTCGACTTTACGACCGGCATACATCACCACCACGCGGTCGGCGTTCTCGGCGACCACACCCATATCGTGGGTGATCAGGATGATCGCGGTTCCAAGTGTATCGCGCAGTTCACGCATCAGGTCGAGAATTTGTGCCTGGATGGTCACGTCGAGCGCGGTTGTAGGTTCGTCCGCAATCAGCACCTTGGGATTGCACGATAGCGCCATGGCGATCATGACGCGTTGGCGCATGCCGCCCGAAAGCTGATGCGGGTAGGCGTGGGCGCGACTCTCCGGTTCCGGGATGTGCACGCGACGCAGCATCTCGACTGCACGGTCTGTTGCGTCGCGGCGGGACAAGCCCTGGTGCAGCGCGATCGCCTCGCTCACCTGGCGACCTACGGTGAGCAGCGGATTGAGCGAGGTCATCGGCTCCTGAAAGATCATCGAAATGCGATTGCCGCGGATGTCCTCCATCTGACTTTCGGTGAGGCCGAGCAGATCGGTGCCCTCGAAGCGGATCGCGCCACTGACGATTCGGCCGGGCGGGCTCGAGACCAGGCGCAAGATCGACAGCGCGGTGACGCTCTTACCGCAACCAGACTCGCCGACCACACCCAGCGTCTCACCGATGCGCAGGCTGTACGATACGCCATCCACAGCACGCACGACACCAGCGGGCGTGAAGAAATGCGTGTGGAGATCGTCGATCTCCAACAGCGGACGGGGCGATGGCGCGTCGGCGACTAACGTCCCGCGCGTGGCCGATTGCACTTCACTCAAGACGTGACTCCCAACGTTCCGGCGTGTTATCTTATGTAAAATGGACCGGTGTAAGTGCGCCATCAGAGCACGTCTGCCGCAGTTCTGAAAAGCCTAAAGGGAGGAAAAACATCATGGGCGATCCGCATGCTGCGCGTGCGCGGCTGAGCCGTCGCGGTTTGCTGGGCGCTGGCGTAGCGATGGCTGTCGGCGGCTATGTCCTACGCCCTCGCGCGGCGCTGGCCGAAATTCCAGATCAGTTCGATGGCACGTCGTTCAAGCTCGCGGCGCCCGACCCAAATCCCAAATATGGCGGCGTGCTACGCATGGGGATCACCAACCGCGTGCCGCATTTCGATCTGCACCAATCGGGAACCTACAACAATCTCGGTTCGATGGGATGTCTGTTCGATAACCTGATCCGCCGCGATCCGCGTGATGGCGGCAAGGCCGTCATCCCTGATCTGGCGCATAGTTGGGAGATCGCCAAGGACCGTAAGACCTACACATTCTACCTGCGCAAAGGCGTGCAGTTTCACGACGGCGCGGAGCTGACATCTGACGACGTAAAGGCGACGTTCGACCGTATCGTGAAGCCACCGCCGGGCGTCAGCATTCCGCGCAGCATTCTGTTCAGGGCGGTGACGGAGGTCAACGCGCCTGACCAATACACGATCGAATTCAAGCTGGCCGAGCCGCGTCCGCCCGCATTTATCATGGCGGCAATTGCCAGTGGCTGGAACGTCATTGTGCGCAAGAAGACGTTGGAGGACAACAACTACAATCTGCGCAAGGTGCCGAACTATCCTGGCACGGGGCCGTTCAAGACGGTCCGGCGGGTCGAGAACGAAATTTGGGTGGTCGAAAAGAACAAGGACTATTGGAACAAGGGACTGCCCTATCTCGACGGTATCGAGTTCTACAATCTGGTGCCGTTCTCGCCGGAACTTGGTTCGGGAATCCTGTCGGGCCGTGTCGACTATGCGCGCGTGACTGATCCGGTGACCTTCAAGAAGGCGCAGGCCACCAAAGGGATGAAGGTCTCATCGTTCAACCAGAGCGTCATCCACGCGACCTACACCAATACGAAGAAAGGGCCGATGGCCGATCCGCGGGTGCGGCGTGCGCTCCACCTCGCACTCGATCGGCCGACCTTGATCGAGGCGATAAAGGACGTCGCGCCGATGCAGATCGGTGGCTTCATGTATCCGTTTTCCGATCTGGCCACGCCGAAAGCGGAGTTGGTCAAACAACTCGGCTATCAGGACGACCCTGCTGCCGCCGAGAAGGAAGCGAAGGCATTAATGGCGGCGGCCGGTTACGCGAACGGCATCCAAGGGCTGGATTATCTGATCCGCGACTTGGCCAGCTATCACGTCTGGTCGCAGGCGATCCAGGCGATGCTGCAGCAGACGCTCAACGTCACCTGCAATCTGCGCTATGTCGTGGAATCGGTGTGGTTCGACGATATCGCAAACGGCCACTTCGATCTGGCGATCGGTGCGGTGGTGTCAACACTGCTTGATCCGTCGGACTACTTTAACGCGTGGTACCACACCGGCGGGCCACAGAACTATTCCTCCTACAGCAATCCGAAGGTCGATGCGCTGATCGATCAGATCGATCGGGAGGTGGATCCGGCGAAACGATTGAAGCTGATCCGGCAGTGCGAGGCGATCTTCGAGCAGGATCCGCCGTTGCTGCCGGTCGCGTGGGAGAAGATCGACGATATCTGGTACGACTATGTGAAAGGACTGCGGCCCGACGACTACTTCGGAGCCTACGACGTCTGCCGCCAGGATACGTTCTGGATGGACAAGACCTGATGACCAACGAAAAAACACAGGAAGGCAACGCTGCAATGAACGGAGTGAACAGGGCTGACGAGGGCTGGACCCGCCGTGGTTTTCTCCGGGGCAGCACTGCGGCGATGGCCGCGGCGTATGGACTGCGGCCGGCCCACACGCTGGCGGCGATACCCGACGAATTCGATGGTTCGAAGTTCCAGCTCGCTGCGCCGGAGCCAAATCCGAAACGAGGCGGGGTGCTGCGTGTCGGCATACTCAACCGTCTGCCGCATTTCGACTTCCAACAGTCCGGCACCGTCGGCAGCATCGGGTCGCAGGGTTGCATGTATGATAACCTGATCCGGCATGATCCGCGTGACAGCGGCAAGACGATCATCCCCGACCTGGCTCACAGTTGGGACATCTCCAAGGATGGCACGACCTACACATTCTTGCTGCGGAAGGGCGTGCAGTTTCACGATGGCGCCGAACTGACATCAGCCGATGTGAAGGCGACATTCGATCGCATCACCAAACCGCCCGCGGGGGTCAGCATTCCGCGCAGCATCCTGTTCAAGTCGTTGAGCGAGATTGCCGTACCTGACAAGTATACCGTGCAGTTCAAGCTTGCTGCCCCGCGACCGCCGAGCTTCATCATGGCGGCGATTGCCAGCGGCTGGAACGGCATCCTGCGCAAGCAGACGCTGGAAGAGAACAGCTACAATTTGCGCAAGGTGTCAAACATCCCCGGCACTGGCCCGTACAAGTCCGTCCGACGGGTGGAGAACGAAGTCTGGGTGATGGAGAAGAACAAGGATTACTGGAACAAAGGACTGCCGTATCTCGACGGTATCGAGTTCTACAATTTGCTTCCATTCTCGCCGGAGCTCGGCGCGGCAATCCTGTCGAACCGCGTGGACTACGCACGCATCGTTGATCCGGTGACCGCGCGCAAGGCCAAGGCCACACCCGGCATGTCCACAACCGCGTTCAATCAGAGTGTGATCCAAGGGACCTGGACCAACGACAAGAAGAAACCGTTTGACGATCCACGCGTGCGACGCGCGTTCCATCTGGCGCTCGATCGGCATGTTCTGGTGGATGTCACCAAGGATGTGGCGCCGATGCGAGTTGGCGGCTTCATGTACCCGTTCTCGGAGTTCGCCACGCCGACCGATCAGTTGTTCAAGCGGGTTGGCTACCAGGAGGATCCGACCGCGGCGATCAATGAGGCCAAAGCGCTGATGACCGCCGCCGGCTACGCCAACGGCATCAAAGGCCTCGACTTCATGGTTCGTGATATCGCCTCGTTCAAGCTGTGGGCGCAGGCGATTCAGGCGATGCTGCAGCAGAACATCGGTGTGCAGTGCAATCTGCGTACGGTGGTGGAGTCGGTGTGGTTCGACGATGCCACCAGCGGACATTTTGATATGGCGATAGGTGCCATCGTCTCCACGCTGCTGGATCCGTCCGACTACTTTAACGCCTGGTATCGTACCGGCGGCCCGCAGAACTACTCATTCTGGAGCAACCCGAAATTCGATGCCCTGGTCGATCAGATCGACGCGGAATTCGACCAGACCAAGCGCCAGGCACTGATCCGCCAGACCGAGGAGATCCTGGAGCAGGATCCACCGGTCCTACCGATCTGCTGGGAGCAGATCAACGATGTCTGGTGGACCTACGTGAAGGGGTACAATCCATACGACTATTTCGGCGTTTATGATGTCGTGCGGGAGGACATCTTCTGGTTGGACAAAGCGTAACCCGACCTGCAATCTACGCCAGCCAAGTGCATCGGAGGCACTTAACCGGATGTTCGGCCAGCGCCATATACGGTGCGGCGCGATGCCATTCTCCCGCATGGGCGACCGGTATCAGCCGGTGAATTCCACCGTAACGGCGGTGACGTTGTCGCTGACATTCATCGCCAGTGCCGCATCGATCAGCGCCTGCGGCGGCACGCCGTCGATCGCGCCGAGCAGACTGGCCAGCTCGGCCTCCCGCAGCGTCTTGCACAGACCGTCGCTGCACAGCAGGAACCGATCGCCCGGCAACAGCCGGTCACTGACCTTGTCGAGCTCGAATTCATCCAACTCGGCGCCGACGGCGCGGGTGATGACGTTGGCCCGCGGATGGTTTTCCACCTCATCGGGTCCGATGGCGCCGGCCTCCAGCAGTTCCTGCACCAGGCTGTGGTCGCGGGTGATCTGGCGCATCGCGCCGGCGCGCAGCAGATAGGCGCGGGAGTCTCCGGCCCACAGGCAGGCGAAATGCTCGCCGCGCGCCATCATCACCACGACGGTCGAGGCCACCATGACGTCGGGGCCGCGACGCGCCGCCTCCTCACGCAACGCGACATGCGTCCGCTCGATTGCCAGGCGCACCTCCGCCAAGAGTTCCGCCGCCGACAGCTCGGACGGAATTGCCTCCAGAGCTTCCGCGATCATGCCGGACGCCACTTCGCCGGCGGCATGTCCACCAGCGCCGTCCGCCACCGCCCAAAGGCCGAGATCGGGCCGATCGACGTATGCGTCCTCGTTATGCGACCGTCTGGCGCCAGGATGTGTCACGGCCCAGGAACGGAAACGCGGGGCAGTCATGACGATGGATCCCATGTGGTTTCCCCCGGAACCTGCTGTTCCGTTTCGCCGGAAGCTGCATCCATTCCCAGCATCGCTGCATAGGTTGCCACATCCGGCAGGCTGCCAAGAAGCATTTGCGTAGGCTTGACGCGCGGCGAGCCGTCGCTCCACCACACGCCATCGAAACATTCCGCGACGCCGTCCGGCAAATCCGGCCAGCCAATCGCGTCCGCGATTTCCTGTGGCGACGTATCGCGTTCCAAGGCGGTTCGTCCAGCGGCCTCGCAACGATCGAGCCATGCACGCGCGGCGCCCGATGCGGCACCGGCAAGGCCCGCGGCGGGAAGCGCGGCGCCCGAGGCGGGAAGCGCGGCGCCCGCGGCGGGAAGCGCGGCAAAGGTGAGCGGAAAATAGCGGCCGGCCTTGTCGACGCTCGGCAGCATCAGGCCCAGCGCGGCGCGCTCGCCGCACATGCCTGGCGGCAGGGCGAAGCGCCAGACCGGTGCCTCCAGGAACGCGGGCAGCCAGGCCTCGCCCATCAGTGCGCGACTGCCGGCGATCACCGATTGCAGCCAGTCATCCCAGCGGTCGGTGAAGTCGCGCGGCAGGCCGGCGCGCACGAAATCGCCGCGCGCGGGCAGCTTGCCACAGAAGCCCACCGCCATGCCCCCGGGCGGGGAGGCAGGCTCAGGCCCGGGGACCCCGCCCCCGGGCAGCGCCGCAGGGGTCAGAGACCCGGACACCGGAAGTCTCGCAATACGCCGGGGGCGAACGGGTTGAGCACCGAGCCGGCGCGGATTTCGAACGAGGCGTGGCGGTCGGCCAACGTGAAGCTGAGCGTATAACGATCCGCCGAACCGCCTTGCAGCAATGTGCCCTGGCCGAACACGCGGAACAACGCCCATGGACCGGTCGCCTGAATGACCGGCGGTCCGCTCGACGGTGGCGGGTCGAACACCAGCCGGACGCTGATCATGCGGTTTGCTCCAGGCCAGGTCACCGACGTCGGGCGCAGCGGGCCGTGCGCGTAAACGACGGGCTGGCCGTCGAGATCGAGCGTCACCTGCTTTGCGTCGGTATCGATCGGCGTGATGTCGAAGCGCACGGTCGGCTGGTTGCCGCCGGCGCCGAAGAACAGGTCGCGGATCTGCGACGCGCGCTGGAATTGCGCGAGATCGCCCGGCGACACGGGCGGGCTGACGCCGGCCACCGGTTGCGCCTTCCAGGTGGCGCCCGAGGTATCGACGAACGATGCCAGGTTGTCGTTGAAGAACTTGTCCAGCAGGCCGCCGGGCGCGAACAGGCGGGCAAAATCATCCAGCGGGATGTCGTTAGGCGAGCCGGAGAAAAACGGATAACGCCCTGCCACCGCCTGCTTGCAAAGCGAAGCCGGGCCGCCCGGCGCGCCGAACGCCTTCTTCACCTGATCCAACGCGCCGCCGCCGCGCAACTGGTTGCCGCTGATCGCCATCGCCTGCAGCCAGCGTGCCACCGGTTGTGGATCACGGCTCGCCTCGGCCTGAAGCAACTGGGCAGGGTCATCGCCACCGCCGATCGCCGCCGCCGCACCGCCCGCGGGTGCCGCGGCGAGTTTCGAGAGCTGTACCTGAAGGTCGTTCAACAGCTTCAGCACATTGTCGATCGGTGCGCCGGGACCTTTGCCGACAAACGCGATCAGTGCCGCGTAGCGTGTCTCGATCGCCTTGCCGGGTGGTTCCGGCGGCGGCCCGTTGGTCTGGCCGAACAGGCCTTGCAAACCGGCAGCCGCTCCGCCCGCGGCTTGCGACGCCGCGGTGGTTGCCGCCTGCGCCGCACCCACGGCGGCGCCGGGCAACGGCGGCGGCGGTTGCGTCAGCGACAGCTGGCGGGTGATGCCGGCAAGCAGGTCGCGCATCGGCGACTGCGGCGAAGCCAGGATGTACAGCTCTTGCACCGCCTGTTGCAGATTGCGCATCGGCTCGACGTCCAGATCGCCCAGCAGCGCATCCCACTGCTTGGCATAATCCGCGGTATACAGTACGACCACATCATGCTGCAGCGTCAGCACCTGCGGACTTGCCAGATCGATCTGCGCGTCCTTGCCGAGTACCCAGCTCTCGCTCGCCACCTGTCGGGTTGCCGCGGGCAGAGCTGGCAGCAGGACCTTGTAGAAGCCGTCCACGGTATAGAAACCCGGCACGCCATCGGTCATTGGTGCGCCGGAGCGCCGGATGAACACACGCACACCGGATGCGCCGGCCGCATCGGCCGGCCGCCACGGCGGCACGGCACGCGCCGCCGGCGAACCCTTGATCGCACTGTAAACACGTTCGGCCAGCGTGACCCGGCTGAAGGAGCGCCGAGCGTCCTCCACCAGTGCACCGTCCAGCGGCACCTTCTCCAGCGGTTGGTCGAGCAGTGCGGCGAGATGCAGCGCCAGCCTGTCGCGTACTGGCTGCGTTGCCGGACCGGGCCAGGCTGACTGCCAATCGAGCTTCATCCATTCCTTGACCAGGTCGCGATCCAGCGGGCCTCTTGAACCGAGCATCAGGTAAACCTTGGTCGCTTCATAGAGAAATGCCGGCTGCTCGAAATGCGCTCGCATCTGACCTTCAAGCCGAGTGATCAGCCGCGGCAGAAGCACGTGCTGCAGGTCGTGGTGATAGATCTCGCGCGCGCCTGCGCCGAGTTTGTCGGTCTGCGACAGACCGGGGAACCACTGTGTCGGCGGCGGCGGCGCATCCACGCCGAACGGCAGGGCGCGCGCCGCGTCGAGCAGCGGCACGACAGGCGGCAGCTCGCCATCGCTGACCGGATCAAGCGGCAGCGATTGCGCCAGCCTGGTGTATGCCGCGAGGGCAGTATTGGCGTCCGCCAGTGCCGACTGATTCGCCTGTCGCGTCTGGATCAGGGCGGCGGCACCGCCGAGAGCGACGACAAGTGCGATCGCGGCTATGCCGGTGCGCATCAGGACATTGCGGCGCACCGAGGCGGGGTCGCGCGAGACCATCATCGCCTCGCCGAAGATCACGTCCTTCAGCAGCCGGCTGAGAAAATAGCTGCGCCCCTGTTCGGGACGCAGCGATGGCGCGCGTTGCGCATCGATGCCGAAGCTGCGCGCTATCGCACCGGTCAGGCGGTCGATCGGGGTGCCTTCCTGCGTGCCCGACGTCAGGTAGGCGCCGCGCAGCAACGGCGCAGGATCGAGCCGCGAGCCGCCGAATGCTTCGTTGAGGAATTCGCCGAGTGGTGAGGCAAGGCTGGCCGCCTGCGCGGGAAAGCCGGCGATCAGCGTGCGCCGATCAGGGCTGCGTTCGGTCTGCAACCGTTCGAGCAGACGCTGGTTTAGCCGTTCCACCAGCAATTGGAACTCCGCGCCGAACTGTGCGGCGGTGCCGGTTTCCGCCTTGTTCAGCGGAAAGGTCACACCCCACACCTGGCCGCGACGCTCGCGGTCCAGATCGTCGAAGAATTCCGTAAAGCCGGCGATCAGATCAGCCTTGGTGAACAGCGCGTAGACCGGCACGCGCACGCCAAGCTGGTCGTAGAGTTCCCTAACCCGGCGGCGAATCGCGCGGGCATGGGCCAGCCGTTCGGCTGGCGATGCGGCGGCGATGTCGGATAGCGCGATCGCCACCAGCACACCGTTCAGCGGCTGGCGCGCTCGGGTGCGCTTGAGCAGTCCGAGAAATGCCTGCCAGCCTGCCTTGTCCACAGCGGCGTCGGAGTCCTGCGTGGTGTAGCGGCCGGCGGTGTCGATCAGCACCGCCGTTTCGGTGAACCACCAGTCGCACATGCGGGTGCCGCCGACGCCGGCGACCGCGCTCTGGCCCATTTCGGCGGCCAGCGGGAATGTCAGGCCGGCGTTCAGCAGCGCGGTGGTCTTGCCGGCGCCGGGCGGGCCGATGATCACGTACCACGGCTGTTCGTACAGATACCCGCGCGAACCGGAGGCTTTTTTCAGCAGCGCAAGCGCGGTGGTCAGCTTATCGCGCATCGCCGCGACTTCCTCGGCCGATGCCGATGCCGTCGTGTCGGTCTGCGCGGCGGTGACGCCCTCGACCAGGGTGTTCTCGTTCTTCTTGCGTCGCCGATCGAGCCAGAAATTTACACCGCCCCAGATCAGCAGCATCACCACGATGACGATGGCGCGGGCAATCCAGCTTTCCAGGAAAGACAGGAACGGCCCGAACAGCCAGACCAGCACGCCGAGCAGCGCTATGCCGATGAAGCTCAGGAACCAGCGGGAGCCGAGAAAGCGAAGAACGGCACGCATGGTCTAGTCTTGCCTCCGCAGCACGACTTCGATGCGTCGGTTCTGTTCGCGGCCTTCCGGCGTCGTGTTGGGCGCTACCGGGTCGGCATCGGCGTGGCCCTGCGCGGTGATGCGGCCCGGATCGCCCAGCGCGCGCGCGATGATGTCGCGCGCCGCCTCCGCGCGTTTGGTGGAGAGCTGGAAGTTGGAGGGGAACTGCACGGTGTGGATCGGTTGGTTGTCGGTGTAGCCGTTGACCGTGACGGGCCCTTTCTCGGCTTTCAATGCTTCGCCGATGCGTTCCAGCAGATGCACGTAACTCGGTGCCACGGTGGCACTGCCCGATGCGAACAGGCCGGTGTTGCGGATGCGCACGATCGGCATGGCGTGGTCGCCGAGTACGGCAACCAACCCCTGGTCGATCTCCGGCTTGAGAAAGACATAGAGCGGGTCGGGAGCGATGGCTTGTGGCGGCGGCGGCGGCGGCGGGCGCACCGGTGCGGCGCGGGTGATCTGCGGCATGTGGGCGAGGGGAGCGCCGAGCATCTGCGCGAATATATCGTCCGACGCGGCATTGAGGCCGGTGGAGAACCAGACAAACAGCAGGCCGATCACCCCAAGTGCGCCGGCGGCCATCACCCAGGTCGGCACGATGGCGCGTGCCGGCCTGTAGGGTGCCTGGACGCCTTGCCAGTGTGGTGCCAGCGCCGGATCGGCGGACTGACGCTGGCGCATGATGATCGTGTAGAGATCCTCGCGCAGCTTATCGAGTTCACCGGGGCCGCGCGGCGAGAGACGGTAGCGTCCCTGGAAGCCGAGACTGAGACAGAGGTACATCAGCTCGAGTACGGGCAGGAAGGTGCCAGGGGTTTGCCGAAGCTGGCCAAGCAGATCGAAGAACCGCTCGCCGCTGCGGACTTCCTGGTGGAAGCTGGATACCAGCGAGCGTGCTGCCCATCCGCCGGCGCTGCCCCATGGCGTGTTCAGCACCACATCGTCCAGACTGGCGCACAGCGCGTAATGCGCTGGGCGAAGCTGGTCCATTGGTACGCCGGCGTCGCGTGCCGACTGCTCGAACGCGCGGATCTGCTGGATGGTGCGTTCGCGGAGTTCGCCGGGGTCGGGCTGGCTGTACGTGTTGCGCAGGCGGCCGAGCAGTTGCAGCAGCGGTGCCGCGGCCTGGATCAGCGGGTTGAGGCCGAAGTCGATCTTTTCGGCGCCGCCGGCGGACGGCGCGGCGGCCTGGGGTGCCGGGGCGAGCGGCGGCGGCGCGGCCTGAAATGCGGATTGCGCTGGTGCTTGCGGCGAAGCTGCGGTGCGGCGTCCCCCGGGCACGGGGCGGATCACGGTTCGGTCGGAATCGTCGGGTTCGGAGAATGGATTGTCGCTCATGTCGGATACGCCTCCCCTCCCCTTGCGAAAGGGGCTGGGGGGATAGGTGGGTACACGCACTGCTGCGGGTGGTAGGGCCGCCACCCCCAACCTTGGTCCGCGTTGCGGCTCAAGCCCACAAGGGTAGGCGGAGAATATTGGCAGTCCCGCACCCGCCAGGGCGTTAGCTGCATCATCCGCGGATCGCCCAAAGTTCCAGACGCAGATTGGGGAAATCCCCAGACACATGGATCGCGAAGCCGCCCGAGTTCTGCATCTGCTGCCAATGCGGACTGGCACGATCCAGCTCGAAATACGTCGCCCCGGCGTAGAACGGCAGTTGCCGCGGCGCTACCGGCAAGGGCCGCACCGCAATGCCCGGCAACGCGACGTTCACCAGTTCGCGGATGTGTTCCACCGCGCCGATCTTTACCTGCGACGGGAACAGTCGACGCAATTGTTCCGCCTGCACATCCGCCTGCACGGTCAACACGAAGTTTGACGCGCGCAGGATGGAACGGTCGGTGATCGGGCCGACGCTGACGCCGTGACGCGCCTCGCGCAGCGGAATCGGAATCGCGGTTGCTTCCAGCACGGCGGACAGCGCGCGACGCAGATCGGCGACCACCGGGGCGAAGCTGCGCTGCAAATCATCGTGGCGATATGCGGGATAGGCGTTTGGCCGTCGCGTCTCCAGGAACGTGGCGAACTCGCCCGCCATTTGCAGCAGCGTCGCGTATAGCGACTCCGGATGCACGTTTGCCGCATCGGCCCAATGCGCCAGCACGTTCTGCCAGCCGTTGATCGATTGCAGCAGCAGGAAATCGGCGACCTGCGCGACTCCCGTCTGGCCTGGTGCGGTCATGCGCGCCGCCAGTGCCTCGCCGCGCTGGTTCAGCATCCCCGACAACTCGGCGATCAGTCCCGCCAGCGGCCCGGCGGCGGAGCACACCAGCGATGGCGGCACCCAGCGTTCGTCCAGCACGATGCGCCGATCGGCGGTGATCTCCGTGATGCGCGCCAGGCCGATGCACAGGTAGCCGGTGCGTTCGTCGGTCTCCAGCAAGTAGCGCATGCGCAGCCGGCCGATCTGCAGTTCGGCTGGCTGCGGCGAGGCGGAGTGCGTGTCGTAGGCTTCGAATGGCCGCGCGGCATAGCGACCCTCGGTGGCGCTGTCCGCGACTTCGACCGCGCCGGCCTGGCGGATCGGCAGCGCGAGATACACCAGCACATTGCGCGCGCTGTCGGGCACATCCAGCGGCGGCGGATGGTCGGCCTCACCGGGCAATGCGAACGGCGTGCCGTCCTCGAACACACCGGCGGCGGATGCGAGCGCGAAGCGGCCGGTGCCGAGGAGGTCGCGGTCCAGCGCGTACTCGACCAGCCCCCAGGGATGCGGGCGCAACGCCTGCACGCGACCGCGCACCAGCTGTTCCGTCCAGCGATCCTGTTGCTGGAAGTGCTGCGTGCGCAGGAACATGCCTTCCTGCCAGACCACGCGATTCGTCCAGCTCATCGACCGGCATCCCCCCAATCGGTTATATCACGACGCAGGCGGCTGTATCACGACGCAGGCGTGCGGCCCGCGCCATTTTCATGCGGACGGCTTCAGCGTGATAGCAAGTTTCCCGACATTGAGTACCAGTTTCGTTGGTCCGCTGTCCGCCACCGGGGCATCCGCGCGCCATTGCGATTTATCGATGTCGCGATACAGCACGACGATGCCGACCGCCTGCACACCGGGCTTGAGCTGGAAGGTCTTGGTCTGGGTCTCGCCTGGCGACAGCACGAATTCCTGCGAACCGGCGTCGTCCTGACCGAGTGTCTGCTGTTCGTGTTCGGTCAGCGCGAACACGTCGCCGCGCTCGAACTTGGCGGTGGCGGTCAACTGGTAGATGCGCACCGCGACCGGCGCGGGCTTGCCGGAGACGTCCGGATTCTGCTCGGCGCTGCCCACCATCGTCAGGGTCAGCACCGCGGGCGGCTTGGGCGGGGGCGCGCAGCGCAGCAGGATCAGCGGAGCAGCCATGGCCGGCAGCAATGCCAGCAGCGAACGGCGGCGGATCATCCTCGGTCCTTTGCGGAAACCTCTTGCAGCGAACGTTCGTAGGCGCGGGCAAATGCCTTGCCGAACGCGCTGTCGAAGTCATCGGCGAGCGCCTGAAGGGTGCGGGTATGCAACGCCTCGTAGGCATCCCAGGCGCGCGCCTTCTTCTGCGCGGGCAGCAGCGTGAGGCCGCCTTGTTCGGCGCTGGCGCGCAACTTGGCCGGGTCGAGACCGTCCAGCATGGCGCGAACCGCGGACTGCATCGCCACCATCGAGGCCAGTTCGTGAAGCCTGATGTCGCGCAGCGCGTCGGCCACCGCTTCGTGCGGTGCAATGTCGGTGCGACGGCCAGTGCCGAGAAGTGCTGCCAACGCATCGTCATCGGTGGCAGAGAACTTCAGCGGGTTGTTGCCGCGCGCCTGAATCATCGTCTGTTCGATGCGGAACTCGCTCTTGATGGAGGCGCGCGCGATCAGCACGGCGCGCACGCCTTCCACCAGGGCGCGGAATGCCTTGCCGAGTGCCAACATTGTGGCGGCTGGATCGGTCGGATGCGCGTCCTGCAGGCCGACGCCCTCGAGGAATGCCGCGAGCAGCGCGCCATCGTCCGCGGCTGGCTGCGCCGCGGCAGCGGACGGAGGCGCGGCGGGTGGGGCACGCAGCGCGGCAACCGATGGCGGCGCGGCAGCAACGGGCGACGGTGGCACAGGCGCGGCGGTCTGCGCGGGGACGGCAGGTTGCCCGGCGAATGGCGGCGGCGGTATCGGCGGCGCCATCGGGTCGAACTGCGAAGGCGCCGGCGGTTCGAACTGCGGTGCTGGCGGTTCGAACTGCGGCGCTGGCGGTTCGACCTGCGGTGCTGGCGGTTGCGGCGGTGCCGGCGGTTGCGGTGGTGCCGCGCGGGCGATCGGAGCGGGCGGCGGAGCAGCAGGCATCGGATCCGCCGGCGGTGTGGTTCCAGCGGGAGCGATGCCCTCCAGCAAGTCCTTGTCCCAGTCGTCCGGCAACAGATCGTTGCCGGGGATTATGCCGCCCGAATTCATGGGCATCTGGCCGATCTGTGCCGGCGGGCGAAACGCATCCGCCATGCTCGACGAATGGTCCGATTGGGTCGCGCCGCGGAACGGAGCCTCGTTCGGATCCGGCGCCAGCGGGTCGAAATCATGCGGCAGTTGCGCCGAGGCGGGGTTGAGGTTGATGCTCGGATGGTCCGGTTCGTCGAACGGGTTTCTCACGTGCTGGAGGGCGGCGAACGGGTCCATGGCGAATGGGTCGCCGAACGGACTGCCGGCTGCGCTGGCTGGGCGCTGCACGGCTTCCTCAATCAGGCGCACCTCGATCTCGTAGTCGCCTAGGCGCAGGCGGTCGCCGTCGCGCAGGCTGCGCACATCGCCGGCACCGATGGCATCAGTCTCCCGGTTCATGAACGTGCCGTTGGTGGAGGTATCGGCGAGCTGCCAGGCGCCCCCGCGGTATGCCACCGCGAAATGCCGCTTGGACAGCAGCCGTTCGGGGTCGGGCAACACCCAGTCCACGCCAGGTCCGCGACCGACGGAGAACTCGCCTCCGGGCACGCTGCGGGTTTCGGGTGCCACCGTGTCCGGACAGCGCAGAACCGTCATCGTCAATTGCATGGCTTCAGCCGATTGTCGTCAGCAGGCGATTGTCGTCGGCCGGCCGGCCGCCCGTACGTCGTTTCATGCCGTTTCGGCGGGCAGTCGGCCGGGGCCACCCGCGGCGATACCACGCCCACTTTCGAGAAAGCTATGCAATCTTGCCTGTTGGCGTGCGGCGTCACCGCGGACCGCGGCCAAACCGACCGCGCCGGCGACCGCGGTGCCGGTCAGATGCGGTGCCGGCGGCACGGCCGGCTGGCCTTCCGGCGCCATCGAATCGCCGCTCCAGAATGCGCCGACGGCCGCCCACGCCTCCGGTGTGCCGAAACCGCTGACCTCCGCGCGGGCCCAGGCCGTGCGGCGCGGCTTTTCGCCCTGCTGGCGCACCCAGTCCTCCGCCGCCTCGCGGGCCTTGCGATCGGCGTCGGGCAGATCGGCGGGCGCGGTGTGCGTGGCGCACATGCAGGCCCACCAGACCGCTTCGCGTTTGGGCAATGCATGCGCGACGAATTGCGTTGCCTCGACCAGGAAGCCGGCAGCCTCGAGCCGGTCCACCGCTTCGCCGAGCAAGGTGCAATTCTGGATCACCTGCGCTGCTTCGGCGGGCAGCGGAACCCGCGTGCGAACCGTTTCCAGACTGCTGCCGGCGATCTTCACCAGGGGCTGGGACATGTCAGTTGATCATCATGATGCCGCCCTTGAGGGTCAACATCCCGTCGCCGCTGACTTGCGTCATGGTGCCCTGGATCTGTGTCATCGTCTGGCCCTGGATCTTGACCATCATGGCCGTAATGGTGACGCCCGTCGGGTCGAGCTTGATGGAGCTGCCGCCGACTTTCAGCACGATACTCTGCATGGCCTCGTGGCTGATCTGGCCGGCGTCGGCCTTCAGGCTGACGTTGCCCATCGCCACGTCGGTCGAGTGGTTGCCCGTGTCGACCTTCATGCTGTGGTTGCCTTGGCTGACCTCGATCGAGTGGTTGCCGCTGGTCACCGTCAGGCTGTGATTCTGCTTCACCTTGATGGTCTGATTGTTCTGGACATCGACCGTTTCGTCCTGCTTCACG
>DATKFJ010000557.1:0-4006 GCA_035511435.1 Acetobacteraceae bacterium | reverse complement strand
GGTCTGCAACTCGTGGTCGAACAGCACGCCGCCTATCCCCAGCGACTTGCCGTGCGACTTTGCGGCACGACCGGCCTTCCCCACAGCGTACAGGTAGCGCGGATCGTGATACTTGCCGGGAATGCCCATTTCGCTGCACAGATCGTTGGAGCCGATATGCAGCCCGTCGATTCCCGGCACCGCCGCGATGGCTTCGGCCTCCTCGATCGCTTCCGGCGTTTCCAGCATCGCCAGCAGCAATGTTTCGCGGTTGAGAAAATCGCTGATCTCGCCTTGCGGCATCGCCTGGTAGCCTAATGCCGGGCCGGCGCCGCCCGCTGAACGATGGCCGATCGGCGGGAACCGGCATGCGGTGACGATCGCCTCTGCCTCCGCCGCCGAATTGATATGCGGCACCATCAGTCCCTGCGCCCCGCCGTCAAGCACGCGCGCGGCGAGATGGCCGTCCTGCGAGCCGATACGCACCATCGGCGTGATGCCCGCACCGATCGCCGCGACGCACAGCATCGATGCCGTTTCCAGCGATGTCGGGTTATGTTCCAGATCGACGTAGATCGCGTCGAATCCGGCCGCTGCAGCGATCATTGTAATGTTCGGCGTGCGTGCCTGGTTGACGCCCATGCAGAATGTCAGCGCGCCGTCGGCGAGCTTGCGCTTCAAACGGTTTTCCATGGCACATTCCTCCCTTGCGTGCGGCGAGCCTAGGCCAGAAGCTGATCGCCAACCAGGGAGGAGGGTCCGCATGGGCAAGACAACACGCCGTGCCGTGCTGGGCGGTGTCGTGACGACCGCTTTGATGCCGGCCAGAGCTACAGCGCAGCAGCCGGCGATGGACAAGGCGAAAGCGCAGGGTCGCGTGATGCTGTACACCAGCCTGGACACCAAGCTGGTCGACGCCATCATCGCGGCATTCACCAACAAATACGGCGTTAAGGTCGAGTACTACCGTGGCGGTTCGGCAGACGTTACGGGCAAGACGCTGGCGGAGGCAGATGCCGGCCGGACGCAGGCGGACGTGATCGACGCGTCGGATCTCGGCGCGTTCCTTGCCATGCAGCAGCGCGGTCTGCTTCAACCGTACCGATCCGCCACCACGGCCAGCATTGCGGCAAACCTGCGCGATCCTGGTTTCGACTGGGTGGCGGATCGTCTCACGCAATGCGTAATCCAGTACAACACAAAGGAATTCGGTGCCGCGCCACCGACATCTTGGGCGGATCTGGCGACGCCGCGTTTCAAGGGGCGGCTGGTGTTCTTCTCCTCGGAGAATGGTGATGGCGCGCCTCGGCTTTACACGCTCGCAAAGTATTTCGGCTGGGACCTGCTGAAGCGACTGGCCGACAACAAACCGCTGCGCGTGCAGACGCCACAGCTTGCCACGCAGGTACTGGAAAGCGGCGAGCGCGGTTGTGCCTTCGCGACCAACGATAACATCGCCTGGCGATCGAAGCTGCAAGGCAAGACGACGGACTACCTGTTCCCGCAAATTGGCGTTCCGACCGAGCCTGGCGGTGTCGCATTGGTGGCGAAGAGCGTGCGACCGGATGCGGCGATGCTGTTCTATGACTGGTGGATGGGCGACGCTGGCCAGAAGTTGCTGATCGATGGCGGCAAATATTCCAGCCGCACTGATCTTCCACCGCCGAAGGCTAATCCACCATTGGCAAGTTTGAAGCTGCTGACCATCGATTATGCCGAGTACCAGAAGAACCGCAGCGACATCCTGCAACGGATGACCGACACTTTCGGCGGCGAATGGGGCGTCTGAGTCGGTTCATCGGGCGAGATTATGCCGCCGCGCCGGTGCTGGCCGCGGCCGTGCTGCTGCTCCTGTTGTTGGTAGGCTGGCCGCTGACCTGGCTGCTTCTCGGCGCACTAGGCGCACCGCATACGCTCAGTGCCACACCATTGCTGCGCGCCGTCGCGCGATCGGACAATCTCGAGCCGCTGTTGAATACATTGGTTCTGGGCATTGGCACTGCTGCCGTTGGCGTGGTCCTGGGTGTGCCGCTCGCCTGGGCTATTGCGCGCACCGACATGAAGCTGCGTGGCGTCATTCGCGCACTGGTCGCCCTGGCCTACATCACGCCGCCCTATCTCTCGGCCTTGGCGTACATCATATTGCTTGGTCCACAAGCGGGTTACGTCAACCGGTTGCTGGCGTGGCTGTTCAACACGCCACACGGACCGTTCGATGTGTTCAGCCTCGGTGGCGTGATTTTCGTGATCGGCCTGCACGTGATGGCCTTTCCGTTTTTCCTCACCGAAAGCGCGTTGGCCTCCCTGGACGCGCCGCTAGAGGAGGCAGCGCAAATCCTCGGCGCAACACGACGCGCCGTGACGTTGCGGATCACCTTGCCACTGATCGCGCCAGCCATTACCGGCGGCGCGCTGCTGGCGGCGGTGGATTCCATGGCGCTGTTCGGGCCGCAGGCACTACTCGGCTTGCCTGCTAGACTGGTGTTCCTGCCGACGCGCATCTACGGCGTACTCGGCGCCTATCCACCGCGCTGGGCGGATGCCTCTGCGCTGTCGTTGATCCTGGTGGTGCTGACCGTTGCGGCGCTGGTTGCGCAACGGCGGTATCTGGAGCGCCGCTCCTACGTGACGGTGAGCGGCCGCGGCGCCAGGCTGCAACGCTGGCAGCTTGGTCCCTGGCGGTGGCCGCTGCTGATGCTGTGCCTGATCGTCGTAACGATGGCGGCAGTGGCGCCGCTCGCAGTGCTGGCGGTAGCCTCGATCAGCCGCGACTGGACAACACCGCCGACGTCCGAAAACCTGACGCTTGCGAATTATGCAGCGGCGTTGTTCAACAACCAGGTCGCGCTGCGCGGCATCCGTAACAGTTTCCAACTGGCAATCGCGGCCGCGCTGATCGGCAGCACGCTTGGTCTCTCAATCGCCTATATCGATCAGCGCACAACTTTGCCTGGCCGGCGTCTGCTGGATTATCTGGCGATCCTGCCACTGGGCTTGCCAGGTACCGTGATGGCGGTCGGCATGCTGCAAGCCTTCATTCGTCCGCCGCTGCCGATCTACGGCACGATCTGGATTCTTCTGGCAGCCTACATCGCACGCTTCTTGCCGCTCGCGGTGCGCAGCGCGCATGCCAGCCTGGCGCAGATTGACCCCTCGCTGGAGGAAGCCGCGCGAATTATCGGCGCCGGCTGGTTCACCACCATGCGTGCGATCCTGCTGCCGCTGATGCGGCCGGGGTTGTTCGCCGGATTCCTGCTGGTGTTCGTGCCGGCGCTGACCGAGTTGAGTGCGACGATCCTGCTCTACACCGGCGGTACAGAAACGATTGCCGTGGCAATCTTTCGCTTGAACGATTTGGGTCAACTCGAAGTTGTCTCGGCGCTGTCGATTTTCACCATCGCAGTTATATTGCTGGTCAGCCTGGTACTGCGTCGGTTGGTGGGCGGCAAGCTGCCGGTAAGACTGAGCTAACCGTGCACGCGCCTTGCAGCGACGGGCGAAACTCGACAAGCTGCGCTGCACAATCAAGCGGGGCGCATCATGAAACGTCGGTCATTCATGCGGGCCGGAGCGGCCAGCATCACCGCGGGCGTGCTGCCGCGGTTTGCGATCGCGCAACCCGCAAATGCGCGCGTGCTGCGCTTTGTGCCGCAGTCGAACCTCACCTTGCTCGATCCGATCATTACCACTGCTGCGGTGACCGCCAACCACGCCTGGATGGTGTGGGACACTCTGTTCGGGGTGAATGCGTCCCAGGAAGCCAAGCCGCAGATGGCCGAGGGCTACACGATCTCCGACGACGGCCGGACGTGGTTGATCAAGTTGCGGGATGGGCTCAAGTGGCACGATGGCGAACCGGTGCGTGCGCAGGACTGCGCGCCGAGTTTGGCCCGATGGGCAGCACGCGATACGTTCGGCCAGACGGTGGCGAAGGTCATCGATGCGTGGGACGTGGCGGACGACCGAACCATCAAAGTGTCGCTGAAGCAGCCGTTCCCGTTGCTGATCGATGCGATTGCAAAAGCCG
>DATKFJ010000556.1:0-2100 GCA_035511435.1 Acetobacteraceae bacterium | reverse complement strand
GGCTCTGATTTGGGCACGTACTCATAAATCGAGATTGATTGCCCGGCCTGCTCAACGTCCGGTGTGCCCCGATAGCGACCAAATTCCGCAGCGCATCGAAATGACGCGATGTGCCAAACCGGACATCAACTTTCAGCCCTTAACTTTCAGCCCTTTTGGCAAAATCAAAGGCCGCCCGGAGCCGCTGCAGTCCAGCGATCAGCGACCGTCTGGGGTGCGAACGCCGAACCAGGCGTCGCGAACCTGCTGATAATGCACGCTCGGATCGTAGACCGTGGTTGCCAGGTGGAGCACCTGCGGCGACAGCCGCCCCACGGAGTTGAGAACCGCATATGAGGCGACGACGCGGTCGTGCTGCGCGGTGACCAGCGCGACGCGCGCGTTGACCAGGGCCTGCTGGGCGTTCAGCACGTCGAGCGTGGTGCGCTGGCCGGCCTTGGCCTCTTCGCGCACGCCGTTGAGCGCGATTTCGGAAGCGGTGACCTGCGCCTGCGCGGAGGCGACCTGCGCCTTGCCGGCGACAAGCTGGCCCCACGCCGTCACCGTATTGGCGCGGGTCTGGTCGCGGGTCTGCTCGAGCACCAGCCGCTGCTGCGCCAGGTTTTCCTTGGACTGGCGGATCAGCGAGTATTCCGCGCCGCCCTGATAGATCGGCACCGACAACTGCGCCAGTGCGGAGGCGTTGAAGGTCCGGAAGATCGTCGGCGACTGTTCGTAGGTTTGGCTCACCCCGGTCTGCAGACTGACGGTGGGCAACAGCGCGCCTTCATTGACCTTGACCTGAAGATAATTGACGTCGATGCCGAACATCGCCGCCGTCACGTTCGGATTTTCGATCAGGCTGAGATCGACCGCGGCAGGCAGCGTTCCCGGCAAGAAGCGATCGACCGGGGAACCCGGCGCCAGGTTTTCCGGCTCGTTGCCGATGATGCGACGGAAATTCGCTTTCGTCGTCACCAGAATGGCCTCGGCGGCCAGCAACTGCGTCTTGCCGGCGGCGAGCTGCGCCTCCGACTGCGCGACGTCGGTGCGCGTCACTTCGCCGACGTTGAAGCGGTCGCGGGTCTGCTTCAGCGTCTGGTCGAGCACGCGAACGTTGCTCTTCTGAACCTCGACGATCGCGGCATCGCGCAACTCGTCCATGTAGATGGTGGCGGCCGCCAACAGCACGGTCTCTTCCAGCACCCGCAGCGCTTCGCGCGAGCCGGACACCTGGCTTTCGGCGGCGCGGGTCCTGTTGGCGGTCACTTGGCCGTTGAACAGCGTCTGGGTGACGGTGAGGCCGGCGGCGCGCGGCGCGTTGGCGGCGTGTATCTCGGTCCTGACGATCTGGGTCGGCGAGCCGCCCTGGGTGGAGTTCGTATCGGTGTACTGGTAGCCGGCGCTGGCGGTGAGCGCGACCTTCGGGCGATAGCCGGAAAGCGCCTGCGGCACGTTCTCGTCGGTGGAGCGGACCTGGGCGCGCTGCGCGTTGAGCTGCGGATTGTTTTGATAGGCGCGCACCAGCGCCGCCTCAATGGTGTCGGCCAAGGCGGGCGTCGGGCCCATATACGCCTTCAGGAGGACCGCGGCCGCAGCCATGGTCGCCAACTTCACCCCACGCATCCCTGGTAATCCATTCTTGTCATTCACCGGTCCGAGCACGCTTGAACCGGGCTGCCGCCCCATTTCGAGTCAGTATCCCGCCTGCCACCTTATTCCGCGCGCAAGCGCTGCGGAACCCCGCGTCCGGCCGGGGCGGTGGAAACTCTTGACGTGCAGCATCCGGGCCACACTTCTGATTCAGAACGGGATTTTAACAGCCGCTTCAGCGATTTCGAGAAAGTGGGCGCCGGTTCGCGGTCGCAAAATGCGTCAAACAGGAGACTGACGCCCCGGTTCTGACCCGGTCAGAACCGGGGTTTTGGTCAGAAAACGAACGCGGGAAGCCGTTCCAGGCCCGGCAAGACCGGCGCCACGGCGTCGAACAGCACCCGGTAGCCGAAATCGCCGTGGGAGTGTGTCACGATGGTGGCCCGCGGCGGCTTTGTGGCGGCGAACACCCCGACCAGCCGGCCGCCTTCCTTGAGCTGCCGGTACAGCCGATCGGGGGTAACCGCG
>DATKFJ010000555.1:0-3133 GCA_035511435.1 Acetobacteraceae bacterium | reverse complement strand
ATGTACAGCGTGCCGATCATGGCCGCCACCGGCAGAAACAGCCACAGCGCGAGCAGCGACGCGCCGATGCCGCCAACTATTTCGGCCATCCAGCCAACCCAGCCATGCAGATCGAGCAGGTGGCGCACCGCCCAGATCGCGGCGACGTGCAGCAAAAGGAAACACACGGCGGACCACGCCACGCTGCGCACCAGCACGCCCAGGAAGATGCGGTCATCGAGCTGGGAGAGCGCGCGGGCGAGCGGGGTGAACAGGTTGGTCATTCATTGATTGGATGACGGCGCGATTGGATGACGGCGCGATTGGATGACGTTGCCACACGCCTGCGGCGGCAGCTTTTGCCTTTCCGTGAAGATCCCTGCTTAATCCGTGTAATCTGTGCCAAAGACTTGCTTGCTGTCTTGCAACGGATTTGATCGGGCTCTCTCCGTCGAGTTGCTTCCTACCACCAGCACGCTAGCCTGAACACTTCCACCCAGCAGGATGTCGCATGCAATACACCACACTCGGTCGGACCGAGCTTCGCGTCAGTGTCGCCGGCCTAGGCTGCGGCGGCTTCAGTCGGCTCGGCCTGAACACCGGTGGCACCGAGGCCAGCGCCATCGCCATCATCCACGCGGCGCTCGATCTCGGTGTGAACCTGATCGACACCGCAGCGCCCTACGCCACCGAAGGCGTGGTCGGCAAGGCGCTGAAGCATGTGCCGCGCGACAAGGTCGTGATCGCGACCAAATCCTCGGTGATCCGCGGCGGCGAGCGCTACTCGCCGGAACGCGTGGTCGCCAGCTTAGACAACTCGCTGCGCGAACTCGGCGTGGATTGCATCGACGTGTTCCAACTCCACGCGGTAGCCCCGTCCGGCTACGACTATGTGCGCGACACCATCGTGCCCGCGCTGCTGAAGGAACAGGCGCGCGGCAAATTCCGCTTCCTCGGCATCACCGAAACATCGCCCAACGACCTGGAGCACCAGACGTTGCTGCGCGCCGTGTCCGACGGCATGTGGGACGTGGTCATGGTCGCATTCCACATGATGAGCCAGAACACACGCGAGAAAGTGTTCCCCGCAACGCTGCAGCACCACGTCGGCACGCTGCTGATGTTCGCCGTACGCAGCATCTTCGCGCGCAGCGACCGCGTCGCCGAAACCATGAAGCAACTGGCAGCGTCCGGTCAGGTGCCCCAGTGGCTCGCCGACACACCGGAACCCCTCGGTTTCCTGGTCCGTCCAGGTGGCGCCAGCAGCCTGACCGATGCAGCGTACCGCTACGTGCGGCATGAACCAGGCGTCGACGTGGTACTGTTCGGCACCGGCGATCAGGCGCACCTCCGATCGAACATCGAATCGATCCTCAAACCACCATTGCCGGACGCCGACCGCGCGAAACTGGCAGAGCTGTTCAGCCATCTCCGCGGCGTCGGCCTGGTCGCACCGCCGCGCGCCGCAAGCAAGGGAGCAACGTCATGAAACTCGCGAAAATCGAAGACCTGCACTGCGACGCCGGCTGGCGCACATTCTCGTTCCTGAAACTCACCACCGATGACGGGCTGGTTGGCTGGTCGGAATACACCGAGGCCGATGGCAGCCGCGGCCTCACCGGCGTGATCTACGGACTGGCCGAACCGTTGCTCGGCATGGACCCGCGCCCGGTGCAGCGTATCGCCTCCACGCTGTGGGTGCGCCAGGTGCAGGCGCCCGGTGGCGTAAATGCCCGTGCCATCGCAGCCATCGAAAACGCGCTGCTCGACATCAAAGGCAAGGCCCTCGGCGTGCCCGTCTACGAATTGTTCGGCGGCCCGGTGCGCGAACGCATCCCGGTATACTGGTCGCATTGTGGATCATACCGCGTTAGAAACCACGAGCTGGTCGGCGTGCCGCCCCTGCGCACCTACGACGACGTCGCCGCCCTCGGCGCCGAAGTGAAGCGGCGCGGCTTCAAGGCGTTGAAAACCAACATCCTGCCGTTCGATGGCCAGAAGCTGACGAACTTCGGCCCCGGCTTCGGCCGCTCGCCAGGCTATCCCGAGCTGAACGTCGATCGCAAGACGCTGCAATCGGTGCATGACCTGCTCCGCGCATTCCGCGAAGGCGCCGGTCCCGACATGGGGCTGCACCTCGACGTCAACTATCACTTCAAGACCGAAGGCTACCTCCAGATCGCCAAGGCGGTCGCACCGTTCGACATGACGTGGCTGGAAATCGACACCTGGGACCCGCAGTCGCTTGCGCTGATCCGTCGCGCTGCGCCTTGCCCGATCGCATCGCTGGAATCAGTCTGCGGGCGACGCGCATTCCGCCCCTTCCTCGATGCCTACGCGACCGATGTCGCGATCATCGACGTGATCTGGAACGGCTTCCTCGAATCGATCAAGATCGCCTCGATGGCCGAAGCCTACGAAGTGAACTGCGCGCCACACAACTACTACGGCCATCTGTGCTCGGCCATCAGCGCACACTTCTGCGCCGTGGTGCCGAATTTCCGCGTGATGGAGATCGACATCGACAGCGTGGCCTGGCGCGACGAATTGTTTCTCAATGCGCCCGTCATCGAGAATGGCGAACTGATCATCCCGACACGCCCCGGCTGGGGCGTCGAAGTGAACGAGGCCGCGGTGCGCGCCCATCCTCCCCAAACACGATAGCCGACCGCCAAACCTGTCACCGCGAGAAGCGCAGCGACGAAGCAATCTCGCGCCAGCGTGGCCACTTCGCCGGTGCAAGCAGCAACCCAGTAACCCAGTAACATTGCAGGACCAACATGCCCATTCGCTTTGACATTCTCGGTATCGGCAACGCCATCGTCGATGTGGTGGCCAGCGCCGACGACACGTTCCTGTCGCGCCATGACATGCGCAAAGGCTCGATGACCCTGGTCGATTCCGATACGGCCGACGCGCTCTACGCAGCATTGCCGCCAGGCCAGGAGAGCAGTGGCGGCTCCGCGGCCAACACCTGCGCGGTGGCAGCGGCGCTGGGCGCGCGCGTGGCGTATCTAGGCAAGGTCGCGAACGATCAGTTGGGCACCGTATTCCGCCACGACATGACCGCGATCGGCGTGCATTTCCCATCGACACCGCTGTACGGCGGCGCATCGACCGCGCGCTGTTTGATCGTCGTCACCCCCGACGGCCA
>DATKFJ010000554.1:0-2613 GCA_035511435.1 Acetobacteraceae bacterium | reverse complement strand
GAGGATAGTGGCGTCTGCCACGGCTCATGGCGCCATGCCCTCGCCTTGCCATTCCATCCGGCTTCGCCGGACGGAACCTTGGGCAAGTCTCGCCTGCAGCGGGGTGAGCAGGCGGATGAACACCAGCCGTCCCTGACAGTGCGGACAGATCCGCGGCTCGATTGGCGGCACCGGCGCCTCGGCGGATGGTACAAGCGGCTGGCCGGCCAGGTCGTCCTGCAACACGTCGGCCTTAGGTGGCACCTGGAGCAGCAGCATCTGCCGGATCCGGGCGGCGTTGCGGCGCTGCGCGGGATGCCACAGGCCGAAGTAGCGGACCTTGTGGAAGCCACGTGGCAGCACATGCTGGAGGAAGCGGCGCATGAACTCGTCGCCGTTGAGCCGGCAGGTTCGTCGCTGGCCGGTCTTGCGGTCCTTGTATTGGATCGTGACCGTTTGGTCGTCGAGGCCGACGATGCGGGCGTTGGTGAGGGCGACCCGGAAGACGTAGCGGGCGAGATAGTCGAGCACGGCCTGTTCGCCCTTGCCCCGGGCGCTGACGTGAAGGACCCATCGCTTGTGCCAGACCGCGTCCGGGATGACGAGATCCGGGCGCTTCTGCCGCAGCAGCGCCCGGAACTTGCCGCGCACCAGCGTGGCGAGCGCCTTGATCGGCAGGAGGAACGTCCGCCGCGCCGGATGCCAGGTGCTGCCATCCGCGGAGATCCCGCCGCCGCTGACCAGGCAGTGCACGTGCGGGTGGAAGTTCAGCTGCTGGGTCCAGGTGTGCAGCACCGCAAGCACCGCCACGGTGCCGCCGACGTAGCGCGGGTCGCGGGCGAGCCCGATGATCGCCTCGGCGCTGGCCTGCATCAGCACGCCATAGCCCGCGCGCTGATGGGCACGCAGCACCGCACGCAGTTCCGCCGGGACGGTGATGGTGATGTGGAAGTAGGGCACCGGCAGCATCTCCGCCTGCCGGCGTTCGAGCCATTCCTGCGTCTGCGCGGTGTGGCACTTGGGACAACTGCGATTGTTGCAGGAGTGGTAGGAGAACACCTCGCTGTTGCACGCCTCGCAGCGCCACACCTGGCCGCCGAGGGCGGCGGTACGACAGTCGAGGACGTCCTCGATGGCGCGCCGATGGGAGGGCGGCATCGACGCGCCGTGCGCCGCGAGGTAGTCCGCCGCGAAGCGGCGGAACACGTCGGCGACCTCGATCATGACCGTGCCTCAGAGGCCGGTCATCAGTCGATTAAGCAGAGTATGCAGCGATGCCCGGGTCGGCGCGGTGAGGTGGGTGTAGATGGCGGTGGAGGCGATGGAGGCGTGACCAAGCAGGATCTGTACGACACGGATGTCGACGCCGTTCTCGATCAATCTCGTTGCGTAGCTGTGGCGCAGCGTATGGGGCGTCACGTCGCGCCGGATACCGGCCGCAACGACTGCGGCGGTGAAGGTATCCGCCAACAGGCTCGTGTTGAGCGGGGCGTCACCGCGTCGATTGGGGAACAGCCAGCGGGGGTTGTGATGGCTCCGCCAGAGCTGGCCCAGTTCGTCGAGAATGGGCTGTGGCAGCGGCACCAGCCGCTCCTTGTTGCCCTTGCCGATGATGCGCAACACCTTGTTGGCCCGGTCAATGGCGCTGATCTCCAGCGTCGCCGCTTCGCTGATGCGCAGGCCGCAGGCATACATGATGGCAAGGCATGTCCGGTGGATCGGGCTACGCACACAGCCGAGCAGATGGCGGACCTGATCATCCGACAGCGCTTCAGGCAGCCGTTTCTGCCGCGGTAAGGCGATCCTTTTTTTCCCCGAACAATCCCCAGCCGCGGCCGAGCGTATGGTGATAAAGGAACCGCAGCCCGTACTGGCTGATTTTGAACGTGCCGCGGGCCGCGCCGTTCTGGCGCAAGCCGAGCAGGTAGGCCCGTACTTCTTCCTCGCTGAGCTGGTCCGGCGAACGGCGATAATGCGCCGCCAATTGGCAGACTGCCTGGACGTAGACCTGCTGCGTTCCAGCAGCCAACCCGGCCAGGGTCATGTCCTCGATCATCCGCACACGTAGTGGCGACATGGTGGTCTCCTTTCGTTGATGCGCCGCCGCGCGATCTCGCGCCCAACGGCATCAACAAAATACGCCCCGGCCGCCATCACCCCCGACTCACCGCCCGCGCACTCGGCGAAGCCGTTCCGTCCAACGAATTAAGGGTTTGTGCGGCGCGAAGCCGCCGCAGAAGCCCGGTTGGACGGACGCGGTGGGCTTCGGAGGATCGACGATCCGCCATGCAGATTTCACCGCGGACGCGCGGTGCCGAGGCAGCCTTGGTGCGCCTCAGTCGTCGCCTTGTGAGGGCTGCGACAGCATCATCGCCGATGTGGACGGCGATTTCAGGGTGAGCAGCATCGTCGTTGGGGTCAAGAGAAGGCTCTGAATTGCATTGGCGACAGCGGATCCCTGTGGCGTGACGAGCACGCGACGGCGAGACCAGAGAGGATAGTGGCGTCTGCCACGGCTCATGGCGCCATGCCCTCGCCTTGCCATTCCATCCGGCTTCGCCGGACGGAACCTTGGGCAAGTCTCGCCTGCAGCGGGGTGAGCAGGCGGATGAACACCAGCCGTCCCTGACAGTG
>DATKFJ010000553.1:0-4604 GCA_035511435.1 Acetobacteraceae bacterium | reverse complement strand
ACCCGTCTACAGTCGGGCCATAACCGGACAGCCAGACAGGGAGGGGCGACATGGCGTTCCGCGCAATTCAGGCAGGCATGGTCGCATACCGCGCGCATGGCGCCGATCAGGCCGATGCAAATTGCGCGCATCCCGGCGTCGACAAGGCATTCGCATTTCTCGCCAGACATCTCGACACATAGCACGGAGCAAAATCATGCCAGCATCCATCAGCCGCCGCGTGGTGTTACGCGGCGGCGCCATCGCCAGTGTCGCTGCCACACTGCCGCACCGCGCACGCGCCGCGGACAAGCCGATCCGCATCGGCGTGCTGACCGACATGAACGGCGTCTATGCCGCCAACACCGGCCCAGGTTCGGTACTCGGCGCACAGATGGCCATTGAAGACTTCATGGAGGCGCATCCATCGATCAAGGTCGAGCTCGTGCAAGCCGACCTGCAACTGAAGCCCGACGTCGCCCTCGGCATTGCCACCAATTGGTTCGACAACAAGGGCGTCGATGTTGTCACCGACGTCCCATTGTCCTCCGCTGCATTTGCCATCGGCGATCTGGTGAAACAGAAGGACAAGGTTGCGATCTTCACCGGTGGCGCTTCGGCCGACATCACCGGCTCGCATTGCGGCCCGAACCATCTGCACTGGGTCTACGACACCTGGTCGATGCCGCACGGCGTCGTGGATGCCGCGGTGAAGGAAGGCGCGAACACCTGGTACTTCATTACTGCGGACTATGCGTTTGGCCACTCCTTGCAGAAGGATGCCGCGAGTTTCGTTATCGCGGCGAACGGCAAGGTACTCGGCCAGGCGCTGGCGCCCTTCCCTGGCACGACGGATTTCTCCTCTTTCCTGGTGCAGGCGAAAGCAAGCGGCGCCAAGGCTATCGGGCTGGCGAACGGGGGCGCCGACACGGTGAACTGCATCAAGCAGGCAGCCGAGTTCGGCATCATGAAGGGTGGCCAGAAAGTCGCTGGATTGATCTTCCTGCTGCATGATGTGCATGGCGTCGGGCTGGAGTCAGCGCAGGGTGTGCTGCTGACCGAACCGTTCTATTGGAACCTGAATGCCGGAACACGGGCGTTCGGCAAACGGTTCGCGGCACGATTCAACGCGGTAATGCCCGGCTCGGTACACGCCGGGCAATATTCCGCGGTCACCCACTATCTGAAGGCGGCCGTCGCGCTGGGTCCCGACAAGGCAATGGCAAGCGGGCGCGCGGCGATTGCGCAGATGAAGGCGACGCCGACGGATGATCCGCTGTTCGGCAAGGGACGTGTGCGCGATGACGGCCGAGTGATCCACGCGATGTATCTGTTCGAGGTGAAGTCGCCGGCCGAATCGAAAGAACCATGGGACTACTACACGTTGAAGCGCACGATCCCGGCGGACCAGGCATTTCGTCCGATGGATCAGGGCGGCTGTCCGCTGGTGCATAGCTGAAGGTCAACTGCACGCGGCGACGAACGCGCAGCCAGCGAAACCCAGGTGGATGCCCGCATTCTGCTGGTCGAGGACAATCCGCAGGTAGCAGACGTGACAGCGCAGATGCTGGATTCGATGGGCTTCGACGTCGAATTAGCGGACCGGGCGCGCAAGGCGCTGGACCGACTGGGCACCGCGGCCGAACACGCGGACCTGCTGATGACCGACGTGGTAATGCCGGACGGCATGAACGGACTCGAATTGGCGACTCAGGCCAGAGCGAAGTTTCCTACCCTGCCGATAGTCCTGGTCTCCGGCTACAACGATGTCGTGGCCACCGACGGTTCGACGTTTCCGATGATGCGCAAGCCCGTGCCGAACTATATCGCATCGTCCGCGCCTGCCTGAAAAATTCGTAGGCTGGGGCTGATCTCGACAGGCCGACTTGATGCCACGGCCGATGCGCGGTCTGATCCGCGCAATGGGCAGGCAAACCAGAGGGAATGAACCATCATGCTCGGACTGATGCAGCAGCGCCCGTTGCTGATTTCATCTCTGCTTGACTACGCGGAGCGTTATCACGCTGGCACCGAGATCGTCTCCCGGTCGGTTGAGGGCCCGATCCATCGCAGCAACTGGGGCGAAGTGGCAACGCGCGCGCGGCAGATCGCCAATGCGTTGCATCGGCAGGGGGTGGTACAGGGCGAAAGGATCGCAACGCTGGCCTGGAACCACGATCGCCATCTGGAGATCTATTTCGGCGTGACCTGCAGCGGTGCCGTGCTGCACACGGTCAATCCGCGTCTCTTCCCTGAACAGGTGCGGTTTATCGTCGATGATGCCGAAGCAAGCTATGTGTTCTTCGATGTGGCGTTCGCCGAACTGGTAAAGCAACTGGCACCACAACTGCCCAGTGTGCGCGGTTATGTCGCATTGTGCACGCACGACGCGCTGCCGTCGATCGATGTGCCAAACCTGCTGTGCTACGAAGACCTTCTGGCGGCCGAAACAGCAGACTATGCATGGCCACGATTCGACGAAAACACCGCGTCCGCACTGTGCTATACGTCCGGCACCACCGGCAACCCGAAGGGTGTGCTGCAAAGCCATCGATCCGCGGTGCTGCACAGCTTCTCGCTGATGGCGGCCGATACGATGGCAATATCGGCGCGGGATTCTCTGCTGCTCTGCGCACCGCTATTCCATGTGAACTGTTGGGGCATTCCATTCGCCGCCGCGAGCACCGGCGCCAAGCTCGTGCTGCCAGGCATGAAGCTGGATGGCGCCAGCCTGTTCGAGCTCATTCGTGACGAGGGCATCACGTTTCTGGGTGCGGTGCCGACGGTGTGGCTGAACCTGTTCGCCTGGATGGAACAACACCTCGATACGCTCGACCATCGCGGCCTGCGATTGAAGCGCGTGCTGTCCGGGGGTTCGGCTGTCCCTCGCGTGGTGATCGAAAAGGTGCACGCATATTTTGGCGCGACCATGCTGCACGCCTGGGGCATGACAGAGATGAGTCCACTCGGGACCTGCGGCAGCCTGCTCTCTCGTCATGTGGATCTCGATCTGGAACAGCGCATGCCGATGCATCTCAAGCAAGGTCGCACAATCTACGGTGCAGAAGTGCGCATCGTCGATGAAGAGGGCCACGAACTGCCGCGCGATGGGAATTCCGTCGGCGAGGTGCAGGTGCGCGGGCCTTGGGTGCTCTCCGGCTACTTCAAGGGCGCCGGCGGCAAGGTGGTGGACGACGATGGATGGTTTCGCACCGGCGATGTCGCGCGAATGGATGCCGATGGCTTCCTCACCATCACCGATCGCGCCAAGGACGTGATCAAATCCGGCGGCGAGTGGATCAGCTCGATCGACATCGAAAATTTGGTGGTGAGCCATCCGGCGGTGATGGAAGCCGCGGTGATCGCCGCCCGGCATGCACGCTGGCAGGAACGGCCGCTGCTGCTGGTGCACCGCAGGCAGGGCGCCGAGGTAACCAAGGACGAGATATTGGCATTCCTGTCGGATAAGATAGCAAAGTGGTGGCTGCCGGATGATGTGGTGTTCGTCGACGGGTTGCCGCATACCGCAACCGGCAAGCTGCTGAAGACGCGGCTACGCGAGCAATACAGCGACTGGCTGGAACGCGCCTGATGCTTACGGCGCGGCGGATGTCCCGATCCTTTCCGGGATTATGCCGGCCGGCATGATCCGCAGGATGACCAGCAACAGGCCGCTGACCAGCAGTTCGCGAAGCGCCGCGAATTGCGCCGGACCAAGAAATGGCAGGAACGGTGCGACGAAGCGTGTACCCTCCAGCAGAGCCACGATGAGCACCGCGCCGAGTACCGCGCCCCAGTTGTTCCCTACGCCGCCAGCGACCAGGGCAAGGATTATGTTCAGTGTCAGGAGCGGTGCGAAGATGTCGGGCGCGATGAACGATGTTTCGTGTGCATAAAGCGCGCCGGCCAACCCCAACACCGCGGCGCCGACGGCGAACGCCTTGACCTTGAACGCCAGCACATGCTTGCCGGCGACCGCAGCAACATCCTCATCGTCGCGGATTGCCCGCAGTACGCGGCCGAACGGCGAATGGCTGAGACGCTGCAGCACCATGAATGTCGCGCCCAGCACGGCGACGACGATGGCAAGGTACAACATGTTGAATTGCTGCGGCGGGAGCGTTCCACGCCATGGTCCGGGGATACCCGCGATGCCATCTGAACCGTTGGTCAGCCAGATTTCGTTGGCTGCGGCGATACGCACGGATTCGGAAAACCCCAGTGTGACAATGGCAAGATAGTCGGCTCGCAATCGCGCGGTAACCAGCGCCACGCCGGCGCCGGTTGCCGCAGCGGCAAGTGCACCCGCTGCAACTCCGAGCGGAATGGCAAAGCCGGCCTTGGTGATCAGTGCCGTTGCGTAGCCACCCACCGCGAAGAACCCGGCGAGGCCCAGATTGACCATGCCCGCCATGCCCCACGTCAGATTCACGCCCAACGCCAGCAACGCATAAATGCCGGCGCTGATCGCCATCGCGGTGAGATAGGCGGACACCTCAGACCAACAAATCGGCCAGCACCGACATGCTGGCAACCAGCAGATCCGGTTGATGCGGCGTATCACCAAACGAGCGCTGTCGTCTGTCGACGAAGGCAGTTCGCATGCCAGCTGCCTTCGCACCAAT
>DATKFJ010000552.1:0-8655 GCA_035511435.1 Acetobacteraceae bacterium | reverse complement strand
ACGCGCCCTCCACGATCACGATGGCATCATCCACCACGATGCCGATCGCCAGAATGATTGCGAACAAGGTTGACAGATTCACGGTGAAGCCCATCGCCGCCATCGCGGCGAACGCACCAATGATCGTCACCGGTACCGTCGTGGCCGGCACCAGCATTGCCCGCCAATCCTGCAGGAACAGCAGGATGACAATCAGCACCAGCACCGCCGCCTCGAGCAATGTCTTGTACACTTCGTGGATCGAGGCATCGACGAACTTCGTGGTGTCGAACGGGACGCTGTAGCTCAGGCCCTGCGGAAACGATTTCGCCAACTCGGCCATTCTGGCGTTCACCGCCGTCGCCACGTTCAGAGCATTGGCATCAGGCAACTGATAGATGGCGATGCCGGCCGCCGGTTTGCCGTTCAGCGCGAATGCGATGGAATAGGTCTGCGCGCCAAGTTCAACGCGCGCGACGTCCTTCACCCGGGTGATCTGGCCACCATTCGCGCTGTCGACCTTGACGATGATGTTGCCGAACTGGACTGGGTCGGTCAGCCTGCCCTCGACATTGACCGTGTACTGGAAGTCCTGTCCTGCGGGCGCAGGTGGCGTGCCGATCTGGCCTGCGGTGACCTGCTGGCTCTGCTGCTGGACGACGTTGATCACGTCCGCCGGCGTCAGTCCGCGCGCATACAGCTTCTGCGGATCGAGCCAGATCCGCATGGAATATTGCCCGACCCCGAATACGTTGACGTTGCCCACTCCAGGCACGCGTGACAGCTCTGGCACCAGCGTGATCGTCGCATAGTTGCTGAGGAACAGGCTGTCGTATCGATTGTCCGGCGCCGTCAGCGTGACGATCTGCAGGATCGACGTGGATTTTTGCTGCACGTTGACGCCCTGCAGCTGCACTGCTTCCGGCAACGACGCCAGAGCGGCGGAAACGCGGTTCTGCACCAGCACCTGGGCGAAATTCAGGTCGGTTCCGATCTGGAATGTCACCGTCAGTGTGTAGCTGCCGTCGGATGCGCTGGTGGACTGCATATACAGCATGCCCTGCACGCCATTCACCTGCTCCTCTATCGGCAAGGCGACGGTATTCATTACGGTCTCGGCACTGGCGCCCGGGTAACGTGTGGTGACCGACACGGTCGGCGGTACGACGTTGGGATACTGCGCCACCGGCAACGCGTACAGCGCCACCGCACCAAGCAGGACGATGACAATGGCGAGCACATTGGCCAGCACCGGGCGGTTGATGAAGAATACCGAGATCATGGTCGGTCACGTTTTTCCGGGCGTGGAGTCGGCGATGATCGTAGCATTCTGTGGCGTCACCTTTTCGCCAGGAATCGCCTTCTGGTTGCCACTGACAACGACCCTGTCTTCAGCCGCAAGGCCAGAGGCGATCACCCGCAGGTTGCCCACCAATTGCCCGGTCTTCACCGTGCGCTGCTGAACCACATTGTCGTTGTCGACCACCAGCAGGTAGCTGCCGCTTTGGTCAGCACCCAGCGCCTGGTCAGGCACCAGCAGTGCATTGGCCTTCGACAATGTCAGCGGAATGCGAATGCGCAGGAACATGCCGGGCAACACGACACGGTCGGGGTTCTGCAGCAGGCCGCGGGCGGTCAGCGTTCCGGTTGATGGGTCAATCTCGGGCGCCACGTAGTTCAGCTTGCCGACATGTGGATAGCCGGTCTCATTCATCAGCCCGACCTCGACTGGCAGGTTGGCGAGGTCTGCGGCGGTAACGCCATGCAGGGCCATCGCGGTCCTGATGCGCAGCACGTCCTGCTCGCTGACCGTGAACGACGTGTAGATCGGATCAAGCTGCACAATGGTGGCGAGCTTGGTTGGACCGCTGACGCCGACCAACGTGCCCACCGACACGAGATGCGCGGTAACCACGCCACTGAACGGCGCATTGACGCGCGTGTAGCCGAGAGTGATTGCCGCCTGCGTGATGGCGGCCTGCTGGTTGACGAGGTTTGCCTGATTGGTATCCCGGGTCGCGCGCGCCTGGTCCACTGTTGACTGGGAGGAGAAATCGTTGCGACCGAGTGAGGCCTGCCGGTTGTACTCGGCCTGCGATTGCACAAGCTGTGCCTGGGTCGCTGCGACGGTCGCCTGCGCCTGTTGCAATTTCACCTGATACGGCGTCGGTTCGATGACGAACAGCGTGTCGCCTTGCTTCGCCGGGGCGCCGTCCTTGTAATCGATTTCCTGCAGGAAGCCTTCGACTCGCGCGACGAGATCGACCTGGTTATACGCGACCGCATTGCCGGTGACTTCCAGGTATGGCAGCACGGCCTGCTGTAGCGGTTTCGCTACGCCAACAGGCGGCGGTGGCGGAGGGACGTACGCGTTCTCTTTCTTACAGGCTGTGGTGACCGCCAACATCAGGGCCAGCACCGCGAGGCAATGCAGCCGTAGCGGAAACGTCCTCGGCACCTGCTTCCCCCCTCGTGACTGGCGCTACTAGACCCGATTTCGTTCTGCGACGAAAGCGTGCGAAAGCGGCAGCGACAAAACCGGCAGCGCCGGACGGCATCAGGAACATCACGGCGATGAGGATTACGCCATAGACGGCGCCGGGGGCCGCCTTCGACACTGTCTCGGCAAGGTTCGGCACGAACTCGATGAACAATCCGCCGAAGATCGCGCCGCCGATCGACGAGACGCCGCCGACCACGAGGCCGACAAAGAAATAGATCGAGACAAAAATTCCGAAGCTGTCGGGCGCGACGAACTGCACCACGATTGCGCCAAGCGATCCGGCGATGCCGGTGAACATTGCGCTGAGCGCAAATGTGCGCGTCTTCAGCAAAGCGATGTTGATGCCCATCGCCTCCGCCGCCAATGCATGGTCCCGGATTGCCATCATCGCTCGGCCGACACGTCCGCGCACCACGTTCCACGCAAACAGAAACAGCAGTCCACCGATGAACAACGTGAACAGATACAGCCATGCGTCGGGTGAGATATCTAGGCCGAACGGTGGATCGGGTTTGTCGATGACGAGCCCTTGCACGCCACCGGTCCATGGCTCCAGCGCGTTGTGCTTCAGGAGTTGCGGTACCGCAACAGCAAGTGCGAATGTTGTCAGTGCGAGATACAGTCCACCGAGCCGTAGAGCCGGTAGTCCAATAAGGAAGCCGACCGCCGCGCAAACGATCGCCGACGCCGGCAATGTCGCCCAATAGGGCCAGTCGTATTGATACATCAGCACAGCAGTGACATAGGCGCCGATCGCATAGAACGCACCGTGACCGAGGGATATCTGGCCGTTGTATCCGGTGAGTACGACGAGCCCGAGTATGGCGATAGCGTAGACCACCATCATGGTGAGCTGGAACAGATGGTAGTTGCTGAACAGCAGGATCGGCAGCAGCGCGGCGGCAAGCCACAGCAGTACGGCCAACATTCCGGAACGAAGCATCTTGACCGTGTCCATCCAGTTACACCCTGCTCATCACAGTGCGTCCGAGCAGTCCGGACGGTTTCACCACCAGCACCAAGACGATGATGAGCAGGGCTACGGTCAGCTTTAGTTCGGTGCCCACCAGATAGGCACCCGCCAGATTTTCGATGATACCGACAGCGAATCCGCCGAGTACTGCGCCGAGGGGATTGTCGATGCCGCCGAGCAGCGCGCCGGCGAATGCATAAAGCAGGATGCCGGCCATCATGTTCGGATCCAGGTAAACGATGGGTGCCACCATCATCCCGGCGATTGCGCCGATTGCCGCAGCAAGTCCCCAGCCAAGCGCCAGCATCCAGCCGACGCGGATACCGACAAGACGCGCCGATACCGGATTGTAAGCCGCCGCTCGCATCGCCAGTCCCAGCTTGGTGTGGCGGAAAAACAGGTATACCGCGATGAGCACGAGGATCGTCACGCCGGTTGCGCCGAGTTCGTGACCCGATACGTAGCCGCTGAACAGTACCGGACCGCCTGGAAACGGCGTGGGGAAAGTCTTGATCGTGTAGTCGAACGCCCAGCCGGTGCAGCTATTGATGATCAGCAGCAGACCGATGAACACGCCAACCGAGGCCAGCACCGGGGCATTCATCATTGGTCGCATCAGGATGCGTTCGATCAGCACGCCGATGACGAACGACACCACAACGGTGATCACAAAAGCGACCCAGTATGGCAGCCCGAAATTGATCAGGGTGAGGGCGATATAGGTCGAGAATGTCGCCATCTCGCCCTGGGCAAAATTAACGTGATGGGTCGCCTGATAGATCATCACCAACGCCAGAGCGACCGAGGCGTAGATGCCGCCGCTTGCAATGCCTGACAAGACCTGATGCAGCACGCCTTCCACGCTGATATCTCCTATCGCTCACTTGTCATCGCGACCCAGCAATGCAATCTCCGGCCATCCGTGGGAATCTCGTCTGTGCGCGACCGGCCCAAGATTGGCGTGCCGCTGCGCTCCTCGCAATGACAGTGGGGAGACGCAATGTCGCAGCGCCACTTGGACGGTCGGTCATGCTGCAACCATATTCAGTAACCCAGGTATGAACGGCGAACTGACTCGTCGCGACGGATCTCGGCCGCTGGCCCGGCGACCACGATGCGCCCGGTTTCCAGCAGATACGCCTGCTCGGAAATATCCAGTGCCAGGCTGGCATTCTGCTCGACCAGCAGGATCGACACGCCCTCCTCCGACCTGATCCTATGCATGATCGCAAAAATCTCCTGCACGATCAGCGGCGCCAGGCCGAACGACGGCTCGTCCAGCAGCAGCAGCTTGGGACGCAGCAGCAGCGCCCGCGCGATCGCCAGCATCTGCTGCTCGCCGCCGGACAAGGTGCCGGCCTGCTGGCGGAGCCGTTCGCGCAGCCGCGGGAAATAACCGAACACGCGTTCGAAGTCCGCTGCGATGTCCTGGCGGTCGCGCCGGATGTAGGCGCCAAGCCGCAGGTTTTCTTCCACTGTCAGTTCGACGAAGGTGCCGCGGCCGTCGGGCACATGCGCCACGCCGCGCTGCACGATGTCCTCGGTCGACTTGCCGTCGATCCGCTCGCCGCCCAGCAGGATTTCCCCACTCGTGCGCACCATGCCACAGATCGCGCGCAGCGTGGTCGTCTTGCCGGCGCCGTTGGCGCCCAGCAACGCAGTCACACCGCCCTGTTCAACCGCAAAATCGATGCCATGCAGCACGTGCGTCTCGCCATAGCCCGCGTGCAAGGAGCGAGCCTCAAGCAGCGCCGGCATGCTGTTCTTCCTGGGTCTCGCCGAGATAGGCACGGATCACCTCGGGTTCGCTGCGCACTTCGTCCGGCGTGCCGTCGGCAATCTTCCGGCCGAATTCCAGCGCCACTACTTTGTGGGAAACCCGCATCACCAGGTTCATGTGATGTTCGACCAGCAGGATGCTGAGCTCGAAGTGCTCTCGGATGCGTCGCAGCAACTGCGCCAGTTCATCAACTTCGCTGTGGTTCAGACCGCCGGCTGGTTCATCGAGCATCAGCAGCTTCGGCGCGCCGATCAGCGCCCGCGCGAGTTCCACGCGCTTTTGCGTGCCGAACGGCAGGCTGCCCGCCTCGACATCGGCGACGTCGTTCAGATCGAGAAGTTCCAGCAGATCGTGCAGCCGCGCGGACGACTGCACATCTTCCCGCCGAACGACTGGCAGCCGCAGCGCATTGGTGATGAAACCGGAGCGGGCCAGGTGATGCGCGCCGACCAGGATGTTGTCGCGCACGCTCATGCGGCGGAACAACGCGACATTCTGGAAGGTGCGACCGATGCCGAGGCCGGCCATGCGGTGGCGCGCCAGATTCTTGACCGAGCGGCCCTCGAACGCAATGTCGCCGTCGGTGAAGCGGTAGAAGCCGCTGATGCAATTGAACAGCGTGGTCTTGCCCGAGCCGTTGGGTCCAATCAGGCCGCAGATCTGGCCGTAGCCAACGTCGAACGAGACACCCGCGAGCGCGACGACACCGCCAAAGCGCATCGCAACGTTGGACACACGAAGCAGTGGGGCAGCAGCCAGCATCAGGTGCAGCGCGTGGTCGATCGGCCGACTGGATCGGGGCTGCGACGGCCTCCCATGCGTACCCCCCTGCTTGCTAGCCCACGCTTTCAGGGGCTTGCCCGCGAGGTAGACGAAGACGCGCGATCAAGTCAACCGCGGGGTCTTGTCATGTAGCCCAGGCTTGTGCTTATTCTTGGTATACCAAGAGTGATACACAGCTGGCGTACAGGCACGGTAGGCAACAGGGAGCCAAAGGGTGCAAGAAACCGCCACTGATTCCAGGCTGCGGATTGAGCCGCTCGCCGTCAGTATTGGCCTGCGCAGGCAGGCATGCGAAGCCATCAAACGCGCTATCACCGAAATGAACATTTACGGGCACCCGCTCGAGATCCGCCTGGACGAACGCCAACTCTCGCAAGACCTGGGCATGAGCCGAACGCCGATCCGCGAGGCTTTGTCGGTGCTCGAGCAAGAGGGCTTCGTCCGCTCCGTGCCTCGGCGAGGCCTGCTGGTGGTGCGCAAATCGAAGCGCGAGGTGGTCGAGATGATCACCGTCTGGGCAGCGATCGAGAGCATGGCGGCAAGGCTCGCCGCGCCACGCGTGACCGAAGCGGCGCTGGCCGGGTTGCGCGCGCTGGTGGATGTGTTCCAGGAGGATCCCTCCGAACAGATCAGCGAGTATTCCCGGGCGAACATGGAATTCCACAAGGCGATCATCCGTCTGGGTGGCATCGAACTGATGACCGGCCTGACTGATAATCTGTTCATTCACATGCGCGCCGTCCGCGCGGTGACCATGACGCAGGACAACCGGGCGCAACGCTCGATCGTCGATCATCGCGATATCATCGCCGCGCTGGAACGACGCGACGCGGACCTGGCTGAACGGTTGGTGCGCGAGCACACGATGGGGCTGGCGGCACACGTCGAGGCGCACGGCGATTTCCTCGACCGGTTCGCCGGAGCGGATGACGAACGACGCCGACAGTACGCGTAGGGATACGCATAGGGAGAAGACAATGTCCACGACGACGACGGCCGAAGACACACTGACTCGGCAGCGGCGCGACGGCTCAGTGGTGGCGGGTGGGCACCTGGTCGCCAAGGCGCTGAAAGCTGAAGGCGTGGACACGAACTTCACGCTGCGCGGTGGCCACGACACGGCACGGAGGGATTAATGTCCGCAGCACTTGAGCAGAATGTCGCCGAACCCGAAGCCGAACTGACGGACGGGTTCCACCTGGTCATCGACGCGCTGAAGCTGAACGGCGTGAAGACGATTTATGGTGTTCCGGGCATCCCGATCACCGATCTGGGCCGTTTGGCGCAGGCCGCGGGGATGCGGGTGATCTCGTTCCGGCACGAGCAGAACGCCGGCAATGCGGCGGCGATCGCGGGGTTCCTGACAAAGTCGCCCGGCGTGTGCCTCACGGTCTCGGCGCCAGGCTTCCTGAACGGCCTGGTCGCGCTCGCCAATGCGACAACGAACTGCTTTCCGATGATCCTGATCAGCGGCTCGTCCGAACGCGAGGTCGTCGACCTGCAGCAGGGCGACTACGAGGAGATGGACCAGCTCGCCGTTGCCAAGACGCTGTGCAAGGCGGCGTTCCGCGTTCTGCACGCGGCCGATATCGGCATCGGCATCGCGCGCGCTATCCGCGCCGCGGTTTCCGGCCGACCGGGCGGCGTGTATCTCGATCTACCCGCGAAACTGTTCGGCCAGGTGATGGAGGTCGAGGCCGCCCGACGCTCACTCGTCAAGGTGATCGACCCGGCGCCGGCTCAACTCCCCGCACCTGCTGCCGTCGAGCGAGCGCTCGACGTGCTGCGCGGCGCCAAGCGTCCGTTGATTATCCTCGGCAAGGGCGCTGCCTATGCACAGGCCGACAACGACATCCGTGCATTGGTCGAGAACAGCGGCATTCCGTACATTCCAATGAGCATGGCCAAAGGCCTGCTTCCCGACCTGCATCCGCAATGCGCCGCCGCCGCCCGCTCGACCGTGCTGGCCGATAGCGATGTGGTGATGATGATCGGCGCGCGGCTCAACTGGTTGCTCAGTCACGGCAAGGGCAAGCAGTGGGGACCGCCGGGCTCGAAGAAGTTCATCCAGATCGACATCGAGCCGCGCGAGATGGACAGCAACGTGGAAATCGCTGCACCACTGGTGGGCGATATCGGCTCCTGCGTGGCCGCGCTGCTGCGCGGCATGGGTGACGACTGGAAGCAGCCGCCGGCCGAGTGGACAGAGGCGATCCGGCAAAAGAAGGAAACCAACATCGCCAGAATGGCGACCAGGCTCGGCAAGAACTCAACCCCGATGGACTATCACTCGGCGCTGCGCGTGCTGCGCGACGTGATCAAGGAGCGGCCGGACGCGATCCTGGTAAACGAGGGTGCGAACACGCTCGACCAGGCCCGCGGCGTGATCGACATGTATCAGCCGCGCAAGCGCCTCGATGTCGGCACCTGGGGCGTCATGGGCATCGGCATGGGCTTTGCCATTGCAGCGACGATCGAGACCGGCAAGCCGGTGCTCGCGGTCGAGGGCGACAGTGCGTTCGGCTTCTCCGGCATGGAGGTCGAAACGATCTGCCGCTACAACTTGCCGATCTGTGTCGTGGTGTTCAACAACGACGGCATTTATCGCGGCGACGGGGTGAATTTTGGTGGCGGTGA
>DATKFJ010000551.1:0-3876 GCA_035511435.1 Acetobacteraceae bacterium | reverse complement strand
GAACCGACGGAATGGGTGAAGCGCGCAGCGGAATGATGCGTTGCGTCGTGCCGATGGTGCGAGCGGTCCAGACGACTTAACTGTCCGGACATCATGAACCCCGATAACGGCAAACGCCGGTCGGGATGGCCCCGACCGGCGTTCCGAGGGAGAAAACGATGAGTCGAATTCATCGCAGTCTCCTGCCGTGGATAGTGGTACGGATCTCGATCTCGATCAAGGTCCGTATACGCCATAGGTAGGAGAAGGGCCAGCCCTGGCAACGGGGCTGGCCTGCTCCCGAGGTTGACATGGAATGGCAGCTTCCCTGAACGCAGCAGTGTGCGTCATGTGATGGGACCCGCCATGATTTCGTCGTCGCATTAACCGCCTGGCAAGGACGCGCGCGCCAGCATTCGGCGCGAGTATGTCTGAAAGGGCCTCATGATGAGCGATGTTCACGCCGTCACCAGCAGTGCCGCGATCCAACCGGGTCCGCATCCGCGCGAGAAGCCGCGGCGAGACGATGGCAAGGATTCTCGCCCGCGTCGCGAGCGACCTTCAAAGCCGACTGACGCCGAGATCAGCGAACCCGAGGTCCACAAGCTGAACGTCAGCGCCTGACCGTGCGGGTAGCCTGATCGGGCCGTTAGCCTGATCGTAACGTCATTCTGGCAGTATAACGGGGCCGGCGACTCCGTCGCGGCCAGACAGCGGCAAAAGGACGCGAAACCAACGTAAGGAATATTCGCCATGAGTTCGATCAGCCCGATTGCCGGCAATGCCGGCTGGGCCAGCGCGATTGCCGGCAACGCCGGGCAGGCTGCGAAGACCGTCGATCGTGACAGCGATCACGGCGTCAGCAAGCCGGCGACGTCCACGGCGCGAGCCAAGGATATCGCAGCGGGAATCAACACCGTGAACATCAAGGCGTAAGCAGGCCTCTGTCGCTCAAACGGTGACCCGCTCCGAGACGAACGGATTGACGGCTGAAGGCTGGATCGCACTCAGTGCGATCGCGGCCGCGGCCTGACATGGTTCGATCACCGGCACGCCGACGGCATCCTCCACCGCGGCGCGGTGATGCGCCATGCCGGTGCAGCCGAGGATGATCGTGCCGGCTCCGGCGGCGGCGCAGTCGCGGGCGGCGGCGATCAGGCGCGCGCGCGCTGCCGCGGGCTGCAACAGCGTCTCCATTGTCACGTTGAGCGCCACCTCCGCGGCAAGCCGGCTTTCCAGACCCATCGCGCGCAGCGCCGCGAGATGTCTTGCCTTCGATGCGTCGACCACGGCGATTACGCCGAACCTCTCGGCGCGCGCCGCCGCAACCGCCACGGCAGAGCGGAACACGCCGAATACCGGGCGCCGCGTCGTCGCGCGGGCGGCGTCCAAGCCGGGATCGGAGGCGCAGGCGATCACGTAGGCGTCCGCCGTTTCGCGCTCGATCAGGCGACACAGCGGTTCCACCACGCCATGCCAGTCGCGCCAGTCGTAAAACGCCGGCGGTCCTTCCGCGAGCGTCGCGACCTCGAACTCCGGGCCGCCGGGCAGACGGAACGGTGCCAGCGCGGCGGAGATGCCGGCGGAGCAGGCGGCCGACGAATTGGGATTGACCACCAGAATACGTGCCATGCGGATAGTGTCGTTCCTCTGGCGGGCGCGATCAAGAACGCCGATATGGACCATTGGTTATCCCGCTTCCCAAGGACCCGACCCGATGGCCCCGATTCGTTGGCAGCCCGACCGAACGCCGCGGACGCCCCCGTGGCCGGTTCCCTCGCTGTTCACCGCCATTGGCCGCGGCCTGATGGGACGCTGTCCGGTCTGCGGGAAGGGCCGGATATTCGACGGCTTCCTGCGCGTGGTGGCGCAATGCGAACAGTGCGGGGCACCCCTGGGCCTGGCGCGCGCCGACGATGCGCCGCCGTATTTCACCATCCTGATCGTCGGGCATATCGTGATCCCGACGATGCTGATCACGCAAAAGCTGTACGATCCGTCCAACCTGGTACTCGCGGCGATCTTCCTGCCGCTGACGCTGGTCCTGTCGATCGGAGTATTGCGCCCGGTGAAGGGCGCTACCGTCGGACTGATGCTGAGCTTCAACATGCTGAAATCCGACGCCGAAATCGGATGACCCGACCGCCGGCCGGCATTGTTGAGGGACGGCTGTCCCGCGTGGTGCTGGACGGGGAGATCTCTTCCACCCTGCCGCCGGCGCTGGAGGCCGATCGCGCCCAGGCCGTCGCCGATCTGGCGGCGGAGAACCATTTCGCGCCGCTGACGGTCAAATCCGCCATGCCGCCGCCTGGACCGTTCGTGCTGCATCTGACCGTGCAGCATGGCCGGCTGGTGTTCGACATCCGCCGCGACAACGACATGCGGCTGGCGGTCGTCGGCCTCGCACTAGGGCCGTTCCGCCGCTTGATCAAGGACTACCACCTGCTGGTCGACAGCCATATCAAGGCGGTGGAAGAAGGCCGCGGCGAGCGCATCCAGGCGATCGACATGGGCCGCCGCGGTCTGCACGATGAAGCCGCGACGCTGATGCGCGAGCGGCTGGACGGCAAGATCGCCATCGATTTCGCCACGGCGCGGCGTCTGTTCACGCTGGTCTGCGTGCTGCACCAGAGGGTCTGAGCGATATGCGGATCGACGGCGTGCCATACAGAAGCATCTGGGTCGATCCCGACGATGGCCGGTCGATCCGCATCATCGACCAGACGAAGCTGCCGTGGGCGCTGGAGATCGTGCGGCTGACCGATGTCGCGCAGGCCGCGCTGGCCATTCGTTCCATGCAGGTGCGCGGCGCTCCACTGATCGGCGCCACCGCTGCCTACGGACTGTGTCTCGGTGTGCGGCAGGATCCTTCCTCGGTCGCGATGGAGCGCGATGCGGCACTGCTGGCGGCGACGCGGCCGACCGCGATCAATCTGCGCTGGGCGCTGGAACGCATGCTGACCCGGCTGCGCAACACGCAGGCGGTGGAGCGCGAACGCGTCGCTTACGAAGAAGCCGCCGCGATCGCCGATGAGGATGTGGCGCAGAACGAGGCGATCGGCCGGCACGGGCTGCCGTTGATCGAGCATGCCGCCGCGCGCAGGCCGGAGAAGCGGGTGAATATCCTGACGCATTGCAATGCCGGATGGCTGGCGACGGTGGATTGGGGTACTGCGCTGGCGCCGATCTATCTGGCGCATGATGCCGGCATCGACCTGCATGTGTGGGTGGACGAGACGCGGCCGCGCAACCAGGGTGCGGCGCTGACCGCGTGGGAACTCGGCCGGCACGGCGTGGCGCACACCGTGGTGGCGGACAATGCCGGCGGCCACCTGATGCAGCATGGCGAGGTGGACCTGGTGATCGTCGGCACCGACCGCACCACGCGTCGCGGCGACGTCGCCAACAAGATCGGTACCTACCTGAAGGCGCTGGCGGCACACGACAACGATGTGCCGTTCTGGGTCGCGCTACCCTCCAGCACCATCGACTGGACGGTGTCGGACGGCATTGCCGAAATCCCGATCGAGCAGCGCAGCGCGGCGGAGGTGACCGATGTAACGGGGCGCACGGCCGATGGCACGATCGCCACGGTGCGGGTCGCGCCGGCCGACAGCGCGGCGGCGAATCCCGCGTTCGACGTGACGCCGGCGCGTCTGATCACCGGGTTGATTACCGAACGCGGGCGCTGCGATGCGAGTGCCGGGGCGCTGGCGGGGTTGTTTCCGGAGCGTGCTTGAGGGGCAGGGCTTCGCCCTGAAACCCACCAGGGGCCTTGCCCCTGGACCCCACCAAAGGCGTAGCCTTTGGAATCCAATCGGACGCTCCAACCTACTCGGTCCAAATGAACGGGTTCTAAGGGCTCCGCCCTTAGCGGGAGTTCCAAGAGGCAGAGCC
>DATKFJ010000550.1:0-9261 GCA_035511435.1 Acetobacteraceae bacterium | reverse complement strand
CGGCGTGACCCAGTGGCCGACGCCGGAATCGTGCAGCGTGCGCCACGGAAATTTTTCGCCCGGATCCTGCTTGCGCCCGGGCGCAACATCGGAATGCGCCAGCACGCGTTCGGGCGGCACGGAAAACCGCGTGAAGATGCTGCGGCACAGCGCCGTCACCGCCGCGATCTGGCGCGGCGGAAAGTTCGAATAGCCGAACTCGTGGCCCGGATTGACGATCTCGATGCCGATCGAGCGCGCGTTCAACTCCGACTGGCCTCGCCAGTACGACACACCGGCATGCCACGCGCGCCGTTCCTCCGGAACGAGGCGCAGTGCGCTGCCGTCTTCGTCCACGACGTAATGCGACGACACACGCGCCACCGGATCACGCAGCCGATCGATCGCATCCTGCGCACATTGCATGCCAGTGTAATGCAGGATCAGCATGTCGATCGGTACGCCTGTCGGCCGATCATCATGATTCGGGCTTGGCAGTTCCCGGATTTGCAGCGTCACAGAGTGCGCTCGCGCTTGATCCGGTCCCAGGCGGCGTTGATGCGGGCGACCTTTTCGTTGGCGCGCTCGATGAATTCGGCTGGCACACCGCGCGAGGCCAGGCTGTCGGGGTGATTCTCCCGCATCAGACGTTTCCAGGTCGTGCGGATTTCCTCGACGGTCGCCGAACGCGACACGCCGAGTACGAGGTATGCGTCCGGTTCGTCGCTCATCGGCTGACGCGGTATCGCGCCGCGCGCTCTGTCCCAGGAAACCTGATCCAGGCCGAATCTCTGATGCGTGCGCGACAGGAAGTCGAGTTCGCGGCCGTTCACCGCCCCATCGGACCGCGCAATCACGAACAATGCTGCGAGCACATCCTCCAGAATGCCATGATTGTCGGCGAATACGTCGGCGAGCTGCGCGGCATATGGCTCAAAGCCGTCGGCGCTGTCACGTGCCTGGTCGAACAGGCGGCCAATGTCACGCAACGACGCGGGCGGGATGCGGAACTGACGCCGGAATGCGTCGATCTCCTCACGATTCACCGCTCCGTCGCACTTGGCGAGCTTGGCCGACAGCACGACGACACAGATGGCGAAGAGCTGGTCGCGCCGGTTGAACATCGCGGCGACGCGCGCCGGATTCCAGGCGCCCTGCGCGCCGAAGGGCAGGCGCACGTTAGGTACAGCGCCGGAATCCGCCGCGTGACCCAGCGCGGCGCCGAACACCGCGCCCATCGGGCCACCCATCGCGAAGCCCGCGACGCCGCCGATGATCTTGCCCCAATATCCCATCACCTGCCCTTACCACGCGCAGGTTTACGCGGGCAAAACACCAGCGCGATGCAGCAGATTACTGGTGCAGCAATGAGCGGTCCTGCACCGTGGTGTCCTGGCCGACGACAGGATCGGCGATCGCCGCTTCCAGGCTGGCTGCGGCCTTCCATTCCTCGGGTGGGCGCACACGGCCGTCGCTGCCGACCTGGTCGATGCCCCAGTAGATTTCGAGGTTGTGACCGTCCGGGTCACAGAATTCGATGGCAAGCTGCACGCCGGCACGGCGTCGGCCTTCGAAATGGATAGGTACGTCATGACGGCGCAGGTGGTCACGTGCCCGGATCACTTCGTCCAGTGTGGATACCTCGAACGCCATATGGTGCAGGCCGCCTTGCGGTGCCTGGCCTTCCGGCAGCGGGAACAGTGCGACGCCGTGATGATCGGCGCTGCAACGCAGGAACACGACGCCGCCGGGCAGCACGCTGTCACCGTAGGCGTCTGAAATGTTGAAGCCCATCACCTCGGTGTAGAATTTGGCCGAGCGTTGCAGGTCCTTCACGTAGAGCGCGACGTGGCCAATCTTGTTGCAGCGGAACGGCATGCCGCTGGGGCGATGCATCTTGGCGACTGTTTGGGCATCCATGGTGGCACCTGGCTGGTTAATTGTTCTTCAGCCGCCCAGATTATTCCCTTCCCAGGCGCCGCGAAAGCGGTCTGACCCTGGTTGGTCGGGGCAATCGCATATAGCGGGCGCAGGTCGCCTACAGCCTTGCCAAGCCGGCGCGCACGCGCTCCAGGAAGCGCGTCAATTGGTGCGCCCTGGCGCGATCCATGTTGTATTGGACATACCAGTCTGCCCGGCAGCCACGAGCGCATAGTGCCCTCACGGCCCGAGAAATAACCTTGCGGGCGGGATCGCCGATCACGAGGCGCACCATCCACCACGGCCCGCCGTACGTCGTGACGACGATGATGCGGCGGATCCGTTGCAACCGTTCGGTCACCACGCGCCCGTCCGGCGTCACGTCGAACGCAACGCCCGGCAGCCAGACGCGATCGAAATAGCCTTTCAACATCGCCGGCATGCCGTACCACCACGCCGGATAAACCAACACGATGGCATCGGCCGTGGCGAGCTGCTCGTCGTATTTCCGCACCGGGCGGATGTTGCTCTCGGTGTTGAGGTAGTCGAGCCGGTCCTGCCGGCTCATCACCGGATTGAAGTTTTCGGCATACAGATCGACGTCTGTGACCTTGTGCCCGCCGGCCCTCAGCGCTTCCAGCACGGTCTGGTGAGCCGAGGCGGCGAAACTTTCCGCCACTGGATGGCAGTAGATGACTAGGATTTGCATGCTGCCAACTTGGGAGCCAGCGCGGCCAGGCAGCAGTCAATGTTCCGCCAGCCGGAAGCGTCCTGTGCAGACTTGATCCTGGGCCAAGGCAGCCTGCACGGCTGTCCTTCCGCCGGACGTTGTCACCACAGCAACCACCGAGCGGAAGAACGCTCCGTCGCCGCGCGCGCGGGCCAGAAATAGCCGGCCAAGCGCTTCCTCCACCGGACCGCGCGGCGTGCAGCAGGCGCATCCCATGGGGTGGCCGAACAGGCTGGGGACCAATTGGAATCGCGCCACCAGTCGCCCGGCCGGCACCGGAGCATTGCCCTCAATCAGCAGTGCCTCCTCCGGCATGGCGATATCGGCGGCCCCGAACCGGACCGGCACCCTGTCATCGATCGACTGCACCATAACCTGGACATAAGGATATGTTTATGTCATTGGCAAGTCCCATGGATCGCCTGCTGGCTAGCCTGCGTGCCGCCGCCGAACCGACCCGCCTGCGCCTGCTGGCGCTGGCCGGCCGCGGTGCCTTCTGCGTGTCCGAATTCACAGAAATCCTTGGCCAATCGCAACCGCGCCTGTCGCGCCACCTGAAGCTGCTGTGCGACTGCGGTCTGTTGGAGCGGGTTCGCGAGGGCGCCAATGTCTGGTTTGGGCTGCCATACGGAGAACCAGGTGCGCTGGCCCGTGACCTTGTCACGCGGCTGCCGGAGGACGACCCGATCCTGGAGGCCGACCGCCGCCAGGCCGCGCGGGTGCTGGCCGAGCGTGCCCGAATCGCGTCTGAGAGTTTCCGGCGTCAGGGCGCCGATTGGGACGAAATGCGCGCGCTCGATCTGCCGGCGCAGGCGGTGGAGGCGGCACTGCTGACACTGGTGCCGGAGGCCGGTGCAGGCCGGTTGCTGGATATCGGCACCGGTACCGGACGCGTGCTGGAACTGCTGGCGCCGCGAATTAGCCAGGGTGTCGGTGTGGACGCATCCAAGGCGATGCTGGCGCTGGCTCGTTCGCGCCTGGCCCGTACTGGCCTCGCCCATTGCGCCGTGCGGCTTGCCGACATGTATCGGTTGCCCCTGGCCGAAGCCTCTTTCGATATCGCCGTTGTCCAGATGGTGCTGCACTACGCCGAGGACCCGCCCGGCGTGCTGGGCGAGGTCGCGCGGGTGCTGCGGCCAGGCGGCCGACTGATCGTCATCGATCTCGCGCAACATGGCCGTGACGAGTTGCTAACCCGACTGGCGCATCGTTGGCCCGGCTTCAGCGACGTCATCATGCGTGCGCTGCTGGAGGATGCGGGCATGCAGCAGAGCGAACCGCTCGCCATCGAGGGGCCGCTTGCTGTTCGTGTCTGGCCAGCCACGCGGACTGCCGATGCCCCGATCGCGCGGTTGCGCGAACTCGCCGACTGAAGGAAGTACGATGCTCCGACCACATCTGCTCGACGCGCTACGTGACACTGTGCTGCTGTGCGATGGCGGCATGGGCAGCCGCATGCAGGCGCTGCCGCTGGACGTCGATCGGGACTATTACGGCAAGGAGAACTGCACCGACGTACTGAACCTGTCGCGTCCCGATCTGGTGCGCGACATCCACCGCGGCTACTTCGAGGCCGGTGCCGACATGGTGGAGACCAACACGTTCGGCGCCTCGCCGGTCACGCTGGCGGAATTCGATATCGCTGACCGGGCGTTCGAGATCAACCAGCGCGGTGGTGAACTGGCGCGCGAGGCAGCCGACGCATTTTCCGATGGACGGCATCGCTGGGTGATCGGCAGCATTGGGCCCGGCACCAAGCTGCCGACGCTTGGCAACATCGCATATGACCCGCTGGAGGCGGCACTGGCACTGCAATGCCGTGGGCTGATCGCCGGCGGCGTCGATGCGATCCTGATCGAGACGTGCCAGGACACGCTGCAGATCAAGGCGGCGGTCAATGGCGCGAAGATCGCGCGTGCCGAGGCCCGGTGTGACATTCCGATCTTCGTACAGGTCACGGTTGAGACGACCGGCACATTGCTGGTTGGACCGGATATCGCCGCGGCCGCCGCGGTGGTGCATGCGCTGGATGTGCCGCTGATGGGGCTGAACTGCGCCACGGGGCCGCAGGAAATGGCCGAGCATGTGCACTGGCTCGCCGGCAACTGGCCGGGCTTGCTGTCGGTGCAGCCGAATGCCGGGCTGCCGGAATTGGTTGATGGACAGACACATTATCCGCTGGGAGCTGCCGATCTGGCGACCTGGCTGGAGCGCTTCGTCGCGGAAGATGGCGTAAACCTGATCGGCGGCTGCTGCGGCACCAATACGCAGCACATCGCCGCGCTGGACGCGATGCTGCGCAAGCGCGCCCAGGGGACCAGACATTTCCGACCGACGCCGGTTGCGCGCAAGCCGGTGTGGGTGCCATCGGTAGCCAGCCTGTATCAGGCGGTTCCGTTGCGCCAGGAAAATGCCTTTTTCGCAATTGGCGAACGCTGCAACGCCAACGGCTCGAAGAAGTGGCGTGAGGCGCAGGAGAAACACGACTGGGATAGCTGCGTGTCGATGGGCCGCGAGCAGTTGGGTGAGGGCTCGAACGCGCTCGATGTCTGCACCGCCTTCGTCGGCCGTGACGAGATGCACGAGATGACTCAGGTGATTCGCCGATTCACCAGTTCGGTGAACGCGCCGCTGGTGATCGACTCGACGGAAACGCCGGTGATCGCGGCGGCGCTGAAGCTGCATGGCGGCAAGCCGATCATCAACTCGATCAATTTCGAGGATGGCGAACAACACGCGGCCGATCGGCTGAAACTGGCGAAGCAGTTCGGTGCCGCGGTGATCGCGCTGACCATCGACGAGACAGGCATGGCAAAGACCGCCGATGCCAAGTTGGCGGTCGCACGCCGGCTGGTGGATTTCGCCTGCGACACCCATGGCTTGCCGCAATCCGATCTGCTGATCGATCCGCTGACCTTCACCATCGCGACCGGCAATGAGGATGATCGCAAGCTGGCGCAATGGACGCTGGAAGGCATCACTGCAATTCGCAAAGCATTCCCTGACATTCAGATCATCCTTGGCCTGTCGAATGTCAGCTTCGGATTGAATCCGGCCGCACGTGCGGTGCTGAACAGCGTGTTCCTCGACCATGCGGTGCGTGCGGGCATGAGCGGCGCCATCGTGCATGTTTCGAAGATCCGCCCGCTGCATTTGATTGCACCGGAAGAGGTGAAGGTTGCCGAGGACCTGATCTTCGACAGGCGCGCCGAAGGCTACGATCCGTTACAGAAGTTGTTGGAGATTTTCGCCGACCGCAAGGCTGCCGATGCCACCGTGAAGAAGCGTGCCGAAACGGTGGAGGGCCGGTTGAAGGATCGCATCGTCGATGGCGATCGCAAGGGGCTGACGGCCGAATTGGACGAGGCGATGGTAACGCTGGCGCCGCTTGATATCATCAACAACGTGCTGCTCGACGGCATGAAGGTGGTCGGCGAATTGTTCGGTGCGGGCAAGATGCAGTTGCCATTCGTGCTGCAGAGTGCCGAGACGATGAAGGCCGCGGTGGGGTATCTCGAACCGTTCATGGAACGTGTGGATGGCCAGGAGAAGGGCACCATCGTGCTTGCCACAGTGAAGGGCGACGTGCACGACATCGGCAAGAACCTGGTGGACATCATACTGACGAACAACGGCTACCGCGTGGTCAACCTCGGCATTAAGGTGCCGTTGGCGGACATGCTCGCGGCCGCGACGCAACACCACGCGCACGCCATCGGCATGTCGGGCCTGCTGGTGAAATCCACCGTGGTGATGCGCGAGAACCTGGAAGAAATGTCGCGCCAGGGCCTGGAAGTTCCGGTTTTGCTCGGCGGCGCAGCGTTGACCCGCGGCTACGTGGAGGACGATTGCGTCCGTGCCTATGCCTGCGGCCGTGTCGCCTATGCGCGCGATGCGTTCGACGGGCTGCATCTGATGGACAAGGTCACCGGCAACGGGTTCGATGATTACCTGGCGGCGGTGCAATCGAAGCGCGTCGGCAAGACACGCAATCCGTCGCGCACTCTCGGCCAGGCGGACGCGCGCGCGTTTCGCCCGGTGGATGTCGCGACCGTGCGGGCGCGCCGCCATCGCTTGACGCGCGATGTGCCGGTGTCGGTGCCGCCGTTCTGGGGTGCGCGCGTCGTCGAAGCGCCACCCAAGGCGCTCGTGCCGTTCATCAATGAGCGCAGTCTGTACCAGTTCCAGTGGGGCTTCCGGAAGCAGGGCCGTTCGCTGGATGATTTCCTCGGTTGGGCGAAGCAGGAGCTGCGTCCGGTGATGCGGCGCATGCTGTCATTGTGCGAAGCCGAGGACATCTTGAAGCCGCAGGCTGCCTACGGCTATTGGCTGGCCGCCGGCCAGGGCAACGATCTGATTATCTTCGATCAGGACGGCAGCACGGAGCGCGCCCGCTTCACGCTGCCACGACAGCCGAAGGAAGACGGCGAGTGCATTGCCGATTTCTTCCGCGATGTGGACGACGCCGAACGCGATGTGATTGCACTGCAGATTGTCACGGTGGGACAGAAGGCGTCTGACATCGCGCGGGTTTGGTTCGAGGACAATCGCTACCAGGATTACCTCTATCTGCATGGTCTGTCGGTGGAGATGGCAGAAGCGATGGCGGAATATGTGCACAAGCGCATTCGCGCGGAGCTTGGCTTCGCAGCCGAGGACGACCGCGATATGGAGAAGATGCTGTCGCAGGGCTATCGGGGGTCGCGCTATTCGTTCGGGTATCCGGCGTGTCCAAGGCTAGAGGATCAGGTGCCTATCCTGTCCCTGCTTGGTGCCGGGCGAATCGGCGTGGCATTGTCCGACGAGTTCCAGCTCCATCCCGAACAATCGACCAGCGCCGTCGTTGTGCTCAACCCACGCGCGAAGTACTTTTCGGTTTGACAGTCATTGGGAGGGACGCAACAAAAAATGGCCTTGCGCTGGACTCAATTGCCCTACATCAGAACCGCAGACTGACGCAGGAGACTGACTGGTGATGAACGGCAGACGATGGACAACGACCTGGCTGTCCACGGCGGCGATGGCGGTGCTGTTGCAGGCCTGCGCGGCGCCGCCGCCGGCCGCCCCAACTGCCCGGATCTTTGCCGCAGACGTGGCCGGTGGGGCGAAGACCTGCGTGGTGCCCAAGGTCGCGCCGGTCGCGGGCAAGGAAACCCAGGTGTCGGTCAGGGTCGGCAACAACGGCGGCTGGTGCGGCATCGTCGTCAACGACGGCGGCAAGCCCTACGCCGCTGGCTTGCTGATTGCCGATCCGATGCATGGCAAGGTACTCATTCATAGCGTCGGGGATGACACGCGGATCGACTACACCCCTGATCCCAGATTCAGTGGCAACGACGCGTTCACAGTCAAGCTGATTCCCGGCGATGCAACGATCCGGGCTGGCGTCGCCGTCGCTCCACCCTGAGGGGAGCGGTCAGTTGTGCTTTACCGGCGCCTTCTTTCGCACGACGGGTCGTGCCTGGGCGAGCTCGGCGCACATCTCAGTCGAGGCGGGCACGAGATCCTTGCCGGCAGCGTAGCTGGCCAGGTCACTTGGGCTGTGCAGCGCCATTACCTCGCTGAATAACATGCCATTGTGCTGGCAGAAGTCGGAACCGAGCCGCATGCCCGCGCTGGATTCGGAATTCGCCAGTTCGGTGGTGAACTGATCGTGCTCCTGCTGCGCGCGGCGGCCATATTTGTGTTTGAATATCTCGCTGATCGCATTCTCGTTGTTGACCAGGTCCGGCTGGTATTTGCGGATGAAGGCATTGTAACTGTCGTCGTCGTGGCAGCCGGTTGCCAGCACCATCAATTCGCTGCGCAGCGCCGCGACCTCGACGGCTTCGCGTTCCTGCGGTGCCAGGCACTGAAGCTGGGCGTGCGCTTGCTGGACGGTCAATGCGCCGACGATAGCGAGACTGGAAAACAGACGGTGCATGCGGCTTCTCCCCGTTTGGCAGGGGACATACGGCACTTTGCGTAGCCGCGGCAATATGCCGGGGTGGTGTACGCAAGAGATTGAATTGGGAGCGAATGTAACATGGCCCTCACGCCCGATCTGACGAATCGCGTTGCACTGGTGACCGGCGCATCGCGCGGCATCGGCCGGGCGATCGCACTGGCGCTGGCGGAGGCCGGCGCCGATGTCGCGGTGAATTATCGTAAGCGCGGATCGCAGGCTGGCGAAGTGGTGGATTTGATCCGCACCACAGGCCGCCGCGCCATCTCTGTCGGTGCGGATGTATCGGATAGCGACGCGGTTGCCGCCATGCTGCAGACGATCGAAGCCGGGTTTGGCGCAGTGGACATACTGGTGAACAACACCGGTGTGGCGATCATCCGCGGTGTGGACGAGCTGACAGAGGCGGAATTCGATCTGACTTTGGCGGTGAACCTGAAATCGGCGTTCCTTTGCACGCAGGCGGTACTGCCCGGCATGCGGGCGCGGCGCTGGGGGCGTATTGTCAACATATCGTCGGGTGCGGCGCGTGGGGCTGGTGGCATCGGCGTGCACTATAACGCCTCGAAGGCGGGCATGGAGGGTCTGACCCGGGGCTACGCCGCACGGCTGGTGAAGGACGGCATTACGGTGAACGCTGTCGCGCCGTCATTGATCGACACCGACATGATGAATGCGCGGCGCGATC
>DATKFJ010000549.1:0-4422 GCA_035511435.1 Acetobacteraceae bacterium | reverse complement strand
TCGCGCCCTTGATGTGCCGACGAGATTGCCGCGCCGCTGCGCTTCTCGCAATGACCAAACCAATAGGATGGCTCGATGACCGGAGTTCCGCGCACCAGCGGCGTGCTGGAGACTTCGCTGTATGTCGCCGATCTGGATCGTTCGTGCGACTTCTATCAGCGCGTGTTCGGCTTCGAGCGCTTCGTGCACGACGGACGCATGTGCGCACTCGGCGTGCCAGGCGGCCAGGTACTGCTGCTGTTCCACTTCGGCAGCACGAACGAGCCGGCCCCCGTGCCGGGCGGCTTCATCCCGCCACATCATGGCAGCGGCGAACTGCATCTCTGCTTCGCCATCCCGCTTGGCGAGCTTGCCGCGTGGGAAGCGCATCTGCACGACGCAGACATCGAGGTGGAAAGCCGCGTGCATTGGCAGCGCGGCGGCACCAGTCTGTATTTCCGCGATCCCGACGGCAATTCGCTGGAAGTCGCGACACCCGGACTGTGGCCTAATCACTGAATGAACAACCGGTGGAGAGCAGGGAGCGCCGGTAGGCTGGCTAGCTTGATTGCGGTGACAATGCTGTTGGCGCTGGCGTTCGGGTCAGCTGCGCTTCCCTGGATCATGCCGTCCAAAGACGAAGCAGCACGCCGCATCGCCGCCGTCTGCATCTTCGCTGCGAGCTATCTTGCACTCGCCATCGGCAAGGTACCAGGCCTATCGATCGATCGCGCCGGCGTGGCACTGGTCGGCGCGTGCCTGATGGTGGCGTCCGGAGTCATCACGCTGGACGATGCCTACCGCGCAGTCGATATGGGAACCATCACGCTGCTACTCGGCATGATGATCGTGGTCGCCAACCTGCGCATCTCCGGCTTCTTCGCGCTGGTCAATGCCTGGGTGGCGCGCGGGATACGTCGGCCAACAATGCTGCTGGCTGCTATCGTGCTGGTGTCCGGGGCGTTCTCTGCGTTTCTGGTGAACGATGCGATCTGCCTTGTTATGGCGCCGCTTGTGCTGGAACTGACGCTTGGTCTCAAACGCAACCCGGTGCCCTATCTGCTGGCTGTGGCAATGGCGTCGAATGTCGGCTCCACGGCAACGATCACCGGCAATCCGCAGAACATGATGATCGGCAGCATGTCGGGAATCCCCTACACCCGGTTCACTGCCGCGTTGGCACCGGTGGCGCTGATCGGGCTATTGCTGACAGTCGCACTGCTGGCGCTGTTGCACCGCACAGAGCTGCGCGGAGACAGCTTCTACCCTCGGTTGCCGCGCCTGCACGTCAATCGTGTGCTGGTGGCACGTTCCCTGTTGGCCACTGCGATCGTGGTGGCGCTGTTCTTTGCCGGTCAGCCGCCGGCAAAGGCGGCGATCGTGGTCGGCGCGTTGCTATTGCTCACCCGCCGGGTGAAGAGCGCACGCGTCTATGCCGAGATCGACTGGTCGCTGCTGTTGATGTTCGCTGGCCTCTTCATCATCGTCGCCGGTGCGGAACGGGAACTGCTGTCGCCGCAAATCGTCGACGCAGTCGGGCGGCTGCATCTCGCCACGATAACGGTCCTCAGCTTCGTCACCGCGGCGCTGTCGAACCTCGTGAGCAACGTCCCCGCCGTGTTGCTGCTGAAGCCGTTCGTAGCCGCATTGCCGGACCATGACCGCGCCTGGCTGGTGATCGCCATGGCGTCAACGCTGGCAGGAAATTTCACCGTGCTTGGCTCGATTGCCAATCTGATCGTGGTAGAGAAGGCGGCGCGGCGCGGCGTCGTGATAGGTTTTTGGGATTACTTCCGCGTCGGCGCGCCGCTCACGGTGCTGACGCTGGTGGTCGGATCGCTGTGGCTCATGTGGACGTGAGAAACCCCACGCTTCCGCTGGGCGTTGATGCAGACACGTATAGGAGGCCATCATGGATCGTCGCATCCGAGTTCTCGAAGAGTCGCTGTGGTCGAAAGTTCCCGACGACGTCATCGAGGAAGCAAAGAAAGCCGCTATTGCCGAACCAAGCTGGATCGCGATGCAGGGCAACGGGCATGTCGTTGTGATGGAGCCGCCCGGCAGTCCCGATGCGGCGGCGGGTGATGTGATCTATATCGCGGAAGTCAGCCCGGAGCAGACGCAGTAGCAGATCGCGGGCGTTCCCCTGCGGCGAGACGCAGATCGATCGCCGCTATCGCCTGCGGGAGATCGGCAATGCTGTCGATCACCATGTCGGCATCGCCCAATTCAATCGCCGCCTGTTCACGCAATCGGGCACGCGCTGCGGGTGACGTTGCCGCCAACTCGTCGGCCGACAAGCCAACCGCGTTACCGGTAAGCGCGATACCAATCGTCCAGGTGCCCGCCGCGCGGCCTTCGCCGATGCCGGGTGCAGTGTCGTCCACCTTCACCACACACGCGGCCGGCCAAACGCCGAGTTTTGCCATGGCGTACCACATCATCAGCGGGGACGGCCGCCCGGATGGAAGATCGCCGGCGCAGACGGTCAGTTCCGGCTTATAGCCCGCTGCCGCGGCAAGCGGCGCAAGAACGTCCATGATCGAACGCGTATAGCCGGTGGTGCCGGCGATCTTGATGCCGCGTTGGCGCAATGTGTCGATCGCGGCGATTGCGCCGGGAATGATGTCGGCGTGATCGCGTACGGCGGCGATGTTCATCGGCTCGAACACCCGGAAGATCGCGTCGACATCGCCTTCCGCGAAGTCTCGCCCATGTCGTTGGCGCCACGCCGTGGCCACCGCCGGCGCATGGCCCACGGCGCGGATGTGGTCCCATTTCGCCATCCCCATGGGGCCGCGCGCATCGGCGATGCTGACCGTGACACCGAATTGTGCGAAGGCGCGCACGAAGGCGCCCATCGGTGCGCGGCTGCCATGGTCCACCACGGTGCCGGCCCAATCGAGGATGGCGGCTGTCAGGTGCAAGGGGTTCATGCGTTGGATAACAGCACGCTTGCCGTGTCGCCGCCAACCGCCCACCATGGGCCATGCAGGATCGCAGCGAAGGCGATATCAATCTCGGCGACGCGCGCGCCGCCTGGCACCGCGATTACCTCGACGCGGAGACGCGCGCCTTGCTGGAGGAGGATGCGCGCTGGTTCCTGCATCAGTCGCTGTCCACGCCGTGCCTGAATGTGGTCGAGCGGGCCGAAGGGATTTTCCTGATCGACACCGCCGGTCGACGCATCATGGATTTCCACGGCAACACCGTACACCAGGTGGGCTACGGGCATCCACGCATTATCGAGGCTGTGACACGACAAATGGCGACTCTGCCGTTCTCGCCACGCCGGTACACCAACCGCACGGCGATCGAGCTGGCGCGACGGCTGGCAGAGCTGGCGCCGGGGAGGCTGAACAAGGTTTTGTTCGCCCCGAGTGGCACGGCGGCGATCGGCATGGCGCTGAAACTCGCGCGGCACGCGACGGGACGACACAAGACGCTGTCGATGTGGGATGCGTTTCATGGCGCATCTCTGGACGCGATTTCGGTCGGCGGGGAGGCGATCTTTCGTCGGGATGCGGGGCCGCTGCTACCCGGAACGGAACACGTGCCGCCGCCCGCGCTGGCGTCACGCTTTTTCGGCGATGATGCGCGCGGTCATGAACGGTTGGCTGATTACATCGACTATGTGCTGGAGGTGCAGGGCGATGTCGGCGCGGTGATCGCCGAGCCGGTGCGCTGGACAACGCTGGAAGCGCCGCCGGCGGATTTTTGGCCACGCGTGCGTGCAAGCTGCGACCGCCATGGCGCGCTGCTGATCTTCGACGAGATCCCGAGTTGCCTCGGTCGCACAGGCACAATGTTCGCGTGCGAACAGACGGGCTGCGCGCCGGACATGCTGGTGTTGGGCAAAGGTTTGGGCGGCGGTGTCTTTCCGATGGCGGCATTGATCGCGCGCGAGGACCTGGATGTGGCAGCGGATCGCGCGCTGGGACACTACACGCATGAGAAGAGCTCGGTCGGATGCGCCGCGGCAATCGCTACGCTGGATGTGATTCGGGATGAGGGGTTGCTGGAACGCTCACGTGAACTGGGTACGCGCGGATTGGAGCGGCTGCGCACATTCCCCACCGCCCGTGCAGTGCGTGCGCTGGGGGTTTCGTTCGGCGTGGAGGTAGCTGATGCAGCCTATGCCGAGACGGTGATGTATCGCTGCATGGCGAATGGCCTGAGTTTCAAGGTGGGCGGCGGCAATGTGTTGACCCTGTGTCCGCCGCTGACAATCACGCAAGCCGAGTTGGATTCGGCGCTCGATATACTGGACCGAGCAATGCAACCGACTGCTGTCGTTGCAAGCCGCTCCTGACAGGAAAGCCCTGACAGGAAAGCAACATTTGGCGTGATGGCCGGGCTTTGTTCCGGCCATCCGGTGCGGTCCGGATGACCGGGACAAGCCCGGCCATGACGGGCAAGCCAGCCGTCGGGTAATCGTGCCCG
>DATKFJ010000548.1:0-10659 GCA_035511435.1 Acetobacteraceae bacterium | reverse complement strand
CAGCGTTTGCAGGCGCTGGCCGACCAGTTTCTCAACCTGAAAACCGTCGCGCCGGGTCAGTTCACCAACATGGCCGAACTGGAAAATCGCCTGCCGCCGGTCAGTGCGCCTGACCCCGTCCCGCCGGCGGCCTCACCGGTGCCGATTGCGCAGGCGCCAGACACGACGCGACCCGAGGAACCGCAACCACCACCCGTGATAGCCGCCGTACCTGTGCAACCGAAGCCCGCAAGCTTGGCAGCCACGTCGCCGCCGCCCCGGATTCCGGAGCACAAAACCCTGTTGCCGCCACGCCCGCAGATCGCGGAAGTTGCGTCGACCCGGCTGGCTCCAGCCGCGCCGCGTCCAATTGCAATGGCGGAATTGCCGCGTCCCGCATCGCCGCCGATTATGCACGCGGCCATCGCCGCATCGCAGCCGATGGCGCCGTTTGCCGGCTCCGCCCTTGGCATGGCGCATAGCGGGACACTTCCGCCGCCACGACCGATGCCGGTCAGTGCGTCGCAGTGGGTCAGCAACGGCGGCGGTGGAGGTTAGCGGATGAGTGACGCACCGCCGCCTGATTCCACCCCACGCGGTACGCCCGCTCATCGGTCCGGCGCCGCGCGAGCCGACGCCGTGCCGCGCATGGAGAACGTGCGCATTACCCAGCCGGACCTGCTGCGTCGGGGTGCCCTGGAGAAGACGCGCAACCGCATAGTCTATACCGCATTCGGGTTCGGTCTGCTGTTCCTTGCTGTAATCGCCAAGCTCGCCGATGCGACCATCCTGCAACCGATAGCGCCGCATCGACCTGAAACACCGATAGCGGCCCTGTTCACGCCACAGAAGTCGGTGGAGGCCACTGATCTCGCGCAGCGCGCCATGATCACCGACCGTAACGGCCAGATCCTCGCCATCTCGTTGCCCACTGTCGCGGTTTTTGCCGATCCGCGGCAGATCATCGATCCGGCCGATGCCGCGCATCGGTTGAAGCAGGTGTTGCCGCGCCTGGACGAAGACGCGGCTCGCGCCCGACTGTCCGAATCGAATCGGCAGTTCGTCTACCTCGAGCGTCAGATCACCCCGCGCGAGGAACTGGCGATCAACACGCTCGGGATCCCGGGGATCGACTTCCGTCCGACCGAGGAACGGCATTACCCGATGGGCCGGACGGCGGCACAGGTACTCGGCGGCACCGATGTCGATGAACACGGTGTCGCCGGTGTTGAGAAGTATTTCGACAAGCGCCTGTTGAGCGACAGTACGCCATTGCGACTGTCGATCGACGTGCGTGTGCAGGCCGTGGTGCGCGACGAGTTGTCCAAGGCGATGGATGAATTCCAGGCTATCGGCGCCTGTGGCATCGTGATGGATGTGCATACGGGCGAGGTGCTGGCGATGGTCAGTCTGCCCGACTACGACGCTAACGACTTTGGCAACGCCCCGGCCGATGACCGTTTCAACCGTGCGGTGACCGGCATGTACGAGCCTGGCAGCACGTTCAAGCTGCAGACCGCATCGATGGCGCTGGATTCCGGAATCGTGCACATCTGGGACGAGTTCGACGCCTCCCGCCCGATCCACATCGGCCGTTTCACCATCACCGACTTCGAGGGCAAGCACCGCTGGCTTTATCTGCCGGAGGTGCTTGCCTATTCCTCCAACCTCGGCGCGGCCCACATCGCGGAGGAAGTCGGCGCGGAACGCCAGCGTGCCTGGTTGAAAATGATGGGCATGTTCGGCCGCGTCGGCATCGAGCTGCCCGAAGCAGGCATGCCGATCGTGCAGTCAGCCGCCGCCTGGAAGGACGTGGTAACGATGACCGTGGCCTTCGGTCATGGCATCTCGGTGTCACCGCTGCACGTGGTCCGCGGTACCGCGGCGGTTGCCACCGGCATACTTCAGCGACCGACCATCCTCGCATTGCCCCCGGGCGACCAACCGGAAGGGGTTCGGATGATGCAGCCGGCAACCTCGGACATTATGCGGAAGCTGATGCGGTTGGTGGTTACAGACGGGTTCGGCAAACAGGCCGAGGTGCCCGGATACTATCCCGGTGGCAAGACCGGAACCTCGGAGAAAGTCGGAAAACACGGTTACAAGCGCGGCTTCAAGGAGAACTTCAACGTTGCGGCGTTCACCAGCGTGTTTCCGATGAATGATCCGCACTACGCGGTCTACATGATGCTGGACGAACCGCACGGCAACAAAAGCACCTATGGCTATTCGACCGCTGGCTGGGTGGCCGCGCCGGCGGACGGTCGGGTGATCGCGCGGATCGCGCCGATGCTTGGACTGCTGCCGGATATCCAGGACGCGCCCGCGATCAACCAGGCGCTGTACATTCCGTTGCAGCCGGGCCGGCCGGCCGGCGCGCAGCGTGGTCCGGTGACCGCCGCGGGCCAGGAAAGCCCACGGGATGCGCTACACGATGCTGTTGGCAAGCTAGGCGCGCCCTTGTCGAAACCGGGCCTCACGGTTCCCGCCACCACATTGGCGCCGACGCAACCTATCAAGCGTGATCAGCGACATGAGGCGGATTTGCCCGCACCGCACATAATCGGTGCTGCTGTTCTACCCGCATCCGGGGCATCTCCCTCCCTTGCGGCTCGCTGACATCATGCGCCGGGTACCTGCCCTGGCAGATGACGCCGCATCTGCCTCATGGCGGAGTGCGGCAGCGCTGGATATTGCCGGCATCACTGCCGACAGCCGGCGCGTGACGGCCGGCTATCTGTTTGCCGCGCTCCCTGGCAACCGAGGGGACGGCCGTGACTTCATCGCCGAGGCGGTGTCGCGCGGCGCGGCGGCAGTGCTTGCGCCGGAGGGTACGGTGTGGCCCGCGGGTGTCCCGGCGCGTCCGTTGTTTGAGGATCGCGAGCCGCGCCGCCGCCTCGCGCAGCTTGCCGCCGGATTGGCTGGACGACAGCCCGATGTCGTCGTCGCGATCACCGGCACCAACGGCAAGACCAGCACGGTGGAATTCCTGCGCCAGATCTGGTCGACCAGCCGTAAGCCCGCGGCCAGTTTGGGCACCCTGGGTCTGATCGCTCCGGGATTCGACGCCGGACCGGGTTTGACCACACCGGATCCGGTCGATCTGGCCGATCGCCTGGCGCAGCTTGCGCGCGTCGGCATTCAGCATGCGGCGATCGAGGCGTCGTCGCATGGCCTCGACCAGTTCCGGCTGGACGGCGTTCGTCTTGCCGCCGCGGCGTTCACCAATCTGACGCGGGACCACCTGGATTATCACGGATCGGAAACGGCCTACCGGACAGCGAAATTGCGTCTGTTCGCAGAGCTTCTGCCGGAAGGTGCGCCTGCGGTGGCGAGCAGCGACATGGATGCCGCCTCGCTTGCCGCGCTGACCGACATCGCGCGCCGCCGGCGGCTGGCGCTTGGCACGGTTGGCGAGGCCGGCACGGTAATCCGCCTGCTGGCCGTGCAACCGCGACCGGATGGCCAGATGCTGCGTATCGGAGGTCCGGGGAGTCCGCGGGAGATCCCACTGCCGCTGCCTGGTCGGTTCCAGGCCGATAACGCCTTGATGGCCGCGGCACTGGCCATGGTGCTTGGCGAGCGTGACGCACTGGATTGCCTTACCGCATTGCGCGGCGTGCGCGGGCGGCTGGAACTGGCGGCACGGCTTCCCGGCGGCGCGGCTGTCTACGTCGATTACGCCCATACGTCGGATGCGCTGGAACGGCTGCTCACCGCGCTGCGTCCACATACGGGCAGCCGGCTGCATGTGGTGTTCGGCGCTGGTGGAGATCGCGATCGTGGCAAGCGGCCGTTAATGGGCGCCGCCGCCGCACGTTTCGCCGACGTCGCCATCGTCACCGACGACAATCCCCGCAGCGAGGATCCAGCCGCGATCCGAGCGGCCGTCCTGGCGGGCTGCCCGGGGGGGCGCGAGATCGGCGATCGCGCGCACGCCATTGCCGAAGCACTGAATGGATTGCGAGCGGGCGATGTGCTTGTGGTGGCCGGCAAGGGCCACGAGCAGGGCCAGACGATCGGAGATGCGGTGATCCCGTTCGACGATGTGAGCGTGGTACGCCGATTGGTTGGGCCGTCATGAGGTGGGCAAACGTCCTTCCCATCCCCTTGTGGGAAGGGGCAGGGGGAGGGGACTGCCAGCCCCCCCGTGTGGTCCACTCGTCTCACCCTCTCTCACAAGGAGAGGCGGAGACCATGTCCTGGCTCTCAGCGTGCCCATGACCGCGCTTTGGACCGCCCACGACCTGCTCGAGGCAACCGGTGGGACCATGGTAACGGCTTTTGCCGCCACCGGCGTATCGATCGATACGCGCACGGTGCAGTCAGGCGATCTGTTCGTGGCGCTGCAAGGCGAACCCGGCGACGGCCATGATTTCGTCGCCAACGCGCTAGCGAAGGGAGCGGCCGGCGCGATGGTGCATCGCGACGTGCCGGATGTCGCCCGCTTGCTGCATGTGGACGATACGCTGGCTGGATTGCATCGCCTTGGCGGCTATGCGCGCCAACGCTTTGCCGGCCGGCTCGGCGCAGTTACCGGCAGCGTCGGCAAGACGACGACGAAGGAGATGCTGCGTACTATCCTCGCGCGCGTCGGCCGCACGCATGCCGCCGTAGCTTCGTACAACAATCACTGGGGGGTGCCGCTGACGCTCGCGCGTATCCCGCTGGAGGCCGAATTCTGCGTCGCCGAGATCGGCATGAACCACTCCGGCGAGATCGCACCGCTGGCTCGCCTTGCACGCCCGCACGTCGCGGTCATTACCGCGGTCGAGAACGCCCATATTGGCTTTCTCGGCTCTATCGAGGCGATCGCCGATGAGAAGGCGGCGATCCTGCGCGGTCTGGAGCCTGACGGTGTCGCCGTGCTTCCAGCAGACTCAACGCAGTTCCCCCGCCTGCGGACCGCCGCTGGCCAAGCGTCCATTATCAGCTTCGGCGCGGCGCGGGGCGCTGATGTGCGGCTGACGAGCCTGGCATCTGACGCAGACGGCAGTCTGGTAGCCGCGGAAATCCATGGGCATGAGGTGCAGTTCCGACTGAATGCGCCCGGGCGGCACATGGCGATGAACGCACTCGCCGCGCTGGCAGCCGCGGTGCATCTCGCTGGCTTCTCGGCCGAAATGTATGGCCGCGTTGCGCGTGCACTGGAAAGTTTTACTCCGATGGCCGGCCGTGGCGCGCGGCGGGGTATCGCGGTTCCCGGCGGCACGATCCTGCTGCTCGATGAGAGTTACAACGGCAATCCCGCCTCGATGCGCGCGGCACTGGAGGTCCTGCGTCTGCAACCGGCGAAGCGCAAGCTCGCTGTGTTGGGTGACATGCTGGAACTGGGCGACGCTGGCCCCGCGGAACATCGCGCACTTGCCGCCGACGTCGCGGCCTCGGCCGATTGCCTGTTGGCCTGCGGCCCGCTGATGCACGAATTGTTCGCCACGGTGCCTGCGCCGATGCGCGCCGCGCACGCACCGGATTCCGCTGCGCTGGCACCGATTCTCGCGCGATCGATAGCGCCCGGCGACGCCATCCTGATCAAGGGCAGCCTCGGCAGCCGCATGAGGCTGGTGGTCAATGCGCTCGACGCACGAGCGGAGGCCGCCTGATGCTGTACGACTTAGCGCGGCCGCTCGCCAACCAGTTCATCCTGTTTAATCTGTTCCGCTACATCACCTTTCGCTCAGGTGCCGCGTGCCTGACCGCACTGCTTGTCAGCTTTATCCTCGGCCCGCCGTTAATCCGCTGGCTGAAAACGCTGCAGCGCAACGGTCAGCCGATCCGCAGCGACGGTCCGGAACGCCATTTGATCGAGAAGAAAGGCACGCCGACGATGGGCGGCGTGCTGATCCTGTTCGCGATGACGATCTCAACTCTGCTCTGGGTCGATTTGCGCAATGCCTATGTCTGGACGGTGCTGTTCGTCACACTCGGCTACGGCGCACTGGGTTTCGTCGATGACTACATGAAACTGTCGCGCGACAGTCACAATGGCGTCTCGGCGCGCGTGAAGCTGCTTGCGCAGACGGTGATCGGGCTGGCCGCAGCCATCTGGCTCATGCTGCTGACGCGCGGCCCCCTCGGCACGACACTGACCATCCCGGTGTTCAAGGAAGTGCTGATTCCGCTCGGCTATTTGTTTCCGGTGTTCGGCATGCTGGTCATGCTCGGCGCATCGAATGCGGTTAATCTGACCGACGGGCTCGACGGGCTCGCTATCGTGCCGACCATCATCAGCGCAGGCGTGTTTGCACTGATTGCCTATCTGGTCGGCAACCGCATCTTCGCCGACTACCTGCAACTCAACCCGATACCCAACGCCGGCGAATTGGCGGTGTTCTGTTCAGCGCTGATCGGTGCGGGGCTTGGGTTCCTGTGGTTCAACGCCCCGCCGGCGGCGGTGTTCATGGGCGATACAGGTTCGCTCGCATTGGGTGGCGCGCTTGGCGCGGTGGCGGTGGCGACGAAGCACGAGATTGTCCTGGGGATCGTCGGCGGCCTGTTCGTGGTGGAGGCCGTCTCGGTGATTGTGCAGGTGTTCTGGTACAAGCTGACCCACAAGCGTGTCTTCCTGATGGCGCCGTTGCACCACCATTTCGAGAAGAAGGGCTGGTCCGAGCCGACCATCGTGATCCGCTTCTGGATCATATCGATGATCCTGGCGCTGCTCGGACTGGCGACGTTGAAGATCCGATGATCAGCTCACCATTGCCATCGATGATCGTGGCGGGAACAGAGAGCGGTGTATTGGCGCGACTCGCAATCGTCCGCTTCGATACCGCGCGATCGTCGGCGGAGCAAGTCTGATGCCCACCCTTTCACGCGCCGACAATTCCTTACTGGGCCGCTGGTGGTGGACGGTCGATCGCTGGACGCTGGGTGCGATCGGCACATTGATCGGATTCGGCTACATCATGATGCTGGCGGCAAGCCCTGCGGTAGCGGAACGCATCGGTTCGGACCGCGATCTGTTCATCCTCAAACAGATTTTCTTCCTCGCCGCCGCCGGCGCGATCGTTGTCGCCGTCTCTATGCTGTCGCCGCGCAGCATTCGCCGGCTGGCAGTGATCGGCTGTGTCATCGCGCTCGTGCTTACCGCGGCGACCTTGGTGGCCGGTGTCGAGATCAAGGGCGCGCGGCGCTGGATTGCACTGCCGGGGATTTCCGTACAGCCGTCGGAATTCCTGAAACCCTGCTTTGCCATTGTCGCGGCCTGGTTGATCAACGAAGGCCGTCGCACGCCGCGATTTCCTGGCAGGGCGCTGGCGATCGGCATCTTCCTGATGATCGCAATGCTGCTGAAGTCGCAGCCGGATGTGGGCATGCTGGCGGTGATCACCGCTGTGTTCTTTGCGCAGCTTTATGTCGCCGGTCTGAATCTGTTCATGGTCGGCATCGGCATGCTTGGCTTCGGTGGCGCCGGTGTAGCCGCCTACTACTTCTTCCCGCACGTGCAGAAACGCGTGCAGGACTTTCTGCATCCTGGCAACGGCATTGGTGCCGACTATCAGCCCCGCACTGCACTGGAAGCGTTCGGCAATGGCGGATTGCTCGGCCGAGGCCCCGGTGAGGGACATGTGAAGGACGTGCTGCCCGACGCGCATGCCGATTTCGTCTTTGCCGTCGCCGGCGAGGAATTCGGCATGATCGTCTGCCTGATCATCATCGCCGTGTTCGCCTTTATCGTGCTGCGGGGGCTGCTGCGGCTGCTGAAAGAGCAGGACTTGTTCATCGTGCTGGCCTGCACCGGCCTGGTGACGGGCTTCGGGCTACAGGCCTTCGTCAACATGGCATCATCATTGCAGCTTATTCCGACCAAGGGGATGACTCTGCCGCTAATATCTTATGGCGGTTCGTCGGCGCTCGCCATCGCGCTTGGCATGGGCATGTTGCTGTCACTGACGCGGCGCCGCCATCATGGTGATGTGTCGTGAGAGGACCGGCTGTGCTGCCCATCGTGATCGCGGCCGGGGGAACTGGCGGGCATTTCTTCCCCGCCGAGGCGCTGGCGACGGAACTTATCGCGCGTGGCCGACGCGTGGCTCTGATGACCGACGCGCGATCGAGTGGCCTGGAGAGTCCGGTGTTCGGTGGGCTCGAACAGTTCGTGATCAGCGGTGCGGGGATCGCAGGCCGCGGCAGGATTCGCGCCGGCATGGCTGCGCTAGCGCTCACGGGGGGCGTGATGCAGGCGCGGAAAATCCTGGCACGCATCCATGCCGCCGCGGTGATAGGCTTCGGCGGTTATCCGTGCGTCGCGCCGGTGCTAGCCACGCGCCTCATGCGACATCGTCCGACCGTGATCCTACATGAGCAGAACGCGGTGCTCGGCCGCGCCAATCGCTTCCTGGCGCATCACGCCGAGCTGCTGGCGTTGAGCTTCACTGCGACGTCTCGCGTGCCCGAGACGGCGACAACCATGGTCACCGGCAATCCGATCCGTCCGGCGATCCTCGGTCTCGCATCTCAGCCTTATGTACCGCCGACCGATTCTCTGCGCCTGCTGGTACTCGGTGGTTCGCTCGGCGCGCGTGTGTTCAGCGATGTTGTGCCACCAGCTCTGACGGCGCTGCCCGATGAACTGCGGTTGCGTCTCTCCGTTGTTCAGCAATGCCGCGGCGAGGATCTCGCAAGGGTGCGCGCAGCGTATCAATCGGCCGGTATCGCAGCTGAACTTTCTGCATTCTTTCCCGACGTGGCGGCGAAGTTGGCCGAGGCGCATCTGGTGATATCGCGTGCCGGTGCGTCCACGGTTGCCGAGTTGGCAGTTGCGGGCCGACCCGCGATCCTTGTGCCGCTGCCTGGCGCGATCGACGATCACCAGACGGCCAATGCACGCGCTTTCGCCGATGCGCGTGGTGCGTCGGTGATTGTGCAGCACGAGTTTTCACCAGACGCATTGCGGCAACATCTCACAGCGTTGTTCATGACGCCAGGCATGCTGGCCCATGCAGCGCATTCGGCGCGCAGCATCGCGCGCACTGACGCCACCGCACGGCTCGCCGATCGTGTCGAAGCACTCATGCGCCAGGAGGCTCGGTCATGAGAGCTTTGCCGCTTTCTATCGGCACCATCCATTTTGTCGGCATTGGCGGCATCGGCATGTCGGGCATCGCCGAGGTGCTGCACAATCTCGGTTACGCTGTGCAGGGCAGCGACATTTCCGATTCCGCCAACGTTCGTCGTCTGCGCGAGGCCGGCATTCCGGTTGCCATCGGCCACGATGCGGCCAATCTAGGTGGCGCCCAGGTCGTGGTGGTGTCTACCGCGGTGAAGCACGACAATCCTGAAGTCGCGACCGCGCGCGCACAACTGATCCCGGTGGTGCGCCGCGCCGAAATGCTCGCCGAACTGATGCGACTGAAGTGGTCGATCGCGATCGGCGGCACGCACGGCAAGACCACCACCACCAGCCTGATCGCCGCGGTGCTGGAAGCCGCGCATCTCGATCCCACCGTGATCAACGGCGGCATCATCAACGCGTATGGCACCAACACCAGGCTTGGAGCGGGTGAATGGATGGTGGTGGAGGCCGATGAAAGCGACGGCAGTTTCCTCCGTCTTCCGGCGATCATTGCAGTCGTTACAAATATGGATGCTGAGCATCTGGATCACTGGGGCACGGCAGAGGCGATGGTCGCCGGCTATGATCAATTCGTGTCGAACGTGCCGTTCTACGGATTCGCTGTGCTGTGCATGGATCATCCGGCGGTGCAGCAAATGATCCCGCGCCTGTCGGATCGACGCATCATCACCTATGGGTTCTCGCCGCAGGCCGATGTCCGCGCCGATCGCGTTGTGCCCGACAAACTCGGCTCGACATTCGATGTCAGCATCACCGATCGGGCACGCAATCGCTCGCGCAAAATGGGGCCATACCGCCTGCCGATGCTGGGCAGCCATAATGTTCTGAATGCGCTTGCGGCGGTCGCGGTCGGCGTCGAAATGGAGATCGACGACGACACGTTGCGCAGCGCGTTTGCGGGATTCCGTGGTGTGAAGCGACGTTTCACCAAGACCGGCGAGGCTGGCGGCATCACGATCATCGACGATTACGGTCATCATCCGGTGGAAATTGCCGCGGTGCTCAAGGCGGCGCGTCAGGCTGGAGCGCGCGATGTTGTCGCGGTCGTGCAGCCACATCGCTATACTCGGCTGCAGTCGCTGTTCAACGAGTTCTGCACCTGCATGAACGATGCGGGTACTGTCATCGTCGCCGATGTCTATGCCGCCGGCGAGGCGCCGATCACTGGCGTGACACGCGACGCACTGGTGGATGGATTGCGCGCGCGCGGGCATCGCAGCGTGGTGCCGCTGCCGTCACCGGCGCGGTTGGCAGAGATGGTGTTTGCCATCGCCAGGCCCGGTGACTTCGTCGTGTGCCTGGGTGCCGGCAATATTACCCAATGGGCGGCGTCACTGCCGATGGAACTGGCGGGATTGCAGCAGCGCCGCGTCGCAGGAAGCGCGGCATGATGCAAAGACAGCAATGGCAAATGACTGAGCCCCCTCCCCTCGCAGGCTTTGGCCGTGCAGTGGACCAAGGTTGCGGGGAGTGGGAGTGATGGCGATGGCCGCGCCAAGCATGCCTGACATCCTCGACATGTTGCCGAAGCTGCGTGGGCGCGCGCAGATTAATGCGCCGGTGGCTCCGTCCACGTGGTTCCGCGTCGGCGGTCCCGCCGA
>DATKFJ010000547.1:0-28724 GCA_035511435.1 Acetobacteraceae bacterium | reverse complement strand
CCATTTCTGGAACTCGACACGGGCGATCAACGAGCCGCGCGACCTTCGCGGGCTCAAGATCCGCACCCAACCGTCCAAAGTCTTCACTGACACTGTCAACGGACTGGGCGCCGTCGCGGTGCCGCTCGGTTGGGCCGAGGTGATCACCGCCGCGCAACAGGGTGTCATCGACGGCGCCGATCTGCCTGTCGTCAACATGATCCCGCTGAAGGCCTACGAAGTATCGAAATACTACTCGATGACCGGCCACAACTACGGCTCCACCCTGGTGGCCATGAACCTCGGCATGTGGAACGCCCTGCGACCCGATCAGCAGAAAATGATGCTCGACGGCGCGCATGAAGCCCAGGTGATGACGCGCAAGGCCACCGAGAGCATCGATTCACTGGCCGCGGCGAAACGCCTGCTGGAGCCTCTGGGCATGACCGTCAACATGCCGGATCGCGCGCCCTTCAGGAAGCTGGCGCAGGAGAAAGTCTGGCCACAATACCAGAAGCAGTACGGCGAGCTCTGGGATCAGATCACCGCCACCACGGTCTGACCTCGTGAACCTGAGCGGCAGCGCCAGGACGGTGCAGACCGTCCTCGCGATCCCTAAAATCGTGACTGGCGCTCTGGTGCTGCTGGCGATCAGCACCATGCTCTACGGCGTGTTCATGCGCTACGTGATGCTGCCGATTACCGACTGGCTCGACGTCGATCCCATCAACTTCTTCTGGGTTGAAGAAGTCGGTGAAACAACCCTGGCCTGGCTCACGTTGATCGGTGCCGCCGTGGCAGTGGCCGAACGCAGCCACTTCACCTTGACCATCCTGGTGCCCCATCTACCGACACGCGCGCAGCGCATCATCCACGTCGTCAACAACCTGCTGATCGCCGCATTTGGCGGATTGATAGCATGGGTCGGTGTGAAGCTCGCGATCCTGAATGCCACGCTCACATCGCCGGCGCTCGAGTTCAGTCTCGCGTGGCTCTACGCATCGTCGGTCACGGGCGGCATTCTCATGGTGCTCTACGCGCTGGACGCCGTGCGCCGTCCCACTGGCCCCGACCACCAGATCACCCCCGACCATCTGATTGCCGACCGACGGGAGTAGCACGTGATCCTCGCCGCAACCGTTCTGGTGTTCTTGGTCCTGCTCGTCCTGTCGCTGCCCATCGTGTTCTGCCTGGGTATCGCCGGCGTCACCGGCCTCTGGCTCGGCGGCTATCCGATGCAGCAACTCGGCTCATCGCTGATCGCCGCATCGCAAAGCTGGGTACTGCTGGCCATCCCATCCTTCGTCTTCGCCGGCAGCCTGATGGAGCGCGCCGGCATGTCGCACTCGCTGGTGGAACTGGCGCGCGCATTAGTGGGCTGGCTGCGTGGCGGGCTCGGCATGTCGGTGATCGTGGTGTCGTATTTCTTCTCCGATATCTGCGGCTCCAAGATGGCCGAGGTCTCCGCACTCAGTTCGGCACTGATGCCGCCGCTGGCGCGTGCCGGCTACCGTCCGGAAGACGCGGCGTCGTTGATCGCGGCCGGCACCGCAATGGGCATGCTGGTACCACCCGCGATCTTCATGATCGTCATCAGTTCCGTCACCAATCAATCGGCGGTGGCGCTGTTTCTTGCCGGCTTCATTCCGGCAGCGATCATCGGGGTCTGCCTGTGCATTCTGGTCCTCATCCAGGCCCACGTCCTAGGTTGGCCGAAGGACACGGCACTCAGTTGGCGCCGCTTGCTGCACGCGTCACGCGAAGCAGCCGTGCCAATGGTGATCCCCGTTGTCATCCTCGGCGGATTCTACATGGGTGCGTTCACCGCGACCGAGGCTGGCGCTATCGTAGCGCTCTACTCGCTGATCGCGGCTGTGTTCTACTACCGGAACGTCACCTGGATGCAGGTGCTGCACATCGCCTACGAAAGCGGTGTTCTCACCGGTGTGGTCATCTTCCTGCTCGCGGTGGCCACGATCTTTCAATACCTCATGGGCCTTTCGGGCGTGCCGGAATTGCTGGGCCGCCTGCTGGCACCGCTGGAAGTCACGCAATGGCTGTTCCTGACGGGTGTCGCCGTCATGACCATGCTGTTCGGCATGCTGCTCGAAGGTCTGCCCGCAGCGGTCGTGCTCATCCCCGTGGTATTCCCGATAGCCACCAAGATCGGCATCAACCCGGTGCACTTCGACATCGTGCAGACCGCGGCAGTCGGCATCGGATTGTTCATGCCACCGATGGGCGTCGGGCTGTTGATGGCGCTGCGCTTCGCCGATGTCACCGTATTCGCGCACGCGCGCCACTATTGGCCCTATCTGATCGCGCTGCTGGTCGGACTGATGCTGATCATCTGCATCCCGGAGCTTTCGCTGTTCCTGCCGCGCAGCGCCGGCTTCATTAAGTAGACGTCACACCCACAGCGGATCGATCGGTCCCTTCCCCGCCAGCACCGCGGCAATATTATCCAGCGCGCGGAACCCCATCGCGTTGCGCGTCTCCACCGAGCCACTGCCGATGTGCGGCGACATAATCACGTTGTCCAGCTTGGCGAAGCGCAGATCGTAGTCGGGTTCCGACCGGAACACATCCAACCCAGCCGCAAACAACTGCCCGGAGGTCAACGCATCGTACAGCGCGTCCTCGTCCACCAACCCGCCGCGCGAAACGTTCACCAGCACTCCGCCCCGCGGCATCGACGCCAGGGCCGCCGCATTCACTATCCGGTCCGTTGCCGGTCCCGCCGGCGCATGCAGCGACAAAAAGTCGCAGTGCGGCAGCATCTCCTGGAAGGAACCGAAATACCGCGCGCCCTGCTCTGCCTCCGGGGACAGGCGGTTGCGGGAGTGGTACAGCACCGTCATGTCGAACCCGCGAGCGCGTTGCGCTACTGCGCGGCCGATACGCCCCATTCCCAGGATTCCAAGAGTCTTGCCGGTCACGCGCACACCCAGCAGGTCCCCCTGGCCGATGCGGAAGCGCCAGCCGGCACGCATGATCTTGTCATATTCGTGGGCACGTCGCGCGGCCGCCAGCAGCATCATGAACGCAAAATCGGCGGTGCACTCGGTCAACACATCCGGTGTGTTCGTCACGAACAAGCCGCGTGACTTCGCCGCCGCCACGTCGATATGATCATACCCCACACTGCTGGTGGCGCCGACGCGCACGCTGGCCGGCAGGTGCGCGATCGCATCCGCGCTCAGCGGCAGCGTGTTGGTGAACATGATCGCATCCGCCTGGTGCGCGACGGCGGCTTCAATCACCTGCGCCGCCGTCATGTCGTCCTTGCCCTGCACCACGACACTGTCGAATTCGTTCCGCGCCCGCGTCACAACGTCGCGAGGCATCAAGGCGGCAAGCACCAGGCGTGGCTTCATCGGCATGTCTCCCCATCCAGATGCCTTTATCGCCAACCGGCGCGGGTTGCGAAAGAGGCGACCGCCGGGCACCCTGCGCGCTTGATCGGAGGCTGCCTCATGCCGCGTACCGTCATCATTGGCGGCGGAATCATTGGCTCGTGCACGGCGTATTTCCTCGCCGGCGACAACGACGTGGTCGTGCTGGAGAAGGACCCTACCTATCAGTACGCATCCACCACCCTGTCCGCCTCCTCCATCCGGACACAGTTCTCGCTGCCCCTCAACGTGCGCATGTCACTGTTCGGGGCCACATTCCTTGACGCCGTCGCGGAACGTATTGGCCTGGTCCGCCGCGCTTATCTCGTGCTGGCGGGGGCCGCTGGGGCCGAAACGCTGCGGGCCAATCGCCGGATGCAGATTGCGGAGGGCGCCGATGTCGCGCTGTTCGAAGGGGCTGATATCGCCAGCCGGTTCCCCTGGTTGAACGCTGCGGACCTCGCGTGCGCAACACTCGGCTTGAAGCACGAAGGATGGTTCGACGCCTACAGTCTGCTGCGCAGTGTGCGCTCCGACGCCATCGGCCGCGGTGCGCGCTACCTGCACGAGGACGCAGTGGCGATCGACCTCGCCGGCGGCAATGCCACAGCAGTGCGCACGGCAAGTGGTGCGCGCATTGCCGCTGATCATGTCGTGATTGCCGCAGGTCCCGCCTCCGGCCGCGTCGCCGCGCTCGTAGGCATCGCATTGCCGATAGAACCCCGCAAGCGCACCGTGTTCATGATCCGCGCGCCGCTTGATGGAACCGGCATGCCGCTGGTGTTCGATCCGTCCGGCATGTGGCTGCGACCTGAAGGCGACGGTTTCATCTGCGGCATTTCCCCCGCCGACCACGCTGATCCGGACGCGACCGGCGATTTCAACCCTGACATGGATTTGCTGGAAGATCTGGTCTGGCCGCTGCTCGCACATCGCATCCCCGCACTCGAGCAAATTCGGTTGCAACGTGCCTGGGCTGGCCATTACGACATGTGCCTGCTCGATCACAACGCGATCATCGGTCCGTATCCCGACATTCCCAACATCCTCATCGCGTCGGGTTTTTCTGGCCACGGTGTGCAGCATGGCCCCGCGACCGGTCGAGCCGTAGCCGAGTTGATCCGCTTCGGCGCGTACCACACGCTGGATCTTACGCCGTTCGGCTACCAACGGGTCCGCGATAATCGCCCGATGCCGGAAAGCGTCGTCTACTGATTGCTGCTTGGACAATCCACGGGTCAACCACCGGTGTCGCGCGTCGCCACGATCGCATGATTGGCAATCACGATACCTGGAATCTGCGTGTCGCGCAGTTCCCCTGCCAGGCCTCCACTGCGCCGTTCGGCCATCGGCACGGCAGCCGCGTTGGCCGCACCTTCGTCGAATGCGGCGACGCGATGTTCGATCGTCTCTGCCACCTGTACGGTCCGCGATGGCAATATCGATGCTTGCCACACGCGGCCCAACGCGGTTGACTGCCGCCGCCCACTCACCAACCAGGGGGACGAATGCCCACTGCTCGACTTGCCGTCGATATCGGCGGCACCTTTACCGATCTCGCGCTCGAGCAGGACGGCAAGCGCACCACCATCAAGGTCCTCACCACGCCGGCAGCGCCCGAGCAAGGGGTCATGGCGGGCGTCCACGAAATCCTGCGATCGTCCGCTGTGGCAGCCGGCGATATCGGCATCGTCATCCATGGCACGACGCTCGCCACCAACGCGGTGATAGAACGCAAGGGCGCGCGCACCGCACTGTTCACCACACAGGGCTTTCGCGACGTGATCGCCATGGGCAATGAAAGCCGATACGACCAATACGATCTGAACATCGTGCTGCCGGAACCGCTGGTGCCGCGCCATTTGCGCCTGCCGGTTCCCGAACGGTTGGACAATGAAGGCAATGTGCTGCTGCCTCTCGACATCGCGGCAGTGCGTGCGCTGGTGCCGATGCTAAAACACGAAAAGGTTGAAAGTATCGCTGTCGGCCTGCTGCACGCGTTCGTCAACCCGGCGCACGAACGCCGCGTGCGCGATGTGCTGACTGGCGAATTGCCTGGCATCCCCGTGTCGCTGTCCAGCGAAGTGTCGCCGGAGATGCGCGAGTGGGAGCGCTTCTCGACAACGGTTGCCAACGCCTACGTGCAGCCGCTGATGGCACGCTATCTGCGTGAACTCGCGAACGGGTTGCACGACCTTGGCATTGCCGCCCCGGTGTTCCTCATGCTGTCGGGCGGCGGCTTGACCACGATCGAAACCGCCTGCCGCTTCCCGATCCGCCTGGTCGAAAGTGGACCCGCCGGAGGGGCGATCTTCTCCGCCACCATCGCCCGGCAATGCGGCATAGCCAATGTGCTGTCGTTCGACATGGGCGGCACGACCGCGAAGATCTGCCTGATCGACAATGGCAAGCCGCAGACCGCGCGAGCTTTTGAAATCGCACGTGTCGGCCGGTTCCGCAAAGGGTCCGGTCTGCCACTGCGAATTCCGGTGATCGAGATGGTGGAAATCGGTGCCGGCGGCGGCTCGATCGCGCATGTCGATACCATGGGCCGCATTGCCGTCGGACCGGAAAGCGCCGGCGCCGACCCAGGCCCGGCCTGCTATGGACGCGGTGGCACGGAACCCGCGGTAACCGACGCCAATCTCGCACTCGGCCGCTACGACCCCGCGCGTTTCGCCGGCGGCACGATGCGGCTGGATGCCGCGGCGGCACACGATGCACTGCTGGCACAGGTCGGCGGCAGGCTGGGCCTTACCGCGGAGATGGCCGCACTCGGCGTCGTGGAAATGGTCGACGAAAACATGGCCAACGCGGCGCGCGTGCACGCGATCGAATCCGGCAAGACCTACGCGGGCCGCACGCTGATCGCATTTGGTGGCGGCGGCCCCGTGCACGCCTGCCGCGTGGCAGAAAAAGTCGGCATCCAGCGCGTGCTGGTGCCATCGGGCGCCGGTGTCGGCAGTGCGATCGGTTTCCTGCGCGCGCCCGTCGGCTACGAGGTTGTTCGCAGCCTGTATCAGCGATTTTCATCCTTCGACGTCATGGCGGTGAACACACTGCTGGCCGATATGGAAGCAGAGGCGATGCAGGTCGTGGCGCAAGGCAGCTTCGGCGCGCCAGTCACTCAACATCGCATCGCCTATATGCGTTATGTCGGCCAGGGTCACGAAATTCCCGTCCCATTACCGACGCATCCGTTGGGTGAAGAAAATGTGCCCGAACTCCGCGCCGCCTATGACACCGAATACACCCGATTTTACGACCGCCCGGTGCCCGGTTCCGACGTCGAGATCATGAGCTACGCCGTGGTCGTTGCAACCATGGCCGGGAACGAACCGGACATGCCGATCGCGGGCGACGATGCCGTCTTCGTGCCGGAAGCCACGCCATCCGGAAGCCAGCTCGTGCGTGACACGACCACTGGCGAAGTTGCTCCATGGTCGGTGTATGATCGCACCGGACTTGCACCCGGCGTGCGCATCCCTGGCCCGGCGATCATTGCCGAAGACGAAACCTCGACACTCGTCTGCCAAGGCTGGAACGCCACGGTCAACGGACTTGGCTACATCGAACTGGCGCTGGAGAATACCTGATGTCGAAAGAGACCGCTGCACTGGCCCAGATCCATCGCCAGATCATGTGGAACCGCCTGATCGCCGTCGTGGAAGAACAGGCACAGACCATGATCCGCACAGCGTTCTCCACCACGGTGCGCGAGGCAGGCGATCTGTCCGCCGGCATCTTCGATCTTGCCGGTCGCATGATGGCGCAGGCGGTCACCGGCACGCCCGGCCACGTCAATTCGATGGCCGAAAGCGTTGGCCATTTTCTGCGCAAATTCCCCGCCGACACCATGCAGCCAGGCGATCACTATATCACCAACGACCCTTGGCTCGGCACCGGACACCTGCATGACCTCACCGTCGTCACCCCGGCGTTTCACCACGGTGGCATCGTCGGATTGTTCGCCAACACCGCACACGTCATCGATGTCGGCGGTCTCGGCATGGGTCCGGAAGGCCGCTCCGTGTTCGAGGAAGGCATGTATATCCCGATCGTCAAATGCTTTGACCGGGGCCAGCCGAACGAAACCTTCTTCGACATTATCCGCGCCGGCTCCCGCCTCCCCGTGGAACTGGAAGGCGACGTCTACTCGCTGTGCGCCTGCAACGATGCCGGCGTGCACCGCCTGGTAGAAATGCTCGACGAATTTGAGATGGACAGCCTCGACCCGCTTGCCAACTTCATCTTCGAAAGCTCGCACCGCGCCACCCTCGCCGAAATCGCGCGCATCCCGAAGGGCACCTACCGCGCCGAGATCAATTCCGACGGCTACGAGGCACCGGTCACGCTGAAAGCCGAAATGACCATCCTTGATGATGGCATCGAGGTGAATTACGCCGGCACCTCCGGTCTGTCGTCACGCGGCATCAACGTGCCGCCGGCCTATTGCCGCGCCTATTCCTGCTTCGGCATCAAATGCGTTGTCGCGCCGGAAATCCCCAACAACTGGGCCAGCCTCGCACCGTTCCGCATGAAGATACCCGATGGTTGTATCCTGAATGCACCGCATCCCTATCCGGTGTCGGTGCGCCACGTCATCGGCCATCTTCTGCCTGATCTGATGATGGGCTGTCTGCACCAGGCCGTGCCGGAACGGGTGACGGCGGAAGGCGCTTCGGCGTTGTGGAATTTGCCGCTGCGCGGTGGTTCCTCCGTATCCGGCCAGGCGCGCGGCAATCGTCCGGTGGTGCCCGATTTCGAAATCATCACCTTCAATTCGGGCGGCACCGGCGCGCGGCCCACCAGCGATGGGCTGAACGCCACGGCTTTCCCGTCAGGCGTACGCACGATGCCGGTCGAAGCGACGGAAAACGTCGCGCCGATTGTGTTCTGGACAAAGGAACTGCGTCCGGATTCCGGCGGCGCCGGCCGTACCCGCGGTGGCACAGCGCAGATCATGGAAGTCGGCGCCAAGGGCGACCTGGAATTTGCGGTGAATGCCGTCTACGACCGCATCGCCAATGCGCCAAAGGGCCGCGAGGGCGGATTGAACGGCGCGGCTGGCGTGATCGCACTGAAATCCGGCAAAACGTTACGCACAAAAGGATTCCAGGTAATCCCCGACGGCGACCGGTTGGTTCTGAAACTACCTGGTGGCGCCGGCATGGGCGATCCAGCCATGCGCGATCCCGCCCTGGTGGTGCGCGACGTGCGCGATGGCTTGGTATCAGCGAACAACGCCCGCGATCTCTACCAGGTCGCGATCGCCGACGACGGCACGCTGGACACCGCGGCAACAACGAAACTTCGGGGCTGACGCAATGGCGCTCCATTGCGACGTGATCATCCGCGATGCCACGGTGTTCGACGGCACCGGCGCGTCGCGTTTCAACGCGGATATCGGCGTCATCGGCGATCGGATCACGGCGATCGGCGATCTCGGCTCCGCCACCGCGGACACCGAGGTGATCGCTACCGGCAACGCCGTCGCGCCGGGCTTCATCGACGCGCACACGCACGACGACCGCGCGGTTCTGTGTGGCCCCGAATGCATGCTGTGCAAAATGTCCCAGGGTGTGTCCACGGTGGTGGTCGGCAACTGCGGCATCAGCCTGTCACCGGTGCGGATGAAGTCGCGTCCCGTGCCTCCGCTGGATCTGTTGGGCGACGAATCATGGTGGATTTTCGACAGCTTCGGCGAATATGCCGATCGCCTGGCGCGTGACCCGCCGCCGGTCAACACGTTCGCGCTGATCGGCCACATGTCGCTGCGCGTCGAGGCAATGAACGGCGCCACGCAGCGCGCGGCGACCGACAAGGAAGCCGCGCACATGCAGCGTCGCCTTGCCGAGGCACTCGCGCAGGGCGCGTCGGGCTTTTCCACTGGCCTGTACTATCCCCCGAACATGATGGCGCCGACCGACGAAGTGATTGCGGTCGCAGAGGCGCTCCGCCATGCCGGCGGCCTTTACGTGACGCACATGCGCGACGAAGCCAACGACGTGCTGGTATCGATAGAAGAGACGCTGCGGATCGGCCGCGCAGTGAATGCGCCGGTGGTGATAAGCCACCATAAATGCGCGATGCCGGAAAACTATGGCCGTTCCGTCGAAACGCTGCCGCGTATCGATGCCGCCGCCGCGGCACAGCAAGTCGATTTCGACGTCTATCCTTATGCCGCCGGTTCCACCGTGCTGATGCCCGAACGGCTGCGCCCCGATGTTCCCGTGCAAATAACCTGGTCGGTGCCGCATCCGGAGCTCGCGGGCCGCATGCTGGATGACATCGCACGTGACTGGGACACGACGACACGCGCTGCTGCCGAACGACTGCTGCCCGCGGGTGCCATCTTTTTCCAAATGGACGAGATGGATGTGCAGCGCATTCTGGCGCATCGGCTGGCGATGATCGGCAGCGATGGATTGCCGCACGATGCGTTCCCACATCCTCGTCTGTGGGGCACCTTCCCGCGCGTCCTTGGCCACTACGCGCGCGATCTGGGACTGTTCAGCATGGAAACGGCCGTGCACAAGATGACAGGTCATACCGCGGACGTGTTCGGCTTGACCGATCGCGGCGTGATCCGCGTCGGCGCCTATGCCGATCTGGTACTGTTCGATCTCGCGACCGTGCGCGATGCCGCAACCTTCGCGGAACCCACCAGGCCCGCGGCGGGTATCCTGCAAACCTGGATCAACGGTCAGTCAGCCTACGTTCACGGCAAGGGCGCCACGCCGGCACGTGCGGGTCGCCTGCTCACCCGCAATCTGTAGGGCGGAAAACCCCGAAGCTGATCCGGGGCATTCCGCCAGCCGCCCTCACGTCCTGCGTCATGGCGCCGCCTTGGCCTCGGGAAACACCAGCGGCACCGCGGCCTGCGGTGACTCCAGCCAGAACGTGAAGCTTTCTTCGATATACAGCCGCACGCGTTCCGCATCGTGATCGAGGTACCCGATCGAGAAATCCTGCCCGACAGTCAGTTGGAAATCGTCGCCGCGCATCGATAGCACGACCGCGCCGTCGAGGCCGGGCGCCCACACCAACGGACCATCGATCAGGCGCTGCACATGCTCCAGAACCGGATAACCGGCCTGCGTTGATTCCGTCAGGCTGGTGTAGCACCGCTCGCTCAATGCGACAGCAAACGGCCCATCGACGCCGGCGTCACGCAGCCTGTTCAATGCGGTAGCCACCAGGACCGGATAGCTCGCATAGTCGTCACTCAGTAGCACGGCGGCGTCAGCACGGCCTTCGCATATCCCGCGAATTCCGGCCGCCGGATAGCCATGGAAAATTGCGCGATCTTCGGCGATGGCAATGCTGCGTGCCGCCTGGATGACCGGATCGGTATCTGGGTCCTCGGCGCCACGATCGATCGCGTCGAGTTCGCTGCGGCGCAACTCGAACGGCACACGCAATTCGACCAACGGCAGCACTTGGCGCAACCGCGCCTCCACCCTGCCCGTTGTCGGCGGATCCACATCCCTGATACGGCCGGTCCCAACGGCGGAAGCCTTCCAGCCCTCCGGCCCGACAAAATCGACCAGCCTTCGCGCGGCAAGCGTCGTCTTCAGCGTACGCTGCGCTTCCTTCTCGATCTCCTGCCAAGCCGCATCGGAGATCGGCGCCAGCTCGCGGTACAGATGGTTCATGGCTCAGACCTTCAATGCGCGCAGACTGCCGATGCCCAGCGAGCCGTCGCCGCCCTTGTAGTCGCCGCCACTACCCTCGGCAGGGGCTGCGACCTCGCGAATTGGCCCCTGACTGAACAGATACGTCCGCAGATGCCCCTCGAACTCGCTATCATGCCGCCGCAGCCATTCCAGCAGCATCGATGCATGTTCCTTTTCCTCGTTGCGATTGTGCAGAAGGACCGACTGCAGTTCGCGGTTGCTGCTCGCCTTGATGCGCTGGTCGTACCAGTCGATCGCTTCCAGCTCCTCCATGATCGTCGAGATCGCGCGGTGCCTGTCCAGGATTTCCGGCCCAAGCTTTTCCCGATCCTCATGCAGAGCCTCGCCAGCCATCGTCGCACCTCGTCCGGTTTTGCTGTGGCATCATGTTACCGCACCGATGCGCGTTAGACAGACCCGGCACGCGAACGTGAGTTGGACCGGCCCGCACAAGCACATCAGCAACCGTTGCACACAAAAGACAGCTATGCTGTCCTATCACACCATGGATAGACTGCTGCTCTCATTGGTCGGGTTTTCGGTGGCGATGTATATCACGCCAGGTCCGAACAACGTCATGGTTGCCGCGTCCGCAGCCAGCTATGGCATCCGCGCGACCGTGCCGCACATGCTGGGTGTCGCCATCGGCTTTTCCTGCATGCTGGCGCTGGTCTGCGCTGGCCTTGGCTCCGCGCTGGTGAGTTTCCCGCTGCTGTTGCCGCTATTCCGCTGGGTTGGCGCCGCCTGGCTGCTCTGGCTCGCGTGGAAGATCGCCACCGCCGCGCCTCCCGGCGAAGGCGGCAGGGGTCGCCTGCTGGGTTTCACCGGCGCCGTGGCATTCCAGTGGATCAATCCCAAGGCCTGGTTGATCGCAGTCGCCGCGGCCGGTGAATATCTCTTGCCGAACCAATCGATCGTCATTCAGCTCGCACGCATCTTCCTGATCTTCCTGGCCGTCGGCATGCCGTGCCTGATGGTGTGGGCACTGCTGGGCAGCGGCGCCGGCCGACTGTTGCGATCACCCGCACGACTGCGCGCATTCAACATTGCGATGGCCTTGCTGCTTGTCCTGTCGGTGCTGCCGGTGTTGATTGAAACCTGACGAGCGGGGAGGCTGCGACATGAAGATCACGCGCATCGATGCATTCCAGGTGAACTGGTCGCCGGACGACAAGCCGACGCAACGCAGCGCGTTCGTGCGCGTGTTCACCGACGACGGGATCGATGGCATCGGCGAGGCCTCACCGATGCTGGGCGGTCTGGCATCACTCGGCATTGTCGCACGCGACCTGGCACCCACGCTGATCGGCAAGGACCCGCTGGACCACGCGGTCTTGCTGGACACCTTGATGCACACCTGCGTGAAGCTAGGCCCAGAGGGTGCGCTTACCGGCGCGCTGGCGGCACTCGACATCGCTATGTGGGACCTGAAGGGCAAGTTGACCGGCCTGCCGATCTACAAGCTGCTCGGCGGCGCATGGCGCACCGCGCTGCCGTTCTACGCCTCGATCGGTGGCAACGGCGATCGCAGCCTGAATGACGTGCTGCGCGTGGTTGAGACACGGCTGAATGACAAACCCGCGGCGATCAAGATCCGCTTCGACAATCCGCGCACCGAATTGGATCGCGACATTCCCGGCGACATCGCCAAGGCGCGCGCGGTGCGCAAGCTGGTGGGCGACGGCTTCCCGCTGGCGTTCGACGCCAACAACGGCTTCACGGTTGGCGGCGCGATCCGTGTCGGTCGCGCACTGGAGGAACTGGGCTTCTGGTGGTTCGAAGAACCGGTGCAGCACTATCACGTCAAGGCGATGGGCGAAGTGGCACGCGCATTGGACATCACCGTGTCGGCCGGCGAGCAGACCTATACGCTGGCGGCGTTGGCCGACCTGATCGATGCAGGCGTGCGCATGGTGCAGCCGGATATTGTAAAGATGGGCGGCATAACGGGCCTGGTCCGCTGTGCGGCGCTGGCGCATGCGCATGGGGTGGAACTGGTGTCGCACCAGACGCAGCCGATGATTGGCCACACCGCGAATATGCACGTCGTTGCGGCGCAGTTGCAGGCAACCAAGCCGATCGAATGGAACGATCCGTCAACCCGCACGCACGTGGTGTTCCAGAATCCGCCGAAACCGGTGGACGGGCTGTTCCATCTGTCGGATACGCCGGGATTGGGGTTGCGATTGGATGAGGCGGAGCTGGCGAAGCGGCGGGTGGAAGTTTAGCCGTCCACCCCATAGTCCCGGGCCGCCGCTTCCCGCGACACATAACCCAGCCGCACATCACGCCGCACCGCATCGGGGTCGCGCTCCTTGGGCGGCCCCATCCCGCCGCCGCCTGGCATTTCCACCACCAGGCGGTCGCCCGGCGGCACCACCGCCAACCCCTTCGGTTTCAACTCTGCGCCCGACGCCAGCGACAGCCGTCCGGCCTGCCCTGCCCCACCGCCATGACGACCTCGCGCCGGGTACTTCACGCGTTCGAAACGAGCGAAAATGCCGAACGCCGCGTCCTCGCGCGATGCAATTTCCATAACCTGCCCTAGGCCGCCACGCTGGCGTCCTGCTCCTCCGGAATCCTGACGCAACTCCTTGCGCCAGATTACCAACGGAGTGATCGCCTCGGTGGCTTCCACCGGTACATTGCGCACGCCGGATGGAAATGGCGTCGCCGACAATCCATCCTGCGATGGCCGAGCGCCTGCACCACCCGAATGGAAGCTGTTGACCATGAAGGCGGTGCCCGCGGCCCGCCCGATACCGGTCAACCCATGACCGGCGATCAGGTTCAGCGTCCACAGATTCGATGTGCCTTCTGCCGGTACTCGGCCCGGCAGCGCCTGATCCAGACAGCCATAAACCACGTCCGGCAACATGTGCCCCATTACCGAGCGCGCATACACTGCGGCCGGATGCGTTGCACTCAGGATCGTGCCCTCCGGCGCCGTGACGCGCACTGCATCCAGGGTGCCGGTGTTGTTCGGGATGTGCGGTGCGACCACGCAGTTAACGCCGAACGTTGTATAGGCTTCCGTATAGCAGATAGGACAGTTGATCGCATATGACGACATGCCCGATGTCCCGGTGTAATCCACATGGATCGTGTCCCGACCGATGGTCAGAGCGCCGACCAGATCGATCGGCGCCTCGTAGCCGTCGATGCGCATCGCCGCGGTCCAGGTGCCTCGCGGCAGCTTGCCGATCGCATCCGCCATGCCGCGGCGGCTGCGGCTGATGATCGCCTCGCCCAGCATGTTCAGATCGCCCAACCCGAATTCACGCATCATCGCCACCAGTCGGCGGCTGCCGATTTCGTTGCAGGCGATCAGCGCATAAACGTCGCCGATCACCTGCACCGGCTCGCGCACGTTCGCGCGGATCATCGCCAGCAGGTCCTCGTTTATCTCGCCGGCGCGCGCCAGGCGCAGCAGCGGGATGAACAGGCCCTCGTGGTAAATCTGCCGACCTTCCGGTGTCTGACCGACTCCGCCCATATCCACCAGATGCGTCGTGCAGGCGAACAGCGCGACGATACGGTTGTTCATGAAGGTCGGCGACACGACGACCAGGTCATAGAGATGCCCGGTGCCCTTCCACGGATCGTTGGTGATGTAGACGTCACCTTCCTTCATCTGCGCGACCGGGAAAACGTCCAGGAAATGCCCGACCGAACGCGCCATCGTGTTGATGTGGCCGGGCGTACCGGTCACCGCCTGCGCCAGCATCCGGCCTTCGAGATCGAACACACCGGCAGAAATATCGCCCGCCTCGCGGGCCGAGGTGCTGAACGCAGTGCGCACCAGTGTTTGAGCCTGCTCTTCCACCACCGACAACAGCCGGTTCCACATGATTTGCAGCTCGATCTCCGAGATGTTTCTGCGCGTCACGCTTCGATCTCCTCGATCACGATGTCGTTGCCGATGTTGATATGCGCCGTGTAGCCGGTTGGCACGATTGTCGAGGTGCCATCTTCGACGATCACGGCCGGCCCTGTCAGCCGCTCGCCTTTCGCTAATTCGGTGCGGATGAATCGCGCTGCATCGACCGCCTCGCCACTGGCGGTTTCGACAATGCGACACTGGCCGGACGGCGTTGCGACGCCGGCATCCGGTGGCAACGCCTGTCGCCCCGGCAGGTCATGTGGCTCGGCCAGCGAAAGGGTCCAGGTGACCGCTTCCACTTCCAGACGCGGAATGACGCGTCCATAGACCCGCGTGTAGGTGGCATCGAACGCCGCACGCAACGCCGAGGGATCCAGGGTGCCGCCGGGCAACGGCACAGCCACTTCGTGTCCCTGCCCGCGATATCGCATGAAGCCGGTGCGCATTTCCACCAGAGCACCCCGCGGCACACCGAGCCGCACCACTGCTTCCGCCTCGGCGCGCATCCCGTCGAACAGTGCGTCGATCGTCGTCTGTTGCAAAGCATCCAGCCGCACCAGCAGGGTGCGCACGACCTCGTACGCGATTGGCGCCCCAAGAAAGCCAAGTGCCGAACCGACACCGGCGTCCGGCGGCACCACGACGCGTCGAATGCCGAGCTTCTGGGCCAATCGGGCGGCATGCAGCGGAGCCGCACCGCCAAATGCAATCAGCGTACGGTCGGATGTGTCCTTGCCATTCTCCACCGCATGCACGCGCGCCGCGCTCGCCATCGTCTCATCGACGATTTCGGCAATGCCGCGCGCCGCTTCGTGCACCGGCATCGCCAGCGGCGTACCGATCGTTCCGGTGACGGCTGCCAGCGCACGCGCCGGATCAAGCGTGATCTTGCCGCCGGCGAATCGCGTCAGATCGATGCGTCCCAATACGACATCGGCATCGGTCACTGTCGGCTGCGTACCACCATTGCCGTAACAGGCCGGTCCGGGGCTGGCACCCGCGCTGTCCGGCCCGACGACGATGCGTCGTAGCGCATCGATGCGCGCGATCGAACCACCACCGGCGCCGATTTCCACCATGTCGATCACCGGTATGCGCACGGGAAACCCGCTGCCCTTGGCGAAACGTGCGGTTCGCGCAACCTCGAAATGGCGCGACTGCTGTGGGGTGAAGTCGTCGATCAGCGTAAGCTTCGCCGTCGTGCCGCCCATGTCGAACGAAATCGCCCGATCATGGCCGCCACGCGCCGCGACATGGCGCGCAAGGATCGCACCGCCCGCCGGTCCGCTTTCGACCAGCCGCACCGGGAACCGCCGCGCCGTCTCGACCGTGCAAATGCCGCCCGAAGACATCATCAGCAGCAGCGGACACGTCGCGCCGATCCGCCGCAGTCCATCCTGCATGCGCGCCAGATAACGCTCCATCATCGGCAGCACGTAGGCATTCGCCACGACTGTGGAGGTTCGTTCGTACTCGCGTATCTCGCGACAGACCTCAGAGGAAATGGTGACCGCCATATGTGGCAGAGCACGTGCGATCAGGTTGCGCGCACGCTCCTCATGCGATGGATTGATGTAAGAGTGCAAAAAGCTGATCGCCACCGCCTCGATATCGTGCTGCCGCAGTGACGGGACCAGGTTCTCCAATGCCGTCTCATCGAGTTCCAGCAGCACTGACCCATCCGCGGCGAGCCGTTCAGGCACTTCCAGCCGCAGATCGCGCGAAATCAGCGGCTCCGGCCGTTCCATATACAGATCGTATTGCTCGAAACGATGCTCGTATGCGATCTCCAGTGAGTCGCGAAAGCCCGCAGTGGTGATCAGCGCACTTCGCGCTCCCTTGCGTTCGATCAACGCATTGGTCGCAAGCGTCGTGCCGTGTATCACCAGATCGAGCGACGCCGCTGCAATGCCGGCCTCACGCAGAATCGTCTGTGTCCCAGCGATCACCGCCTCATCCGGTGCCGCATGCGTTGTCAGCAGCTTCGCTGACAGAGTGTGCTCGGGCATCTCCAGCACGAGGTCGGTGAAAGTGCCGCCGATATCGACAGCAAGCCTGGTACGGGCGCCTTGCATCATTCCGCTGCCGCGCCGTACTTGGCCTGCTTTTGCGCGGTGGTTAGGAAGCTCTGCTCCATGTCCTTGCTGGCACCGAATCCCATCAGCTCGTTGATCAAAAGACGGGCGCTGCAGCCATCATAAATGCCAGGCTGGATCGGGATTTCTTCCGCTTCGATCAACTGACGGAAGCGGTGTGACTTGCTGGGCATATGGCTTTCCTTGCGGCAACGGGCGTGATGGTAGGACCGGCCCTGCCTGTCAGTCCATCAGCGCCTTGCCATGCTTGCGACACGCGTCGCCGACCGCCTGATATGCACCGATCAGCTTCTGGTGCCCCATCTGCCCCGCAATCCCCAGTTCCGATGTCAAATCGGAACTGCCAATCAGCAGCACATCGCAGCTTCCGCTCGGCGGCATTGTGCACCAGTGCCATGACCTCCCTCGGAATTCGATTGCAACCCACGGCAGCATGCGGCTCCGCTGCGGTCAATCAGATCGCCGGGCAGCTACAGGTAACCGGTACCCATCTCCTCAGCGAAGCGTGCAGGATCGCCTTCCCAAACGATGCGGGCGTGCTCCAGAACGTAGACCCGATCAGCATGCGGCAGAGCGAACGTGACGTTCTGTTCTCCCAGCAGAACGGTGATCGGCGTGGTTTCGCGCAGCCGGGCCAGCGCCTTCGACAACTGTTCCAGAATCACCGGCGCCAGCCCCAACGTCGGTTCGTCCAAAATCAACAGCTTCGGCTTCATCATCAGCGCGCGCGCAATCGCCAGCATCTGCTGTTCGCCGCCCGACAGGGTGCCAGCACGCTGACGTTGCCGCTCGTTCAGGATCGGAAACAAGCCGAGCAGCCAGGCAAGCTGCGCGTCGCGTTCGGCGCGAGACAGATGCTGACCACCAAGATCAAGGTTCTCGCGCACACTGAGATCGCCGAACAACTCACGCGTCTCCGGACATTGCACGATTCCCTCGCGGGCGATGCGCGCGGGTGAGCGGCCGTGCAGGCTTTCGGTCGCCCAGTGAATGTCGCCGGTGAACGGCACCAGGCCGGAGATCGCGTTGAACAACGTGGTCTTGCCGGCGCCATTCAATCCCACCACGGATACGAACTCGCCGGCGTTCACGTGCACGGAAACCTGCTGAAGTGCCTGCGCCTTGCCGTAGAACACCTCAATGCTGCGCACGTCCAGCAACGCCTCACGTCCCTTGACATCCAGTTCCTTGCGCGGATGCGCTTCGATCTTGCCACCGATATAAACTCGCCGCACAGTCGCGTCCTGCATAACCTCGTCAGCCGTGCCTTCGGCGATGCGCTGGCCGACGTACATCGCCAGTACGCGATCCACCAGCGCAGCGACGCTCTTGACGTTGTGGTCCACCAGCAGCACCGCGCGACCGTCGCGGCGAAAGCCGTCGATCAGTTCCGAGAACACCGCAACTTCACCAAGCGTCAGGCCAGCGAATGGTTCGTCCACCAGCACCACCTGCGGATCGCGCGCCAACGCTTTCGCCATCTCCAGCCGGCGCAGATCGGCAAACGGCAAGGTTGGTGGCCGACGATTGATCACCGCGGCCAGACCGACGCGCTCCGCAATCTCGCGCGCACGCCGGTCGACATGTGGCTCCGCCACCAGACGCAGCAGCGAATCCGGGAGCAGCGCGAGCTTGATATTCTCCAGCACGGTCTGTCGGTTCAGCGGCCTCGAATGCTGAAACACGATGCCCACGCCGTGTCGGGCAATGCGATGTGTCGGCCAGCCGGCAACCTCGGTTCCGCTAAGCTTCACGCTGCCGGTGTCAATGCGTTCGATGCCCATCACCAGCTTCATCACAGTGGACTTGCCGGAGCCATTGGGACCGATCAGGCCAAGGATTTCACCGGGGCGGATGGCAAAGCCGATGTCCTTCACTGCAACCAGGCCGCCAAAGCGCTTGGTCAGACCAGATACCTCCAGCAATGGCGTGATGTTGAGCATCACGCATCGTCCCGTGGGCGCAGTAGCCAGCCCAGCGCGCCATCCGGAAAGAACAGAATAACCGCCAACGCAATACCGGACACAACAAACGTGTTGAGCTGACCGATCGGGCGCAGCAGTTCGTCAAACAGGATGAGGAAGATGGAACCGAGTATGCCGCCCAGGATGGTGCGCCGCCCACCAAACACCACGGCAATGACGATTTGCACGGTGATAGACAGACTCACCACAGTATCGACCGAGGCAATGCCACCATAGAAAGTAAGCATTCCGCCAGCCAGTCCGGAGAACAATGCGCTGACACAGAACGCGGCAAGCTTGTGCTTGGTGACGTTAAAGCCGAGTGCGGCGGCCCCGATGCGGTCCTGACCAGTGGCCTGCAGGATCAGGCCAAGCGAAGAACGCGACAAGCCGTACAGGATCACCGCCGATACCAGCAGAAAGCCAAACGCGTACCAGTAGTTCACCTCGGCACTGACGGACAGAACGTCCGGCACCATCATTCCGATCTCACCGCCGGTGACGCTGGCAAATATGACGATGCAGTCCAGAAGCAGAAGAACAGCGACCAGCGTGACCAAGCCAAAATACGGTCCGCGCAACCGCAATGCGGGCATTGCGAGTGCCATGCCACCCACCACCGCAGCCGCGGCGCCGCCGATCAGACAGAGCGGAATGCTGTAGCCGGCGTTGTTCATCAGGCCAGCGGCGTACGCGCCAACACCGATCATGAAGGTGGGGCCAAAATTCACTTCGCCGGCGAAACCGAACAGCAGGTCCCACGACATGGCGAAGACGCTGAAGTAATACGCGGTGGTGAAGACGCCGAGGTAATAGGCGCCCATCCAGCCGGGCGCGCTGCAACCGACCATTACCAACAACAGGGCGAGCCACAATCCTCGGCGACGCAGCAGGGACATTGGCGCGCCTTTCTACCGTCGACCGAGCAGGCCACGTGGCCGCACGTAGAGCACCAACACCAGGATCAGCAGCGCGGGGATCGGCCGCAGCGTCGGTGCGATAAGATAGGCGGTCAGCGTCTCGGCGTAGCCGACAACGTAGGCGGCCAACAGCGAACCGGGCACGCTTCCCAGGCCACCCAGTATCACGATCGTGAAGGCGCTCGCGGTAAGATTGCCGGCGTTGTCAGAACTGACGCCAAAGAATGAGGCCAGCAGCACGCCCGCCAGCCCCGCCAGCAGACCATAGATCGTCCATACAACCAGATAGATCGACGACAGCTCGAAACCCAGCAGCGTAAGGCCGCGTGGATTGATCGATGCGGCAAGCAACTGCTTGCCGATCCGCGTGTGGTTGACCAGCAGCCAGAGCAATCCGATCGCCACCCAGCACACCGCGGCGATCAGCAATTCGTTGGTCGGCGTGCGCACGCCGAACAGGTCGATGACGCCTGGCATCAGTGGCTGCATCGTCACGGGGTTGTTGCTGAACAGGTAGTCCATGCCCACCTGGATCATGATGCCCCAGAGCAGCGTGCCAGTGAGCAGGAAGATCTCCTCTTCCGACCGGGGGATGGCGCGCGAGCGCTGGATCGGGCGGACCACGACGACGTAGGTGACATAGGACGCCAGCAGCCCGGCCAGTATTCCGACAACAGCGCCACCATAGGGACCGGCGCCGTAGTCAGCGGCGACCCACCAGCCGAACAGCGCGGCGATCAACATGATCCCGCCATGCGCGAGATTGAGCACACCGCACACGCCGAACATCAGCGTGAAGCCAACGGCGCCAAGACCGTAGAGCGAGCTTATCGCGAACCCGTCGATCAGAATCTGTAGTCCGCGCAAGGCTCTTCCCGCTCGCTACGACTGGTTGTACGACGGCCGCTTCCGGTGCAATCCGGAAGCGGCCGTTATGTCAGTGGTCTGATGTCGCCTGCCGACTACTTCGCCGATGCCTGCTGCACCTTGATGAAGGATGGGAACACCATCTTGCTGGGGCACTTGTCCTCCGGCCAGACGCAGACCTGCTTGCCGTCTTGCCACTGCATGAAAATGCCGGTGGTGAAGCCCTTGCCGTATTTCAGTGCGTGGGTATACGGATCGTTGCGGCCATAGAAAGCCAGATGACCGAGTGTCCCGTCCACGTCGGTCTTTTCCATCTCCACGACTATCTTGTCAGGATCAGTGGATTTTGCGCGCGTCATCGCCTGCGCCAGCATCTGCACGGAGTCATACGCCGTAAAGCCGGTGAACGCAGGAAAGTGATTGTACTTCTCCTGGAACTCCTGCGCGACCTGGTTGGTGTGCGATGTCAGCGCCAGGCCAGGCACCGTGCCGGTCTGGGTGATCACGCCATTGGTGGCGCCGTTGGTATCCTTCCAGAACGTCGGGTTCGTCGCCTGCGCGCTGATGCCGCCCAGCGGAATCGGCACCTGCTGCGCGTGCCATTGCACGGTTGGCTGCACGCCGACGTGCGCGATGCCGGTCAGAATGACGTCGGGGTGTTTCGCCTCGATACTGTTGAAGATCGGCGTGAAATCGGTGGTGTCGGGATTGAAGGACACCTCGTCCACGACCTGAAGGCCGGCCTTCGGCAGGCACTTCATCTCGCCGTCATTGAGCGGCTTGGTCCAGTCGGCATCCTCGCTCATGATTGCCGCGGTCTTCATGTGCAATTCCGTCACGAACATGTCGTGCGAAGCATCGCACACCGCCTCCGCGAGCAGCGGCGAGGTCAACCAGCCATCGAACATGTACTTGTATTGATCATACTTCTCGTGAACCTGCCCGCTGATCAGGTTGCTCGCCGCGGCCGGCGTGATTGTCGGCATGTGCAGGCGCGCGGCCCATGGCTCGATCGCCAATGCCACTTCGCTGATAAAGGTGGTCACCACCGCAGAGACGTGGTCCTGCTGCACCGCGCGCTGATAGGCGCGCACCGCGTCGGCAGCGGAGGAATGGTCGTCGTAGGTGACGATCTCGATCTTGCGCCCGTTGACACCGCCCTGCTTGTTGATGTCGTCGGCGGCGATTTGGGCGCCCTGGCTGATCGCCTGGCCAACGATCGCCGCTTCCTCACTGATGACGCCGATCTTGATCGGACCGTCATCAGCAGCGCGCACCGGTGAAACCGTCGCCAGCAGGGCAAGCAATCCGCCGGTGACAACGCCCGGCAGGGTGCGCCACATAATACACGTCATGGACATTTCTTCTCCCGCTTCGGCAAGGATCCCCGGATCGAGCGATATTGTTGTAGTGGCCGATGCGCAAAGTAAATAGACGCGACCTGAACAGCGCGTCACGTTACGGATGTTTCAGCAACGCGTATGTGACCCCGGTGCGCCCGGACCGCCGCGGTCACCCTTTGGCCCGCTTCCCCTTCTTTACCCCCACGTCGGCGGCAGGCGGCAGGTGGGCAAAGAAAGCGCTGCGTGTATCAGCCCCCATCAGAATATAGTTGTGATCGGAACCGGTCAGCACGAACAGCGCACCCATACCGACATAACGTGCCGCGTTCTCCTCGTCGTACACGCCGCCCATGCCGAGTACCTTGCCGTGCTTCTTGCACGCCGCACCCACCGTTGCGTAAGCGCCGATAACCTTCGGATGTCCCATCTGACCGGCGATACCCAACTCGGACGACAAATCCGAAGTCCCCATCAGCAACACGTCGATCCCATTCACCGCAGCGATATCAGCGGCATTCTTCACCGCCTCGGGGCTTTCGATCATCACCACCGTCAGAATCTCGTCGTTGATCGACTTTTGCGCCTCAGCCATCGCCGGCGGCCGGTAGCCGTAGACCGCCGGCGGACCACCCCAGCTACGTGTACCGCGCGGTGGGTAGCGGAACGCCTCGGCAATGCGCCGCGCCTCCTTGGCAGTATCGACATGTGGCATGACGATGCCCAGCGCGCCGTTATCCAGCGCACGCGTCGCTTCGTCGATCGCATTGGCGCAGACACGCACAAGCGGCGTGACCCCGGTCGGCAGCGACGCGATACAGAGCTGCGCGATCTCATGGACAGAGAACGAGCCGTGTTCGTTGTCCAGGAACAGCCAGTCGTGGCCGCTGGCAGCGGCAAGCACAGGTGCTGCGGCAGTGCGCAGGTGATGCACACCAAAGCCCAGTGCCACCTCGCCTGCCTGCATCTTGCGCTTGGTGTGGTTCTGCACCAGCGGCATCGCTCGACCTCCCGGGTTGATTGCGCAGGCAGAGCGCAGCACGCAGCCGAAGCCCGGTCAATCTGCCGCGCGATCGTCCGGCTTGTTTTCCACCAAAGCCATCAAGGTTCCCAGCCGATCCGCCTCCGCCGCCGGCTTGTCGGTGCGAATGCGTGCAATGCGCGGAAACCGCAGTGCCACACCGGATTTATGGCGGTTGGACAACTGTGCCGCGTCAAATGCCACTTCAAGCACCAGCGCCTTTTCCACCTCCCGCACCGGACCGAACCTTGCAGTGGTGTGGTTGCGGATCCAGCGATCGAGGAAAACCAGCTCCTGGTCGGTGAAACCGAAATACGCCTTGCCCACCGGAACAAGTTCGTCGTCGCGCCACAAGCCGAACGTGTAATCCGAGTAGTAACTGCTGCGCTTGCCGTGGCCGCGCTGCGCGTACATCAGCACCGCATCGATGGTCAACGGATCGCGCTTCCACTTCCACCACAATCCCTTCACCCGCCCCGGCACATAGGCGCTGTCGCCGCGCTTCAGCATCAGCCCCTCGATCGAGGCGGCACGCGCGCCATCGCGCAATGCCATCAACTCATCGACTGAGGTGAATCGGATCAGGTCCGACAGATCCATTCGTGCCGGACGCGTCCGCGCATACCACGCCTCCAGCCGCGCGCGCCGCGCATCGAACGGCAGCGCGCGAACATCGTCTGCCGCCTCGAACAGCAGGTCATAGAGCCGGATGCCAGCCGGATAATCCGCCATCATCCTGGCGCTTACGCCCTTGCGGTTCAACCGCTGCTGAAGATCGGCGAACGGCGCCACCTGACCATCACGCATCACCAGAAGTTCGCCGTCCAGCACTGCATGAAAATCCATCGCCTCGAGGATTTCCGGAAATGCACCGGAGATGTCATCGGCACCGCGCGAGTAAAGTCGCTTGCCGCCTTCAGTTGCGACAAGCTGAACGCGAATGCCGTCCCATTTCCATTCGGCTCGCCAATCCTGTGGTTGCAATGCGGCGAGATCCGCAGCCTCCAGCGGGTGCGCCAGCATTGGCGGACGAAACACCGGCGCATCGGCCGGATCTGGGCGCGGCCCGCGTTGCTCCAGCCAGGCGAACAGCGCCAGGTACGGCGGCGCCAGGCCGTGCCATACCTCCTCCACTTCATCGGGGTCCACGCCACCGATTTCCGCCAGCGCAATTTTCGCCAGCCGCGCCGAAACGCCAACACGCAAACCGCCGGTGATCAGCTTTAGCAGTGCCAGTCGCGCCGACGCGTCCGAAGCATCCAGCCAACCCGCAACCAGGCCAGGCAATGCAGCCTTCGGTGCAGTCTCCAACGCTTCCACGACCTCGGCCAGTCGCGGCGGTGGTGCGTTGGTTGGCGCGGCCGGCCACATCAGCGCGACCGTCTCCGCAAGATCGCCGACATAGTCGTACGACCAGCCGAACAGCACCGGATCGGTGCGCGTCGCGGCAAGTTCACGAATCAACCCGGGTTTGGCCGCGGTGAACGACAGCTCACCGGTGATCGCGGCCAAACCGATGCCGCGGTCAGGATCGGGTTGCGTCGCGAAGTACCGTCTCAGCAACGCGATCTTCGCATTGCGCGAGGGCGTAAAGACCAGACGCTCCAGCAGTTCGGCGAAAGCGATCATGATACAATATGTTGGCGCAATTTACGGCGGATGCCAGTGCCGCCATTTCACGAGGCTGCAGGCAGCACGGCCATCGGCGTAGCCAGCGGCCCCCCTGCAACCAGATGATGCCCAGGAGCAACACGGGGGAGTGGATGCGTCGATGTCGTCCGCCTCGGAGTACGACGCCGATCTGCAGCAATGCCGCGGCGATAATTCAACGGCGGCCACCAGACAGGAACAGTCACCACACAGGGTCATGACCCGCAAACGCGGGTCGTGGCGGACGAACCCAAAGCCGCTGCGTGCATCGGTGCGCGCGGCTGGCAGAAGATCAACAATTAGCGGCGCATCGATGATTTTGGCAGGAAGACACCCCTCGACCGCGCGCTGGTGGAGCCCGGCTATTCCCGAACTGCCGCACTTGTCCTACCATACGATCCCAGAGGCATTGGGGGAGCGACCATGATCATCGAAATGCGCACTTACACGCTGCAACCCGGCACGCTGGCCGAGGTGGAAAAGCGTTTCGGGGAATCGCTGCCGAACCGCCAGAAGCACTCGAAGCTGGCGGCGTTCTGGCACACCGAGGTCGGTCCGTTGAACCAGATCATCCATGTCTGGGCGTATGACAGCTTCGAGCACCGTGCCTCGGTGCGCGCCACCGCGATGAAGGAAGCAAACTGGCCGCCGCCGATCCGCGACTTCGTCGTCAATCAGCAGAGTGAGGTGTTCTACCCCGCGCCGTTCTGCCCGCCGCTCGAGCCGCGCGCAATCGGGCCGCTGTTCGAGATTCGGCAATATACGCTGATTCCTGGCGCTATCCCCGGTCTGATCGAGCGTTGGTCCGAAAAGATCGAGGGCCGCCAGAAGTTCTCGCCGCTGGTCGCCGGCATGTATTCGGAATTCGGCGCGCTGAACAAGTGGGTTCACATCTGGGCGTACAAGGACGCGAACGAGCGCAACAGTGTACGCACCGCCGCTTCGGCTACCGGACAATGGCCGGCGCGCAATCCGCCGGGCGTCGTGGTGAAGCAGGAGAACGCCTTCGTTCTGCCGGCGGCATTTTCGCCAATCAAGTAGTTTGCTGCCGTGCGCCATTCCTTCGCTGCTGTCGGACTGATCAGTTGTGCATTTGCGTTTCCCGCAAGTGCACAACTGCTGACGCACCGCGATCTGTCCTATCCGATGGCGAAGACGATCGCAGAGGCGGCAATCGAAAGCTGCGGCGCAGAAGGCTACGCCGTGGCAGCGGTGGTGGTGGACCGTGCCGGAGAGACGATGGTCGCGATGCGGGCAGACAATGCCGCCCCGCACACGATGGAGAACGCGCGCCGCAAGGCTTACACCGCGCTCAGCTTCCGGATGCCGACATCGGACTATGCGAAGCGCTACGCCGATAACAATCCGGTGGTGCGTCAGCAGGTGACTCTGCCGAGTGTGATTGCGATACCGGGCGGCTTGCCGGTGAAGGTCGGCGACGATGTGATCGCCGGTGTCGGCGTGTCGGGTTCGCCCGGTGTCGACGAACCGTGCGTGCAGGCCGGCATCGACAAAGTGGCCGATCAGTTGAAGTGAACGGCCAGTTGAAGTGAACGGCTTGCGTTGCGCTCTACCTCTCCCACGTTCCCTTCTCGACATGCATGCCGTGTGCACCTTGATACGAAGCCACTGCCGGCGACTTCCAACCGTCCAGCAGCCGTCCACCCAGCGCGTAAACTTCCACGCCCAGCGGCCGACACACGTCGATCGGGTCGCGCGCGTCCGGCCCCCACAGTGGCACCGACAAATCGCCGCCGGGGCACGCGGAAATGGCACACAGCAGATCGATCTCGGCAAAGAACTCCAGATGGTCGCCGGGCTTCGCCGGGCACGCCCGCATGAAATATTTATCGTCCGAATTCAATCCGGTCACCTGAAAGACGTTCAGCACATCGTGCACGTCGAACTCGGTCAGGCCATAAGGAACCACCGCGCGAACCAGGTTCGAGTGACAATGAAAGTTGAAATCCTCGCCGGTCAGCAGGCGATTCACATAGGGATCGCAACGCGTGCCGAGCAGATCGTGCACGCGGCCACCGACGTCGTCCACACCATAGCCGGCCAACGTGTCATCGGTGATCGTCACCATCGGTCGAAGGTACGGCAGGTTTGACCATAACCGATCGAACGTACTGACATGCGCGGCCTGAAGCTGCCGTGACCGCGCGGCCCACATGCGCTCTCGCGGATTGTGGTAGTTCCAGATATTCAGGTCGCCGACCTGCGGTCCATCGATGGTCACGATGCGAAACACGTGGCCGGCCGGCACGTGCCAGGCTCGTCCGGAACGGATTGGCACCACCAATTTGTCGACCAGCGTGCGCAATCCGTGCTCGTGCGCGATGCGTTGGTAGAACGCCCGATCAACGTCCAGCGGTGAACCTTTGCTGGCCTGATAAGCGGCAGCGACATTCGCCATTTGCTCAGTCCTCCGAAGTGCGGCTACGCTCTGTCATTGCGGCAGCGCCGTGAAGGCCGAGAGGTGTTTGCCCCTCCCTTGGGGGAACAGTGCAACCGCACGCAAATCCCTCCCATCGCAAAGTGCCTGGTCCCGCGCCCCCGGCAATGATCGTGACGCCCGCGCCGCCTAAGCTAATGCTGGCTTCACCTCGGTCGCAAACAGGTCGAGCGAACGCCGCGCTTCGTCAGTGGTAAGGTCGCCCCACTGGTACGCACCGACCAGGTAGTTGTGCCGCGGTCCCATCGCATCCACATAGCGCCGCAGTTGATCGCGCACCGTGGCCGGCGACCCGGCGAGCACCAGCCCTGCCTCGATCAGCTCATCGGCGTTCACGCCGCCCGGCCGCGGCAATGCACCGAAGTGCGGCAGCCCACCTTCAATCCGCACCTCGGTCGCATGGAAATGCTCCGCATAGGCGCGAAACGCGCGACGGGCGAGCGACAGTGCCTCGGCGTCGCTATCGGCAATGACAATATGCCGCGTGGATCCAACCATCGGATCGTCGCCCAGGAACCGAGGATCCTGTCGCGCGCGTCCCGCCTGCCAGATCTGCCAGTATTGCTCGACCAGTTCGCGCGATCCACGGCCAAGCCCATTCATCCCCTGCTCCGCCGCACGTTGCAGATTTCCGGCGTACCAGAATCGCGGATACGGCTTCTGCATCATCTCGAAATGCACCGGCACGTCGTCGTACTGAAACCGCTTGCCATGGTGCGTGATGCGTCCGGTGCTCAGACCCTGCAGCAGCACAGACAGCACTTCGTCATATGCGTCGCGTGTCTGGTGAAGATCGCTGCCGAACCATTCGTGCTCCACATCACGCACGCCGCGCCCCACCCCAGGAATGAATCGACCATGGGAAAGTTGGTCGATCATGCAGAATTCCTGGATCAGCCGCGTGGGATGATACAGCGGCAGACACAGCACCATGGTCCCCAGGCGGATCCTCGAAGTGCGACGCGCCACGGCTGCGAGAAACACTATTGGCGATGGCGCCATGTCGAGCGTCGTGAAGTGATGTTCCGCGATGTGATATCCGTAAAACCCATGCTCCTCGGCCCGCTGGATCAGCCCAATGCGTTCATCGTACTGCTGCCACAACGGGATATCGGAACGTTGCTCGAAATGATCCCACCAACCGAATTGCATGGTCATGACGTTCTCCTTCAGACAGCACCCCCGGCACGCACCGCGATTGTATCGGTCGTGCGGAAGTCGTCTCCGGCATAAAGCAACAGCGCGCCATGGATCTTGGCAAGCGCATCGGCAGAAGCATCCGCCCCATCGGTCTGCCTGCTCAATGCCATGGGGAAACTGCACTCCGGGGGGAAACTGCGCTCCGGGCACCCTGTCTGGATCAGTCCGCCCGACCAAGGTGGCCTGACCAAGGTGGCCCGACCAGTGTGGCCTGTGCGAGGTTGACCCGGCCGCCGTGTCGTGGCGATGCTGCCTGCAACCTGAGGAGGCGC
>DATKFJ010000546.1:0-14640 GCA_035511435.1 Acetobacteraceae bacterium | reverse complement strand
CGCTCGACGGGGGCGTGCCAGTCGGCGGCGACGCGCAGTTTTTCGAGCGCGCGCTTGACGCAGATCGGCCCGGTGGGGAGGTCGATGCGCCAGATGTCGGAGGAGACGCCGCCGGTCAGGCGTTCGCCGGTTGCGTTGGTGCCGGGGGCGAGCAGGCCCATGCGGCGGAGCGCGGCGAGGATTTCGGTGGGTGGTGGTTCGTGCATCGCCCCTGTCATTGCGAGAAGCGGAGCGGCGACGCAATCCCCCGCGGCGATGAGCACGGTGGAGGCGCTGCTGATCATTTCCCCGCTGTCATTGGCCCGCTGTCATTGGGAGGAGCGTGGCGATTTTTTCCCACGCGTTCCCGATCCGGCCGGCGGCAATCATCGGGACAGCGGCAAGCAATGCGTTCCACAGCAATGTCATCCCACCCTCCTCAACCCCCTGACCGGATTATCAAGCCGAAGAGGCAGTCGTGATGCACCGATCGGTTCAAGCTGGCGATAACCGCAGCGTCACGTATTTCACAGTTACGGTCCGGGATCGTTCCAGCACGTGTCCTGTCGCGAAACCTGCGAACCGACTGCTTCGGATCGGAACCTATGGGGGCGGTGTCGACGAACGAACGTCTGGAATGGTGTGCCTGGCGTTCGAAAGCGGCCATCCGGCAAGTGCATGGCTCTTGACCTTCGCCGAGCAAGCCGAGCCGCCACGCCGTCAGACAATTCCATCCTTCCGCAACCCCGCCACCGCATCGGCATCAAGCCCGAGCCAATCCGCCAACACCTCGCCGGTATGCTCGCCAAGTAACGGCGCCGACTTCACTTCTGTGGGCACTCCATCAAACCGCACCGGCCACGTCGGCATTGTCATCGTGCGTTCGCCATGCGTCATCGTCTGCAAAATCCCGCGCGTACGAAAACTCGGCTCGTTGGTCAGTTCCATCGAATCCAGCACGGCACCTGCGGGAACACCGACCGCGCTCAACTGCGTCATCGCCTCGTGCTTCGTACGCAACCGAGTCCAACCGGAAACAATCTCATCCACCTCGGTCTCGCGCTTCAACCGCGCATCGGGCGTTTCGTAGCGCGCATCGCCGATCAGGTCCTCGCGCCCGATCAGCTTCAGCAGCCGAGGCCAATGCTCGGGGTTGGCGCGGCTGGTCAGCAGGTAGACGTAATCGTTGGGACCGCCGGGCTTGCATGGATAGATCCCGCCGGGTGGGTTGTTGGCGGGCGGCCGCCGCGGCGCCGCCTTCCCGGTGCGCGCCTGCGTGATGAAAGCGCCGCGGCTGTAATGCATCACCGAATCCTGCATCGCCACCTGCAGCCGGCGTCCCTTGCCGGTGCGCGCGCGATCGAACAGCGCGCTGACGATGCTGAACGCCAGCAGCATGCCGGTGCCGGTGTCGCCGATCGTCGGGCCGGGCTTGACCGGCCTGCCGTCTCGCTCGCCGGTGATGCTCATCGCCCCGCCCGCGGCCTGAGCGATCGGGTCGAACGACAGGCCCTTCTCGTACGGGCTGCCGTCGCCGAAGCCCTTCACCTGTGCATAGATGATATTCGGATTGATCGCACTGACGACGTCGTAGCCGAGCCCGAGCCGCTCGACCGCGCCGGGCGCGAAGTTCTCGGTGAAGACATCGGCCTGCTTCACCATCTCTTTGACGAGCGCCAGGCCGCGCTCCGATTTCAGGTTGACGGTGATCGACCGCTTGTTGGCGTTGTACATCATGAAATAATACGCGTCGCCGAAGCCGGTGCGGCCGGCCTCGCCGCCCTTCGGGTTTTCCACCTTGGCAATATCGGCGCCCATCCAGGCAAGCGCCTCGGTGCACGTCGTTCCGGCCTCGAATTGTGTCAGGTCGAGCACGCGAATACCGGCCAGGCAGCCGGGGGATACGGGAGTTACGTTCATTGTAGCCTCCTGTTCGGGGAAGCAAGCTGTTGGCACCGCGCATTCCGCAAGTCCGATGCGGCGAAGTGCGCGGTGCTTTATCGCATTACATGTCTGAACGGTTCACACTGTATGTCTGAACGGTTCACACCGTCCGGTTCGCCCTCGCAAGCACCGCCTGGAACAGCGACGCCAGACAAATGCCCGCCCGAAGTGATAGCGTCTCGCTAATCACGCCGCCCGAACGAGGCTGAGCACGGCGCCCTTGCCCCGCACTTCCGCCTCCTCGAATTCGGCGGCGGCAATCGCCCGGTCGAGAGCGGCGCGCAGCTCCTTGGCCGTCTCCAGCGTCAACTCGATCCCCGCTCGCGCACCGGCGTCGAGGTCCGTGTTGTAGAAATCGAGCGTGATGACGTCGCCGAGTGGCGCATGGCGCGCGTGGTCATAGGCGACCACCGAGTGCGTTAGCGGGAACCATTGGTCCCCGCGTTTCGCCATGCCTTCCGCGCGCACGATCTCAATGATCGATGTGCACATTGTCCGGCCCTCCTACTTCGCCAGATGCTTGCCGAAGAACGCCCAGATCTTGTCCCAGGCATCCATGCACTGCTCCGGCCGATACAGCGGCCGGTGCCAATAGAAGAAGCCATGGCCGGCACCATCATAGCGATGGAATTCGTGATTCTTGCCCTGCTTCTTCAGCTCGGCCTCGTGCTGGTTCACCTGTTCCGGGCTCGGTGCGCGGTCGTCGTTGCCGAAGATGCCGAGCAGCGGGCAGCTCAGGTTTTTCGTCATGTCGATCGGCGCGACGGGCTTTTTCGCGTTGAGCTCCTCCGGCGTCATCACCACGCCGCCGCCCCATTGTTCGACGACGGCATCGATGTCCTTCTTTTGGCAGGCGTAAATGAAGGCGTGCCGGCCGCCGGAGCACGAGCCGATGAGACCGACCTTGCCGTTGTTATCGGGCTGCGCGCGCATCCATTTCACGGCGGCTTCGGTATCGCCGACCATCTGCGAGTCGGCGATGCCCCCCTCGGCGCGCACCTTGGCGGCGACATCGTCCGGGTTGCCGTCGCTGCCGCCGCCCTCACGCTCGTACAGGTTGGCGCAGATTGCCATAAAGCCGTGATGCGCGAACCGGCGTGTCGTCTCGATGTAGAGCTCGCTCCAGCCTGGTAGATGGTGGATCAGCACGACGCCCGGGAACGGGCCGGGACCGGATGGTTTGGCCACGTAGGCGGTTATCGGCGTTCCCTTGTCGCCTTTGATGGTCACGTTCTCGCAGGTCATGCCTCGGTAGAATGACATTGTTCTTCCTCCACTTAGATCTTGAGACCCCATCGGGCCATCGGAGCGCTACGCGGTCATCCACAGGCAGGTGAACTCGCTTCGCTGCCCGAGGGCGTCACACCGCCAGTATTCGACGATCACAGATAGGGTGCAACCAGCGGGTGGTGTCCGACGCGATCCGCGGCCCGCGGGTGTCACCTGTGCGGGACAGATCGCCACTCGCCAGATCGCCAATCAGTGGAATACGCGCCCGGAGTCGATGACGATGGTCTGGCCGGTCATGGTCTCGGTGCGGCACATGGTCACCACCATGTCGGCGCAGTCGTCCTTGTCGGCCGCCTTCTTCAGCAGCGAGCCAGCCGCGTTGCGCGCGATCATCTCGGGCAGGAGATTGGCTGTCGCACGTGTGCCCTCCAGCAGTCCGGGCGCCACGCAGTTGACCAGTGTCTCGGGCGCCAGTGCCACCGCCATGCAGCGCGTAAGGTGGATCAGGCCCGCCTTCGATATCGCATAGGCGATGGACGATCCGGTCGGCTGGAGCCCGGCAATGGAAGAGATGTTGACAATGCGGCCCCGCCCCTGGGCCTGCATGACAGGCGCCACCGCCTTGATCATGCGCATCGGCCCCGTCAGGTTGACGGCGATGACCTTGTCCCACACCTCGAGCGTAAGATTGTCGAGGTCGCTGAACGGAATCGACTTGTTGTAGGCGGCATCGTTGATCAGGATGTCGAGCCGGCCGAAGCGGCTGCTCACATCGCCGATCAGCTTCGCCACGGCTGCGTCATCGGTGATGTCGCACGCGAACGCCGCGGCATTGATCTGATACTGCGACTTCAGCTCGCGGGCGACGCCCTCCGCCTGGTCGCGGCTCTGGGCGTACATGACGGCAATATGCGCGCCCTGTTGCGCCAGCGCGTGACAGATGCGCTGCCCCAGCCCGCCGTTGCCGCCCGTCACCAACGCGACCGCGCCCCGTAGGTCCATGTGCTTTCTCCTGCGTGCGGGTGCGCGGTTGTCTCGCGGCGCCTCCCGGTGTCCTCGGAGGCAGTTTGTGACCTGGCGCATGGTGCAGGCAAGTCGCTCGGCCGTCGGAGCAGGCAGAGTTTCGCAGCACGACGATGGCGGGATCGGGTGGGGTTTGGACATTCGAATGGCTGCGTTGGCAGCAAGTAATCAAGTCTTTGGCACAGATTACGAAGATTAAGCCAGGGAGTTTCACGGAAAACAAAATCGCAGGGGAGTGTCGGATTTTCTGTGTTTGCGAGCCGATGGGTCGCGCTCCGCAACCCGAAACTACCGCGCGGCCTTTGCGTTTCTGTGCAATCCCTGCTTAATCTGCGTAATCAGTGATGAAAAACTTGCTTACTGTTCTGACCGCGCATGGCCCAACCGACAACGCGCGCTCCCGTAAGCAACAATCCCAAGGATTGCCCGCGATGCCCAACATCGAAACCGCTGTCGTCACGCTTGCGCGAGAACTGATATCACTCGACAGCCGCAGCTTCGTTTCCAACCTGCCATTGGCAGAACGCGTCGAAGCAGCCCTTCCCGGCTTCGATATCGAACGCCTCGACTACACTGACCCCGCCGGTGTGGCGAAGCGCGCGCTGGTGGCGCATCGCGGTCCCACCGGTGGCATCGCGCTGTCCGGTCACATGGACACGGTGCCCGACACCGGCTGGCAGGAAGACCCATGGTCCGCGCGCCTCGACCCCGATGGTACGCTGCACGGCCTCGGCTCCACGGACATGAAGGGACCGGTCGCCGCCGCCATCGTCACAGCCCGCGAACTACCCGCGACGGTGCCGATCACCCTGCTGATCACCACGGATGAGGAGACCACCAAACAGGGCGCGCGGCTGATCGCGCAGACCTCCAAACTGGTGCGCCGGATAAAACTGCAGGGCATCGTGGTGGTCGAACCCACCGGCATGAAACCGGTGCGCGGCCATCGCAGTCACATCGCCTTCACCTGCGTCGCAACCGGCGTGCAGGCGCACAGCAGCACCGGCCGCGGCCACAACGCCAACTGGGACCTGATCCCGTTCCTGGTGGAGATGAAATCGATATTCCAACGCCTGCGCACCGACACAACGCTGCAAGACGCCGACTACACGCCGCCATTCAGCGACTTCAACCTGGTGATCGACAACCACGGCGCCGCGGTGAACGTCACGGTCCCCAAGGCCACCGCGCGCATCAAATTCCGCTACTCGGCTCGGGTCGATCCAACCGCCGTATTGCAAGCAGTGTACGACGCAGCAAAACGCTTCGGGATCGCCGTGACAGAGGCTCGCGAAGGCTTCCCGCCCGAATTGCCAGCCGATCATCCGCTCGTGCGACTGTGCGCCGACCTCGCCGGCCAGCAGCCAACAACCGCACCCTACGGAACGGACGCGTCCGAACTGCAGGCGATCGCACCATGCGTGGTACTCGGGCCCGGCGACATCACCGAAGCGCACACGCCAGTGGAGAAGGTGCGCGTGGCCGATCTCCTTGCCGCGGTGCCCATCCTCACGAAGCTCGCACAGCGCTCAGCGTCCGGCTGAATGCGCTCCATTCTGTCGCACGTGGCGTTCGCCCGTTGTTATGGCCAGCTGGCGATGACAGCGGCGCACGAAAGCCCGTGGCACTGACTGGTTAGTCCAGCGTCTCCAGCAGCCCCGCCATCAGCGCCCCGCGCGCCGCCAGATGCTGCCACAGGATGTGCTCGTGGCTCGCGTGTGCGCCGCCGCCGGGACAGCCCAGTCCGTCCAACGTCGGCACGCCCATCGCCGCGGTGAAATTCCCATCCGACCCGCCGCCGCGATGCTGCCGCGGCAACGCGATTCCGACCTGCTCGGCGATCCCGCGGGCCTTGTCGTATAGTCCCAGTATCCCGGGATCCTCGGTATAGGGCGGACGATTCATGCCGCCTTCCATCACCACACGGCACCCAGGCGTCAGCGCGATACTCTCCAGCAGCGTGCGCTCCATGCGCGCCCCATCCTCGACCGAGTTCACCCGCAGATCGATCTCGCACCCCGCATCCGGCGAGATCACGTTCGGCCGCGACCCGCCCCACACCGGCGCCGCATTCAGCGTGATCCCGCGATCAAGATCGACCATCGCGTGAATGCGCAGAACCTGCCGAGCCAGTTCCACCACCGCCGATGCACCCTCCTGGAAATTGCCGCCGGAATGCGCGCCGCGCCCCTCGATCCGCATCACGAAGCGTCCCACACCCTTGCGCGCGGTGACGCATGCGCCACCCTGACCCGCCGGCTCGGGGATCAGCACACACGCCGCCTGGCCTGCTTCACGCTCGATCCATTCGCGCGAAGTCGGGCTGCCAACCTCCTCATCCGGCGTCAGCAGCAGCACGATCGGCCGCCGTGTCTTCACCTTCTGGCGCAGGATCGAACGCACCGCATGGAATGCGAGAAAGCTGCCCGCCTTCATGTCGTAGATCCCCGGCCCATGCGCCTTCTCGCCGTTGACCTGATACGGCATGTCGTCCAGCGTGCCATGCGACCAGACCGTGTCGAGGTGCCCCGCGACAAACACCGGCTTGCCCTCGCCCGGCGTGCGCGCGATCAGGTTGTCGCCATATCCGTCGCGTCCGGGAATCCGCGTAAGCACCGCGCCCGCCCGCGCCAGCTCGCCCTCGGCGACATCCATCAGCCGGTTGACCGAAGCCGGGTCGGTAGTGGGCGTTTCCATCGCCACCCAGGTGGCCAACTCGGCCAGCAGGTCCTCGGAACTTCCAACGTTGGTCTGCGGCATTGCTGTGTCCTGCGCGATTGGGGTGGCGGCTGTGTGCACCCGATCGGTCGGGCTTGTCCACGCGGCGAAGGATCGGCGCGTGGGCAGGCATCGCTGGATGACAAGGATCGGGCACAGTCAACCCGGCTTCGGCATCCGTGCCAGTATGCCGCAAAGGAGTGCAGAATGCCGGAGGCAACGCAGCGGACGACCTGGACCTGGGAAGCCTACCTCGAATGGGAAACTCGTCAGCCGTTCCGCCACGAGCTCGTGGACGGCCAAGTCCATGCCGTCGGCGGAGGGACGGCAGAACACGATACCATCGGCAACAATTTGCGTGCCGCGCTTCATGCTCAGATGCGCGGCAAGCCATGCCGTCCGCACGGCCCGGACCTCAAGGTGCGAGCCGGACGGGACGGTCGCTATCCGGACGCGCTGATTGACTGCGGCTCACGCGTGGCGGGCGCGCTGCACGCACAGGAGCCAGTGGCAGTCTTCGAGGTCTTGTCCAACAGCACGGGGTGGATCGACCAAAGCCTCAAGCTGCGCGATTACGACGCGACATCGACCATTCGCACCTATGTTCTCATCAGCCAGGACGAGCGCGGGGCCATGGTTTACACCCGTGACGAGGCTGGACGGCTTGGCATCCAGAACGCCGTTCTTCTCGATGGCATGGATGCGTCGATCGAGCTTCACGAATTTGGCGTGATGCTGCCGTTTGTCGCGCTTTACGAGGGGCTGGATCTCGCTTCCGATCGGGTGGCTGGTCCGTGAATGGCGCAGAAACCTTCACTTAAGCTAGGCTTTGTCATGACTTCATTAGAACGGCTGATTGGGATCAATGGAGCACGGTTGGCCAAGGCGGTCCAAGTCGGCTCACTTTTCCATGATGTATCACAGATTGAAGAAGCCCTCCGTCGATACTGCATGCACATCTTCGCAAACAACGACGACAACGAATATCCGCACTCGTTCTCCGGCAGCGGGACTGCCGTTCGAATTGGCAGAAGGCATTTCCTGTTCTGCTGCGGCCATCAGCTCACACATTTCAGGCCCGACCAAATCGCGCTTCATCCTCATCAAAGCGACGTAACGCTAACAGCATCCCACATGCTCCAGCCAATCCAAACTCCTGAGAATGCTGACACCGATTATATCGATGCCAGGGCCTTCGAATACGACGTTGAGAACTACCCTTTTCCAAACCTTTCCAGCGAATTCTTTCCCGCGTCCGACGATCGAATTTGGCCTCACTGTGCGGTGGGTACATTCCTATTGTACGGATTCCCAACCCACCGCCAGTCAATCAGCTACGACCCACCGAACGTGACCGCGCGTATGCTCGCGACGACGGCGAAATTCGATGGCGCCACTAATTCGCCTTATCTGCTCAGGCTGAAATTAAACTCGAAACTTTCATCGGATGGCATGAGCGGAGGGCCGGTGTTCTATATTGGAGGCCAACGTGACAGATTCTTTGTCGGTTGGGCAGGGATGATCATGCGCGGTGGGGCTGCCTCCGAGTACCTGCACTTCCTCGCCGCCGACTACCTCATCGAAATGGCGTTACATCTGCCGATCGACGAAATGATCGTCAGTCCGGGAGAAGCGAGAATGTAGCCAGAGTTTGCGGCTGCATCCGCGCTGTCGGCGGCCTGCCGGCGTGGTCAGACTTCGCCAGACAAAGCCGAGAGGGTCCATGCATCGGGACGGCGCCCACGTAGCCCCGGCGCAGCCACCATGCCAACCTCCCAACCAACCCCAGTCGGAGGAACCCGCATGCGCATCGTCGCCCTGGAAGAGCACTACACCGTGCCTCGCATCGTCGCCGGCATTTCCCCAGACGCGATCGCCCGCCGCGGCTTTCCCGGCCCCGACTTCGTCTGGGCGCAGACCACCAAACGTTCCGAACTGGCCGAGCTCGGCGCCGCGCGCCTGGCGGACATGGACGCCAGCGGCATCACCGTGCAGGTGCTGTCGGTCGCCGGCCCGGGCGCCGACCTCGTGCCGGGCCAGCCGGGCATCGACCTGGCGCGCGCCTACAACGACGCACTGGCCGAGGCCTGCGCCCGCTACCCCACGCGCTACCGCGGGTTCGCGCACCTGCCGCTGCTGTCTCCCGACGCAGCGGCCGACGAGCTTCAACGCACGGTCAAACACCTCGGATTTCATGGCGTCCTGGTAAACGGCGCCACCGACGGCAGTTTCCTGGACGATCCAAGATTCGAACCCGTCCTGGCGCGGGCCGAAGAACTCGACGTGCCGATCTACCTGCATCCCGGCATCCCCACCGAACCGGTGCGCAACGCCTACTACGACGGGCTGCCGGGCAATTTCAGCTTCACCATGGCACTGTCCGCCTGGGGCTGGCACGCCGACACCGCGATCCACACGCTGCGCCTCGTGCTCAGCGGCGCGCTGGACCGCTATCCCGGCCTCAAGCTGGTCATCGGCCACATGGGCGAGGCATTGCCGTTCATGCTGGACCGCATCGACGAAACCACCACCGCGACGGCGAAGACGCACCTTCGACGTTCGGTGCGGCAGACGATCCTCGATCAGGTGTGGCTCACCACCAGCGGGTTCTTCACCACGGTGCCGTTCATCGCGGCGCTGATGTCGTTCGGTGTCGACCGCATCATGTTCTCGGTCGACTACCCGTTCGCATCGAACGTCCGCGCCCGCGCGTTCCTGGACACTCTGCCGGTCTCGCCGGCCGATCGCGCGAAGATCGCCCACGGCAACGCGGATCGCTTGCTGCGGCTGCCCGTCTGACCCAACTATGCTGCCAAGCTTCAAACGGAGATCGAACAGATGACCGACGCCAAGCTCGCTCCCAACCTTCCGGGGTGGATGCAGGACCATGCGAAGCGCTACCTGTCCAGCGGCGGCACCGAGGGACACATGTACAAAATGGCCCAGCCGGGCCGGCCGGAGATCACTGTCCCGTCGCTGCTGTTGACCACGACCGGGCGGAAATCCGGAGACAAGTTCATGTTCCCGCTGTTCTATGGCAAAGCCGGTGACAGCTATTTCGTGGTCGCGTCGAAAGGCGGCGCGCCGGAGCATCCTGGCTGGTATCGTAACATCCTCGCCAATGCGGACGTCGAAGTTCAGGTCGGGACCGCGAAGATCAAGGCGCGCGCCCGCACCGCGGCCGGCGAAGAGCGCGCGCGGCTATGGGAAAAGTCGTTGGAATTCTGGCCGCCCTACGCCGACTACCAAACCAAGACGGAACGCCAGATCCCCGTCGTTGTGTTGGATCCGGTCGGTTAGTCTGCCGAACGGGTCGTCTGAATATTGCAGCCTGTCGGCGGGGGCAGCATCTCGCAGCCTGTCGGCTGGGGCGCGCGCCCGGCCAACCTGAGCCTGTTCAACAGCAAGGAGGAAATCGTCATGAAGGTGGTCACGCTGCAAGAGATACCGAAGCTACCCGTCGAGGGCGCCGAGAGGATCGAAGGGTGGACAGGGCCGGTTTCCCGGTCACGCCAGACCATCGTCGAGCCAGGGGATTCCGCGAACTACAACTGCAGTGTGGTGAACTTCAGCCAAGGCTGCACGACCGGTTGGCATACCCACTCCTGCGATCAGTTGCTGATCGTGACTTCGGGCTCGGGCATGGTGGCGACGGAGCATGAGCAGCGGGAGATCAATGTGGGTGATGTCGTGCACATCAAGTCCGGTGAACGCCATTGGCATGGCGCCAAGGCCGATACCACGATGGGGCATATCACGATAACACTCGTCGGCGGTCAGGCCACCTGGGGATAGCTCTGCCCCGCAGAACGCCGCGCTCTGCAAGGACTCTGGCCCGATGTGCGAAGCCGCATCCTACGCGCATTCCTGGTGTTATTCAGGCTTACGGAATTTAGCCTTACTGACGGACGGGGCAACCTGACGGACGGGGCAACCTGACGGACGGGGCAACCTGGACTTGCTGCCCCAGCGTGAGCGCATTGAAAGGAAATGTCCCGGCCGCTGCCGTGCCGGACTCACCGCGGCCGCGCCGAAACGGCGTACTTGTTCGACGCGGGCCCGGGCGCTAGGCAGTTCCCGGCTGGATGGAGGCAATCGTGAAGCAGGCGATTCGGCCGGTGATGCTGGTGATCCTCGACGGCTTCGGCTGGCGGGAGGAAGCCGCCGACAATGCCGTCCGCCAGGCGAAGAAGCCGAATTTCGACCGGCTCTGGCAGAACTGCCCGCACGCGTTCCTCAAGACCTCCGGTCATGACGTCGGTCTGCCGGACGGCCAGATGGGCAACTCCGAAGTCGGCCATCTCAATATCGGCGCCGGTCGGGTGGTGATGCAGGAACTGCCTCGCATCAGCCATGCGGCCGAAGATGGCAGCCTGGCGCGCGCGCCGGCGCTGGTCGAGTTCATCGCCAAGCTGAAGGCCGCCGGTGGCACCTGCCACCTGTTGGGCCTGCTGTCGCCGGGCGGCGTTCATTCGCATCAGGCACACGCGGTCGCGCTGGCGAAGATCCTGCACCAGGCCAGCGTGAAGACCGTCGTCCATGCCTTCACCGACGGTCGCGACTCGCCGCCTCGGTCCGGCGCCGACGACATCGCGTGGCTGGGCAAGAACCTGCCGCCGGAGATCCCGATCGCCACGGTGTCCGGCCGCTACTACGCGATGGATCGCGACAAGCGCTGGGATCGGGTTGCCCGCGCGTATGCCGCCATGGCCGAGGCGGAAGCGCCGCACGTGGCGGACGCGAGCGTGGTGATGACGGAGGCGTACGCGCACGACGTGACCGACGAATTCGTCGTTCCCGCGTGCATCGGCGAATACAAAGGCATGCAGGACGGCGACGGCATCCTGTGCTTCAACTTCCGCGCCGACCGGGTGCGCGAAATCCTGGCATCCCTGCTGGAGCCGGATTTCGATGGCTTCCCCCGCAAGCGGGTGATCCGGTTCGCCGCCGCCGCTGGCATGACGCGCTATTCAGACGAGTTGGCGCCGTATCTCGGCGTGCTGTTCCCGCCGGAACCGCTGAGCCATATCCTGGGCGAGGTGGTGGCCGAAGCCGGACGCACCCAGCTCCGCACCGCGGAGACCGAGAAGTTCGCGCACGTCACCTACTTCCTGAACGGCGGCAGGGAGACGGTCTTCCCCGGCGAGGACCGCATTATGGTACCGTCGCCCAAGGTCGCCACCTACGATCTGCAGCCGGAGATGTCGGAGCCGGAACTTGCCGACAAGGCGGTGGGAGCGATCAATTCGGGGAAGTACGACCTGATCGTGCTGAACTTCGCCAACCCGGACATGGTCGGCCACACCGGCAGCCTGCCCGCCGCCATCAAGGCGGTGGAGACGGTCGACGTCGGGATTGGCCGGATCGCAGCGGCGGTGGAACAGCAGGGCGGCGCATTGCTGATCACCGCCGATCACGGCAACTGCGAGCTGATGCGGAACCCGACAACCGGCGGACCGCACACGGCACACACCACCAATCCTGTGCCGGTGGTGCTGGTGGGCGGCGGCGCGACCGCGCTGAAAGACGGCAGGCTGGCCGATGTGGCGCCGACACTGCTGGATCTGATGGGCCTGAAGCAGCCGGACGAAATGACCGGTAGGTCGCTGATCCGCGCCGATACGGCGCGCGGCTGATCCGTGCCGATGCGGCGCGCGCGGCGGGATAAGGCATCGCCAGGGTGACTCGACCGGGTTGGTCGGTCGTCGCGACGGGCGAATTTCTCCCGCTCCCCTTCAGGGCTTGGGCCGCGAACCGGACCGAGTTAGGGGGAGGAGGCCGCGCACCATCAAGCCGCGCGTGCAAGCCGCCTCCCCGTGCCTTGGTCCGCCTCGCGGCCCACGCCCTGAAGTGGTGGACATTCTGCCATCCGATGGTAGGCCAGCGCCAGTGCCTTGTTGCGCTGATCGCGCTGGCTACGGTCGCCGCCCAGCCGGCCCGGCCGCCCACCGAAGATGCGACTCGCCAACAGATGGAGCAGGCTGAGCAATCCCGTGCGACCGAACTGGCGACCCAGCAGGCGGCCGCTGCCCGCGCTGCCGCGGCGGCGGCTGATGCGCAGCGGCTGACAGCGGATCGCGTTGCTGCCGCCGCGAAGTTGCGGCAGGCCGAGATGGCCACCGCCGATGCCGCGGCTCGCATGGACCAGCTCGCGGCTGATCGACGCGAGGCCCAGGCGGGCCTGGATGCGCGGGCCGAGGAAATGCAGCCATTGCTGCCGCTGATCGAGCGTCTGTCGCTGTTCCCGGCCGAAACCCTGCTGGCAGTGCCGTCTCAGCCGGAGGACACCTTGCGCGGCGTACTGGTGCTGCGCGGCCTCGCGAGCCAGGTCGGCCAGGAAGCCGTGGCGCTGCGCCGCGAACAGGCCCGGTTGGCGGCAGCGACGCAGGCGGCGCAGGCCGAGGTGCCGAAACTGGCGGCGGCGGAGGCAGCGCAGCAGACGGAGGCGTTGGCGCTCGATCAGCAGATCCAGGCAGCCGAAGCCGGCCGCAGGCAAGCGGAGGAGGACGCCTCGGCCGCCGCGCAGCGCGCCGCCACCGCGGCGTCCAGGGCGGACAACCTGCGCAGCGTGCTGGCCGATCTCGACACCCAGCGCGAAGCAGAAGCCGCGCGCGCGCAGGCAGCGGCTACCCGCGCGGACCGCCTGAAGCACACCAGCGAAGCCGCCGCCGCCCGGCAGCGGCAGGTTGCACTGGAACCGCCGACCGGGGCCGGGACCATCGCGACTTCCGCCCAGCCACACGGCCAGCTCACCGCGCCTGTCGCGGGAACCATCGTCCGGTCCTGGGGCGACGCCACCGAAGGCGGTCCTGCCACCGGCATGCTTTATCATGCTCCGCCGGCGGCGCACGTCGTCTCGCCATGCGGCGGACGGGTTGTGTTTGCCGAACCCTTCCGCAGCTACGGGTTGCTGTTGATCGTCGATTGCGGCGGCGGCTATCATGCCGTGCTGGCGGGATTCGACCGGCTCGATGCCAAGGTCGGCCAACAGATCGCGGCCGGGGAACCGGTTGGCGTTATGCCGTCCTGGCAGCCCGGTGTTTCCGGCAACCGGCCCGCCCTGTATATCGAGTTGCGGCACAATGGGCAGCCGGTGAACCCGGCGCCGTGGTTGAAGGCGAGCGGTTGAGCGCCCGAAATGGCGTCATGGCCGCAGTTACCCCCGCCAGCGTCGGCGGTTAGTACTGGTTGCCGCGGCTTCGCCCGATGGTGACGCCTGAATTTGACGGGGAGTGCTACCTCTCCCAGACTTTAGAATTGAACACTGGACGGCAGAACCCAGTGCGCGCGAAAAGATGATCTTCCCAGTCTTATGCTAAGAGATGCGCCGGCCCGGACGGCATCGGCGCCCAGAGGATGAAAACGAATGGACTTTCGCTCCCATCGGTTGCGTACCGGCCTGCTGCTTGGCACGGTCTTTGTCGCAGGGGTTGCCATTGGGCCGGCCTCCGGCCTGATCGCCCGCCACTTCGGCTACGATTTCGGCATCAACTCGGCCTTGGCCCAGGACAGCAGCAACCGCGCCGACACCTATCGTCTGCTGACCCTGTTCGGCGACGTGTTCGAGCGGGTGCGTGCCGAATACGTCGACCCGGTCGGCGACAAGGACCTGGTCGAGAATGCCATCAACGGCATGCTGACCGGCCTCGACCCGCATTCCAGCTACATGAACGCGAAGCAGTTCCGCGACATGCAGGTCCAGACCAAGGGCGAGTTCGGCGGCCTCGGCATCGAGGTCACCCAGGA
>DATKFJ010000545.1:0-2094 GCA_035511435.1 Acetobacteraceae bacterium | reverse complement strand
GGTGCGCGTCCATGTCGGCGATGGGCGAGATGCCGATGCCCGGCGGCGGGACGATGTCGATGGCGTGGATGCGGATGCCCGGACAGACGTGGCCCGGCGCCGCGGCGTCGTTCCTCGGCATGTGGGTCGTGATGATGGTGGCGATGATGCTGCCATCCCTGGTGCCCGCGCTGTGGCGCTATCACCAGGCCGTCGGCAGGACCGGCGAGGCGCGCCGGGGTCGGCTGACCGCGCTGGTGGGCGCGGGGTACTTCTTCACGTGGACCCTGTTCGGAATGGCCGCCTTTCCACTGGGCGTCGCGCTGGCGGCGGTGCAGATGCAGGTGCCGGCGCTGGCGCGCGCCGGTCCGATCGCGGTCGGCGTGGTCGTCCTGATCGCCGGCGCGCTCCAGTTCACCGCGTGGAAGGCACATCACCTCGCGTGCTGCCGGGAGGCACCCGGGCGCGGCCGTGCTTTGCCGGCGCACGCCGGCGCGGCCTGGCGACAAGGCCTGCGCCTCGGCCTGCACTGCAGCACGTGCTGTGCCGGGCTGACGGCGATCCTCCTCGTCATCGGCGTCATGGACCTGCGCGCGATGGCCGTCGTGGCGGCAGCCATCACGGTCGAACGTCTCGCGCCGGCGGGTGAGCGCGTTGCGCGAGCCATCGGATCTGTCGTGGTCGGGGCAGGTTTGTTGCTGATCGCGCGAGCAGCCGGCCTCGGATGATGCATCCTCGCATGGACTGCTGCGGCAGCCGCGCGCTAATCGACCGAGGTCATTCCATTGCGAATCGCGAATTTCACAAGCGCAACCAGGTCTTCGAGCTGCAGCTTCTCCATCAGTCGGGAGCGATACGTCTCGACCGTCCTTGGCGACAGATGCATCAGCTCCGCGACCTGCACATTCGACTTGCCTGCGGTGATCAACCGTATGATCGAGCGCTCGTTGGGGGTGAGCGATTCGATCGCCTGCCGTTCAGCAGCGAGTCTCTGGTTCTGAGGAATGGCTCTGTCTGCCACACCTTCGCCGGGCGGCGATTTTGCCGCCGCGCCCTTCTGCGCGGTGGCTGCTTCCTCGCCTGGCAAACGTTCGCGCCCGTTGCCCGGCGTCGCCGTTTTGAGCAATCCGCCAATGCGTTGCGCCTCAGCCGCAAAAAAGGCCTGGTTCCGCCGCAGCGTATCTTCGGCCTGCTTTCGCTCCTCGATATCGCTACTCGTTCCGTACCACTTGACGATGTTTCCCTGCTCATCGCGAAGCGGCACGGTGCGGATCAGGAACCAGCGATATTGCCCGTCAGCGCGGCGCAAACGCATTTCATCTTCGTACTCCTCCCCGGCCGCCATCGCTGCGCGCCACTTCTCCAGGGCCCTTGGAGTGTCGTCGGAATGAATTACGCTCGTCGGCTCTTTAACGTACTCGTCCCGAGCAACGCCCGCATAGTCCAACCAACGCTGGTTGAGGAAATCGACGGTGCCGTCCGGCAGAACGGTCCAGGCCATCGCGGGAATCGTATCGATGACGAGGCGAAGGCGGTCCTCGCTCTTGCGAAGTTCATCTTCGCTGCGCTTCGCTTCGATCGCCACGCGCGCCATCTGCACGGCCATGTCGATCAGTTGAATGTGCTGCGGGGACGGCAGACGCGGTTTGCTGTAATACATGGCAAAGGTCCCGAGCACCGCGTTATCGTCCGACAAAATCGGCGTGGACCAGATCGCGCGCAGGCCATTGCGGACCGCGATGTCGCCACAGTCTTTCCAGAGCGGGTCGCTTTTGGTGTCTCGCGTAAATACCGGCTCGCGGCGAAAGGCGGCCGTGCCGCACGAACCCATGTTGGGCGCAATTCGCAGGCACGGTGCGATGTTCTGTTTGTAATCCTCCGGAATGTTCGGGGCGGCGACAAAATGCAGGCTCTGCCCGTCGGCATCCGTCATCAACACGGCACAGCGCATGTCTCCAGTCTGATCCTCGATCAGCTTGACCAGCGTCTCAAAGATTTCGGCAAGTGACGCCCTGTTGGCAACGCGTTCGAGGACCCGGCGCTGGCAGTCCAGAAGTGCAGACCAGGCCTGTTGCTCGATCGAATTTTGCGTCACTTGCGAGCTCCTGGTTGAGC
>DATKFJ010000544.1:0-11476 GCA_035511435.1 Acetobacteraceae bacterium | reverse complement strand
AAACTGGCCGCCTGCAAAATCGTCATGTGCATGGTCTGCACCAGATAACTCGGCAGCCACGACTGGAACAGCGAGTTGGAATAGCCGTAGCAGGCAAAGCCGAGGCTTAGCCCCCAGACTTTCCGCTGCATCAGCAGGTAGCCGAGCATGGCAAGCGCGCTGCCCCGCGTGCGGCCTTCCGGCGCGGCGCCGCCGGCCAGAATGTACTCGTGTTCGATCCCGCTCAATCGTTCGTCTTCGCTTGGATCGCGATAGACAAGCCAGAATACAATCAGGAAAAGGAAGCTCAGCACCGCAGTCATGGCAAAGGCGCCGCGCCATCCCATGACCACCAGGGCGACCGCGACCAGCGGCACGCCGATCACCTGCGAGAACTTTGCCGTGCCATCGAACAGCGCGGTGGCGAGGCTGCGTTCGTGGCGCGGAAACCAATGCCCCACCGCCTTGGAATTCAGCGGAAAGCTGGGTGCCTCGGCAATGCCGAGCAGCATACGCGCAACGAAGATCCCACCGTAGCCACCGGCGAGCGCCATGATGCTGGAGGCAACGCCCCACAGGAAGATGCCGATGCGCCCCACGCGCCTGACGCCGAAGCGGTCGAGGATCATGCCGGACGGGATTTGCAGCAGCGCATAGGACCACGCGAACGCGCTGAACAGCACACCAAGCTGCAGCGCGTTGATATGGAACTCGTGGCGAAGCTGCGGGCCTACGACCGAGAGTGAGATGCGGTCGAAGTAGTTGATCAGAACGCTGGCACCGAGCAGCAGTGCAATGCCCCAGCGCCGCTTTGGAATTGCGCGCGCGGAACCGCTCAACGCTGCGGGGCCGTATAGCGTGTCGTCGTGGTCGGCCGCGTTCCCGCGCTGGTGATCACCACCGGTTCCGCCGGCTGCATGTGCGGTTCGCCATCGCCTTCCCACAGCCAGTATTTGTTGTCCCCAGCCCCGTTCACCGCGACCACCTTGTGGTTGCCCTTGGCGTCGATGGCGTGGATCGTCACGCGGCTGATCAATCCGCCCTTTAGCGCGCGCATGTCTTCCACCGCTTCGCCGACTGCATCGGACACGCTGGCGCCTGCCTTGAGGTATAGCACGATGGACCGTGAGGTGCAGCAGCGGATGGTCATCTCACCCGCCCCGGTGCAAGCCGCAGCGCCGTACCGCGTATCGGCATACGAGCCGGCACCAATGATGGGACTATCGCCAAGCCGGCCAGGATATTTCCAGCCCCATCCTGATGTGCTGGTCCCGGAACAGATGTTGCCGCCACTGTCGTGCGCGAGGAAGACCGTGGTGTCCCTGCCAGTTTCGGGATCGATCGCGTGGCGGCAGAGCGGTGCCAATTCGGTATCCGGCCACGCGCGCTGCTGTTCCGCGGGCACCTCGTTGTCAAACCATGCCTGCCACGCGCGCCGCGAATCAGCGATCAGGTTATCCGCTACTTCAGCACCGATCTCGCGGGCGAATCGTGCTGCCCCCTGCCCCACCAGCAACTCATGCGGCAGGCGGCGCATGATCTCGCGTGCGACACTAACCGGATGCAGGTAACCCTGTAGCGCGCCAACCGCGCCAGAGCGCAAGGTGGTGCCGTCCATCATGCAGGCATCCAGTTCCATCTCGCACAACAGATTCGGCCAGCCGCCGCGACCGACGGTGCGTACTGATGGGTCTGCCTCGATCAATCGTATACCGGCCTCGATGGCATCCAGTCCGTGTGCGCCTTTTGCAAGCAGCCGAGCGGTGGTTGGCACGCCAACGGTGCCTTCGTTATTGGTGACCAGGATCATGCAGGAACGGTCCTTTCTACAACGTGACCGGGCTGCGGAGTTCCGGCCGGCATAAGGTGTCGTGAGATTCCAGCGACCGGTTCGCGATGGCGAAGTTGACGTCGAGGGAAAGCCGGTGCCGCAAGTGCGTTCACTTGCAATACGTCAGATCACGCCTTCTTCCGCCAACCGCTGAACGTCCGACTTCGTCATGCCCAACAATTCTGTCAGCAGCCACTCGTTGTCTTCGCCGTAGCAAGGTGCGCCACGATCGATCGGGCCGCCGATATAGCCCGGCGTGCGGCTGAACTTCATCGGCAGCTCATAAACCGGCCACGTGCCGATCTTCGTGCCGGTAACCTCGGTGAGCCATTTCAGATGACGAAGTTGCGGATCATGATCACAGCGATCCTCCGCATTCTGGCACACGCCAGCCGGCACGCCAGCACGCTGCAGCTTCATCATGCAATCATAGGCATCCTGCGTGCGTGTCCACGCTTCCACCAGCGCATCGAGCGAATCCTGATGCAGCAACCGCTGTTCCAGCGTGCCGAAGCGGCGATCGTCCAGCCACGCACCCTGCCCCGCCGCCTGCGCCAAGGCGTGCCACTCTGCATCGGTGAAGCAGGCAATGCCGATCCAGCGATCCGTTCCCGCGCAACGATACGCCCCATGCGGCGCCGCCGGCTTGTACGGCGAACGGTTGCCGTAGCGCCGCCACGCCCTATCATTCGCTGACCAGTCAAGAATTGTAGTCCCGGTCAAGAACAATCCAGACTCACACTGCGACGCGTCGATCCACTGGCCTTCGCCGGTGCGTTCCCGGTGGTATAGCGCGCCGAGCAATGCCAAGGCGTAACCATATGCACCCATCCAGTCGAGATACGAATACCCAAAGCCGACCGGCATCGCGGGTTCCGGCAGTCCCGACATGTCGCCCTGACCGCCGAACGCAGCCGCGACCGGTCCGACAGTGCGCATCCGACCATACGTGCCATGCACGCCCATACCGGATTGCTGGATGTAGATGATGTCCGGCCGAATGCTCTTCATCACGTCATAACCGAAGCCCAGCCGCTGCAGCACACCAGGTGAAAATCCCTCCGCCACGACATCGCAAACCCGCAGCAGATCCTTGGCGATCTGCAACCCCTTCGGATGCCGGATGTTCAACGAGATGCCGCGCTTGCCGGCGTTCTTGTTGTTGAACTGGCCGCCCATGTCGGCGTCCTTCACGCCAGGCAGCGGTCCGGTCGCGGTATCGCGCGCTGCTCGCCCGCCAACAGGCGCCATCGCTGCAAGCCGGGTATCGGGATTGTCCTTCCATTCGACCTTGAAGCTCTCGGCGCCCAACGCCGACAGGAAACGGGTGCCGCCCGCGGACGCCAGAAACCACGCGAAATCCAGTATCTTCACCCCCTGCAGCGGGAACGGTTTCTGGTGCAGCGCCGATAGTTTGGGCCGCGCCACGCCGCGCGGCTGCGCCGGTACACTCGGCCGGCGTGTCGCCTCGCTGAGCACCTCCTCGGTGTCCTCACCTAGCAGCGGTGCACGCCGCCCGACCTGCCAGCTTGTCTGGTTGCTGAGCCACTTGCTGGTCGGGTACCGAAAACTGCGTCCATGCTCCGGGTGATGCACATCGGCGAAGCTTTTCCGTTTCAGCCAATGTTCATCGAGCGCATTCTCGTGCGGTTTGCGCAGCGGCGCCCACAACAAACCGGCATCCTGCGCCTCCCGCCACGGCATGTCGGCATAGGTCCACGCGCGGATGAAACGCTGCACCACATCCAGCATATGCGCCCGCGTCTCGTCTCCCGCCTGGGAACCCGGCACCTGACGAGCTCTCAGATCGGCATCGGGCGGTGGCGGCTGCAGATCGGCTTGCATGCCGTATTTCGACAGCAGCGGCACCAGGTTCTTCAAATCGCGCGCGCCCATGCCATGCGAGATGAACCAGCGCCCATCCTTGGTATGGCTGATGGAAGGCGAATGGTTCGGCGTCTCCGCCGCATGCCGATTTGTCATGCGCCATATTGGTACTCGCCGCATCACCCAATGCATGATGTCGAGTTCCGGATTCTTCGACACCGCTTCATGCACCGCCACCGAGACATCCTGCCCCTGCCCGCTGCGATGCCGATGGATCAGCGCGGCGATGATGCCCGTCGCCAACTGCTCGCCCGCGATGTGGTAGGCGTGCCAGATTTGCGGCGCGATCGGCGGCGTGTCGTATTCCAATTGCGGATCGGGATCGTAGCCGCAGTTCATCATGATCCCGCCGAGCGCCAGGTGGATGAGGTCAGAACTCTTGAAATCGCGCCACGGCCCGTCATCGCCGAACGGCGTCATGCGCCCCGTCACCAGCGACGGAAACCGCACTCCCAATGCGCCGCGATCCAACCCCAGAGCCTCGTTCAGCGCACCGCAGCTCGCGTCCAGCAGCACATCCGCGCCGTCGAGCAGCCGCAGCATCCGCTCGCGCGACGTTGCCTCGCGCAAGTCCATCACTACGGACTTTTTGTTGCGATTGTAGTTCCAGAAAAATAACGAACGTTCCAGCCCCGGCTGATCCTCGAGGAACGGACCGATCCGCCGCGTCGCATTACCCTCTGGCGGTTCGATCTTCACCACCTCGGCGCCGAGCCCGGCCAGCAGCAATCCGGTGTACTCCGCCCGCTCGTCTGCCACCTCGATCACGCGCAGGCCCGCCAGCATGCCAGGCCCGGCATTGCCCATCATCTCGCCTGGGCCGCGCGCAATCACACTTGCGTCCGACATGGTATTTCCTCCCTACGGCCGCGTTCGCCGCAGCATCTCCAGCAGCATGGCATGGAACTGTTCGGGCGCTTCATACGCCACCCAATGTCCCGCGCCCGGGATCATCCGCACATCGGCGTCTGGCCGCATCGCGCGCAATGCCGCGACGCGTTCCGGCGCGCGAGGATTGGCGGGCGCATCTTTTTCACCCCAGATGCCGTTCACCGGCGCCTTCACCTGCGCGATCGCTCGCTGCAACGCACCGCTGCGCGACAGCATCGGCGTCTTCAGTCGTGAATGCCGCGTATTCCATTCCTGGATCGCCAACGCCAGATCATCGATCTTCGCCGGATCGGCGATCATCAGCCGGTTCAGATTGGTGCGATGCGCCGCGACGCGTTCCTCGCCGCTGAGATGCCGAACCTTCATGAGTTCCACCGCGCTGCCCGATGGCCCAACGCCGCTGGAACCGATGATCGTCACCGACCGCGCGCGCGCGCCATGGATCGCGGCAACGCAACTCGCCATCGTCCCGCCGAACGAAAATCCCGCGACGTCGTACCATGCATCCGTGCCAAGCACAGTATCGATCCCGGCCGCCACAATCGCTGCAACCTGCGCCGCATCGTCGCCAGCCGGCGGGAACGCGGATTCACCCAAGCCTGGCAGGTCCGGCACCAACAACCGGTACTCGCGCGATAGCACATCGATGTTGTGCGCCCAGTGCCGCCACGATCCCGCGCCGCCGTGGAAGAGCACCAGTACCGGGCCGTCCCCCCACAACCGCCACACCATCTTACCGTCACCGCACGGCGTTTCGGTTCGCGTCGCGGCACGTTCCAGCCGGTCGAGAAATGCTGCCGGCCCTTGGTCGATCCGATCGTTCATCCTGTTTCCATTTGCGGATATTCGTGGAAGGCTAGGGACGCCGCCGCGACATCGTCAAGGTCAGGCCCACTCGTTACGGAACGTCACACCTCATGACGATTGTTTTTATCGGCGACGTTCACCAGCAATGGCAGTTTGTCGAGCGCGGGCTCGCATCGCTCCATCCGCTGCCCCATGCGGCCATCCTGCTCGGCGACCTGCAATGCGATCGCCCGTTGGACGAACTGGCCGCGCCACTACTGGATCGCGGAATCGACGTGCATTGGATCTTCGGCAACCACGACAACGACGGCGGCCCGGAGATGTGGGCCAACCTGGTAGAACCGCAACGCAACCCGCGCACCAGACAAGGCGCGCTGCACGGCAAGGTTGCAGAGATCGCCGGCGTACGCATTGCCGGCCTGGGCGGTACATTCCGTCCACGCATCTGGGAACCGCCAGAGTCGCCGCGCCTGCATCGCCGAGAGCAATTGCCGGAAGACCTGGCAAGTCTTGGCCCCGCATGGCCCAAGGAACACATCGCCGCATTGGTTCATTCTCTTGGCGCAACGGCAATCTGGCCGGAAGATTACGACGAACTGGCAAGCCAGCGCGCCGACATTCTTGTGACGCACGAAGCCCCGCGCAGTCATCCCGCCGGCAATGCCGCATTGGACGCACTGGCGCGTGCCATGGGCGCCAGCCTGATCGTGCACGGCCACCACCACGTGACCTACCGCGCGATCGCACCCGACGGCTTGCGCGCCATGGGCGTCGCCGCCGCGTGGGGTGCCAATATTGCTGGCCGAGCGCTGTGGCCTGGCGAAGTGCCGCGCCAACTCGGACAACTCATCGCCGGATGGTCGCTTGAGGTGGACGCGGCGAACCAGTAAGACGCTCCGACACGGGAGGCGCAAGAGAACCGGTGGACTTAGAGGTCCTGATCGAAAATGTCCTGAACGCGCTCGCGGCAGGCATCACCATCGGCTGCATTTACGGCCTGATGTGCATCGGCCTCGGGCTGATCTTCGGCATCATGCGCATCGTCAATTTCGCCCAGGGCGAGCTACTGATGCTTGGCATGTACGCCAGCCTCTATCTGGTGACCGGCAGCGGCGTGTTGGCATTCCTGGGCCCCTACTTCGGCCCGTTCATCGGCGCGCTATGTGCCGGCCCGATCGTGTTCGCCGGCGGCGCGTTGCTGCATAAGTTCCTGATTGCCCGCGTCTCCGGACTGCGAACCGCCGGCAGTCTCGACGATGGTCATTTCGGTCAGCTGATCATCACGCTCGGCATCTCGCTGATCCTGCAGAATGGCGCACTGATCCTGTTCGGTTCCACGCCGCAAGCAGTGCGCACCCCCCTCGCCTCCCGCGCGTTCGAGATCGGGCCAATCTACGGCGACGCCACGGTCTTTCTGAACAAGGCGCGCCTGATCGCCTGCGCGGTGGCGATCGTCACCGCGATCACGCTGTATCTGGTGCTGGAATACACCCGACTTGGCAAGTCACTGCGCGCAGCAGCCGACAATCCAACCGCCGCGACTTATATGGGCATCGACGTCGACCGCGCCTATCGCATCGCCTTCGCACTTGGCTGCGGCATCACCGCGGTGGCCGGCGGCCTGATGGCCACCTACCTGTCGTTCGGCCCGTTCATCGGTCTCGACTACGTCATCATCATGTATTCCGGCGTGGTACTCGGCGGCATGGGCAGTATCCTCGGTGCGTTCTGGGGCGGTCTGACCGTCGGCTTCGTGCAGCAATGTTCCGCACTCGTGCTGCCACCGCAATTGCAGAACGCCGCCATCTTTGTCGTCTTCCTGCTGATCGTCATGCTGCGCCCGCAAGGACTGTTCGGCCGGTCGGCGGAACGCGCATGAGGCCGGGCGCACCCCCACGGCTGCGGCGCGACGGCATCGCACTCGTCATCGTGTCGGTGGCATATCTGGCTGCTGCGAGCCAGGTCAACAACACCTACTACCAGCTCATACTGTCCCTGGTGCCGATCTGGGCGCTGTTTGGCGTATCGTGGAACCTGCTGTCCGGCTATGGCGGCCAGCTTTCATTCGGCCACGCATCGTTCTTCGGCATCGGCGCCTATACGGTCACGCTGGCGCTGCTCTACTGGAACATGACGCCATGGCTCGGCATTCCGCTCGGTGCGTTGGTCGGCGCGGTGGCTGGCATCCTGATCGGCATGCCGACCTTCAGGTTGCGCGGCCACTATTTTGCCCTGGCGATGCTCGCCTATCCTCTGGCGATTCTGTACGTCCTGCAATACCTGGGCTTTCAAGAAGTCTCCTTCCCGATGCATCGGGAACACCCGATGTACTACCTCGAATTCGCTGATCAGCGGATCTATACTCTGATCGCGGTGGGTTTGTTGGCCACGGGCCTTCTGGTCTGCATGCTGGTGGAGAATTCCCGCTTCGGCCTGGCGTTGATGGCGATCCGGCAGAACGAACTGGCCGCAGAGGCAGCCGGCATCGATGCGTGGCGTTGGAAGATGCGCGCGCTGGTCACGTCGGGCGCGATCGCCGCCACTGCCGGTGGACTTTACGCCTGCGTGCTGCTGGTTCTCACGCCGGATTCCGTGTTCGGCATTCTGGTTTCAGCCCAGGCGGTGGTGGTGACCCTGTTCGGTGGTGTCGCCTCGATCTGGGGTCCGGTGATCGGCGCCGCTATTCTGGTGCCACTTGCCGAATCATTGAATGCAGAACTGGGAAATATCATCCCTGGTATCCAGGGGGTGGTTTATGGTGCGGCGATCATTCTCATTATGCTGGCCTCCCCCGATGGCTTGTTCTGGACGGTTCGTGATCGCTGGTTCCGCCGCCCACTGCCGGAATCAGCGCCGGTGCTGACGGCCATGCCGGCGCGACAGGTCGTGCAACACGGCCTTGCTGGGGCGGAGCTGCTGCGCGTTGAAAACCTGTCGCGCTCGTTCGGCGGATTGCGAGCTGTCAGTGACGTCAGCTTCGCCGTCGCGGAGGGCGAGATCCTCGGCATTATCGGCCCCAATGGTGCCGGCAAGACGACATTGTTCAATGTGCTGAATGGCGTGCTGACCGCCGATGACGGCGTTGCCACGCTGGACGGCCAGTCGATGCTCGGCCGCAAGGTGCACCAGGTCTGCCGCATGGGCGTCGGTCGTACCTTCCAGGTGGTGCGCAGCTTTCCGCGTCTACCGCTGCTCGACAATGTGGTCGTCGGTGCCTACGGCGCGGGCTTGCCTGACCATACGGCTGTAGAGGCAGCGGTCGGTGCACTCGCGCGCGTCGGTTTGCATCGGCAGGCTGGCACCCCGGCTGGACAGCTTACCAACAAGCAGCTGCGTCTGATGGAGTTGGCGCGCGCGCTGGCGGGCCGACCACGGCTGCTGCTGCTGGACGAAACGCTCGCCGGCCTGGGACGCGAGGAATGTGACGAGGTTCTGGATGTGCTCCAGCGCCTGCGCGAAGACGGCATGACGATCGCGATAATTGAGCACACGATGCACGCAATGATGCGGATCGCCGACCGGTTCGTGGTCCTGGATCATGGCCGCGTGCTGACGAGCGGCACGCCACGCGAGGTGGTAGAGAATCATGCGGTGATCGAGGCGTATCTCGGCGCCAAATGGTTGGCGCGGCAGAATGCTTAGCGTGATGGCTCAAACGAACATCCATATTCTCCCCTTCCCCTTGCGGAACGGGAGGGGAAGTATGTCCGTCGTTTCCAGTCTACAACTCGCAGGCGATCAGCATGCTTGAGGTACGCAACCTCTCTGTCGCGTACGGTGGGCTGCGCGCGCTCAACGATGTGTCGCTGTCCGTGGCCGAGGGCCAGTTCGTCACCGTTGTTGGACCGAATGGCGCTGGCAAATCCACGCTGTTCAAGACGATTTGCGGCATCGTGCCCCCGGTCAGTGGCAGCATCAGCTTCCGCGGCGAGAGCCTTCTCGACCGGCCCGCCGCATCCCGCGCACATCTGGGCATCGCGCATGTCCCCGAGGGCCGCCAGGTGTTCAAGACCCTCACGGTGCGTGAAAATCTCGAGATGGGTGCTTATCCCAAGGCCGGACGCGCGCAGTGGCACCACACGCTGGAACGCATCCATACGCTGTTCCCGATCCTGGCTGAACGCGCAACGCAACTTGCCGGGACATTGTCGGGTGGCGAACAGCAGATGGTGGCGATCGGTCGTGGGTTGGCATCCGTGCCAAAGTTACTGATGCTCGATGAGCCGTCGATGGGCCTCGCGCCGGCAATTGCCGACACGATCTTCGAACGCATATCGCAAATCCATCGCGAGGATGGCGTTACGATTCTGCTCGTGGAACAGCGGGTGGCCGAGGCACTGGAACTGTCCGATCATGGCTATGTGCTGGAGACCGGGCATATGGTGCTGGATGGAACTTATGAGACGCTGCTTGCCGATGATCGGGTTCGCCGTTCCTATCTCGGCCTGACCGAAGCCTGACCCAACAATGCCGCAAGGGAGAAAACCGTCATGACAAATCCATCTACGATGGGCCGCAGATCGGCAATCGGGTTGGGCCTCGCCACCGGCGCCGCCGCGATCGCGCCGCGCCGGGCACGCGCGCAGGCGATGAAGGAAGTGAAGATCGCGATGCTGGTGCCGCTTTCCGGTCCTTGGGCGCGGCAGGGCATCTTGGAGAAATTCGGCGCCGAAATGGCGGTTGACGACATCAACAAGGCCGGTGGCATCAAGTCGATGGGCGGTGCCAAGCTGAAGTTGTTGGAATACGACACCGGCGATACCGCGGAGAAGGCGAAGGACGCGGCGCAACGCCTGCTGGCGCAGGAGCCCGACGTTGTTGGCGGCTTTGGTTGTTGGCTGTCCACCTTCACGCTTGCGGTCACCGAAGTGACCGAACGTGCCCAATTGCCGTGGCTCACCCTGTCCTATTCCGATCTGATCACCAACCGCGGCTTCCACTACGTGTTCCAGTCTTCCCCCACCGCCGATGCGCAAGCCGAGGCCGTGGTGCCGATGGTGGTTGATCTGGCGCAGAAGGCCAGCGGCAAACGTCCGACGAAGGTCGCGATGCTTGGCGACAATACCGCGGCGAGCGTCAGCTTCTACAAACCGATCCACGACCACGTCATGAAGGATCTGAACCTGACCCTCGTCAGTGATCAGGTCTACACGCCGCCGTTGACTGATGCGACCACGCTGATCCAGGGCATCCGCACAACGCACCCTGACTTTGTGCTGCTGCAGTCAACCAACGTGCCGGATGACAAACTGCTGATTGACAAGTTTTCGGAATTCGGCATGACGGCCAGCAAGTTGCCATTGATTGGGAGCGGCGGTCATTGGGCAGTACCCGAATTGCTGAAGGTGGCTGGCGCGGAGAATCTGGAGGGTGTGCTGGTGGGTCTGGCCAACTGGCCTGGCAAGGCTGTGGCAGATGTCGCACAGCGCTTTGTCGAGAGGACAAAGGAACCGTGGTTCGGCCATGACTCGATTTTCGCGTATGTGCATGTGCTGATCCTGAAGGAGGCACTGGAACGCGCCGGTGTCGCCGATCGGAACAAGGTTGCCGATCAGATCCGCAAGCTGAACATGACCACCGGCCCGGCACTGTTCTTCCCCGACGGTCACTTACAATACGACGAAAAGGGTCGGCGGGTTGGCGCCAAGCTGTGCATCGTGCAATGGCAGAAGGGACGGCCGACACCGGTGTTTCCCGCTTCGATCGCGTCGGCCGAAGCGCTTTGGCCGAAGACGTCATGATGTCGGAACCAGATCCCCACGAGTTGTACGCGGTCCATTACGCGCACAACGCCAACGCCAGGCGGTCGGGCGCGTTCATCGGTGGCGATCCGCATGACGGGCCAATGCCGCTCGACTACTTCGTATGGGCAATCAAGGGGCCGGACCGCACATTCATTTTCGATACCGGCTTTGACGAACCCATGGCACTGCGGCGGGCGAGACAGTTTGTCCGCTCGCCAGCCGTGGGGCTGGAGGCAATCGGTATCGATCCCGCGCAGGTGAAGGACGTGGTCCTGTCACACATGCACTACGACCACTGCGGCAACTACGATCTATTCCCGCAGGCGCGCTATCACGT
>DATKFJ010000543.1:0-15362 GCA_035511435.1 Acetobacteraceae bacterium | reverse complement strand
CGACGGCAAGCTGGGTGGCCAGGCGATGGTGCCCGGCGTGGGCGGCACGTGGAAGGATTTGACTGACAACGTGAATTCGATGGCGTCGAACCTTACGGCACAGGTGCGCAACATTGCCGAGGTGGCGACGGCGATCGCGGGGGGCGACCTGTCGAAGAAGATCACGGTGAACGTGTCGGGCGAGATCCTGCAGCTGAAGGAGACCATCAACACGATGGTCGATCAGCTCAACCGCTTTGCCGGCGAGGTGACGCGCGTGGCGCGCGAGGTTGGCACCGACGGACGACTGGGCGGTCAGGCCAATGTGCTTGGCGTCGCGGGGACCTGGAAGGATTTGACCGAGTCGGTGAACTCGATGGCATCGAACCTGACGGGGCAGGTGCGCAACATCGCCGAGGTATCGACGGCGATCGCGAACGGCGACTTGTCGAAGAAGATCACGGTGAACGTGTCGGGCGAGATTTTGCAGTTGAAGGAGACCATCAACACGATGGTCGATCAGCTCAACCGCTTCGCCGGCGAGGTGACGCGCGTGGCGCGCGAAGTGGGCACCGAAGGGCGGCTGGGCGGACAGGCGCAGGTGTCAGGTGTTGCGGGAACGTGGAAGGACCTGACTGATTCGGTGAACTCGATGGCATCGAACCTGACGGGGCAGGTGCGCAACATCGCCGAGGTGGCGACCGCGGTGGCGCAGGGCGACCTGTCGAAGAAGATCACGGTGAACGTGTCGGGCGAGATTCTGCAGTTGAAGGAGACCATCAACACGATGGTCGATCAGCTCAACGCATTCGCCGGTGAAGTGACGCGCGTGGCGCGCGAGGTGGGCACCGAAGGGCGCCTGGGCGGACAGGCCAACGTGCCGGGCGTTGCCGGCACGTGGAAGGATCTGACCGACAACGTGAACTCGATGGCGTCGAATCTGACGGGCCAGGTGCGCAACATCGCCGAAGTGGCGACGGCCATCGCGAACGGCGATCTGTCGCGGAAGATCACCGTGGACGTGCGCGGCGAGATCCTTCAGTTGAAGGAAACGCTGAACACGATGGTCGATCAGTTGAACCGCTTTGCCGGCGAGGTGACGCGCGTGGCGCGCGAAGTGGGCACCGAAGGGCGACTGGGCGGACAGGCGCAGGTGCCTGGCGTTGCCGGCACATGGAAGGATCTGACCGACAACGTGAACTCCATGGCGTCGAACCTGACGGGTCAGGTGCGCAACATCGCCGAAGTCACCACGGCGGTGGCGCGCGGCGATCTTGGCCGCAAGATCACGGTGGACGTGAAGGGCGAAATCCTGGAGCTGAAGAACACCATCAACACGATGGTGGATCAGCTCAACGCATTCGCTTCGGAGGTGACGCGCGTGGCGCGCGAGGTGGGCACCGAAGGCAAGCTGGGCGGCCAGGCCGCGGTGCCGGGTGTTGCCGGCACGTGGAAGGACCTGACCGACAACGTCAACTTCATGGCGTCCAACCTGACGGGCCAGGTGCGCAACATCGCCGAAGTGGCGACCGCCATCGCCAACGGTGACCTGTCGAAGAAGATCACCGTGGACGTGCGCGGCGAGATCATGCTGCTGAAGGAAACGCTGAACACGATGGTGGATCAGCTTCGTTCGTTCGCTGCCGAAGTGACTCGCGTCGCGCGCGAGGTGGGAACCGAGGGGCGGCTGGGCGGTCAGGCGGTGGTGCCCGGCGTGGGCGGCACGTGGAAGGATTTGACCGACAACGTGAACCTGCTGGCGGCGAACCTGACGACTCAGGTGCGCAACATCGCCGAGGTGACGACGGCGGTGGCGCGCGGCGACCTGTCGCGCAAGATCACGGTGGACGTGAAGGGCGAAATCCTGGAGCTGAAGAACACCATCAACACGATGGTCGATCAGCTGAATGGCTTTGCGTCGGAAGTGACGCGCGTGGCGCGCGAAGTGGGCACCGACGGCAAGCTGGGCGGGCAGGCGCAGGTGCCAGGCGTTGCCGGCACGTGGAAGGATTTGACCGACACGGTGAACGTGATGGCGGCCAACCTGACCGAGCAGGTACGCGGCATCGTCAAGGTGGTGACCGCGGTGGCCAACGGCGACCTGAAGCAGAACCTTGCGATGGCGTCGAAGGGCGAGGTCGCGGCGCTTGCCGAAACGATCAACAACATGACCAACACGCTGGCGACCTTCGCGGATGAAGTAACGACCGTGGCGCGCGAAGTGGGGGTGGAAGGGCGCCTGGGCGGCCAGGCGAACGTGCCGGGCGCCACCGGAACGTGGAAGGATCTGACCGGCAACGTGAACCTGTTGGCCGCCAACCTGACGACTCAGGTGCGTGCCATCGCAGAGGTGGCGACCGCGGTGACCAAGGGAGACCTGACGCGGTCGATCCAGGTTGAGGCACTCGGCGAGGTGGCCGAATTGAAGGACAACCTGAACACGATGATCGACAATTTGCGGCTCACCACGGACCGCAATACCGAGCAGGATTGGCTGAAGACCAACCTGGCGCGGTTCACCAACATGTTGCAGGGCCAGCGCGATCTTGCCACCGTCGGGCAGATGCTGCTGTCCGAACTGGCGCCGCTGGTCGGTGCGCAGAACGGCGTGATCTACCTGGTCGACCAGGAGGTGACGCCGAACCTGAACCTGCTGGCCGGCTATGCCGACGATGGAACGCTGGGTCATCCGGAGCATCTGCACATGGGACAGGGCCTGATTGGCCAGTGCGCCGCGGACGGCAGGCGCATGCTGATCACCGATATACCGGCGAGCGTGGTACCGATCCGTTCCGGACTGTTCCAGACCACGCCGACCAATGTCGTCGTGTTGCCGGTGCTGTACGAAGGCCAGGTGAAGGCGGTGATCGAACTGGCCTCGGTCGGGGCGTTCACCGATCTGCAGATGGCGTTCCTGGAGCAGCTTACCGCCGGCATCGGCATCGTGCTGAACTCGATCGAAGCGACGATGCAGACAGAGGGTCTGCTGAAGCAGTCGCAGCAGCTGGCGACCGAACTTCAGACCCGCCAGCGCGAGTTGCAGCAGACCAACGAACAGTTGGAACAGAAGGCGCAACAGCTTGCCGAACAGAACGTGGAAGTGGAGCGCAAGAACCAGGAAATCGAGCAGGCGCGCCGCGCGGTGGAAGAAAAGGCCGCGGAGCTTGCGCTGACGTCCAAGTACAAGTCCGAGTTCCTGGCCAACATGTCGCATGAGTTGCGCACGCCGCTGAACTCGATCCTGATCCTGGGTCAGCAGCTTGGCGACAACCCGGATGGCAACCTGACATCGCGTCAGGTCGAATTCGCGCGCACCATCCACGGCGCGGGCACCGATCTGCTGAACCTGATCAGTGACATCCTCGATCTGTCGAAGATCGAGTCCGGCACCATGTCGGTGGACGCGGAAGAACTGTTCCTGCCGAACCTGCAAGACACCGTGACACGGCCGTTCCGTCACGAGGCGGAAAGCCGAGGCCTGTCGTTCGAAGTGCAGGTCGATCCGGCGCTGCGCAGCATCACCACGGACAGCAAGCGGTTGCAGCAGGTGCTGAAGAACCTGCTGTCCAACGCGTTCAAGTTCACCGAGCATGGCGGCGTGCGGATGAGCATTTCCGCGGTGACCGGCGGCTGGTCATCGGAGCATCCGATCCTTAACCATGCGCCGACGGTGGTGGCGTTCGAGGTGTCGGATACCGGTATCGGCATCCAGCCGGAAAAGCAGCGCATTATCTTCGAGGCGTTCCAACAGGCCGATGCATCGACCAGCCGCAAATATGGCGGCACCGGCCTTGGCCTGGCGATCAGCCGCGAGCTGTCCAACCTGCTTGGTGGCGAGATCCAGTTGCGCAGCAAGCCGAATGTCGGCAGCACGTTCACGCTGTATCTGCCGCTTGCCTATATTGGTCCGACATCCGCCAATCGGCCGGTGGGCGGCGAGAGTACGCCACAGGCCGACGTTGCGCTGCCCAGTACGGTGCGACTGGTCGAACGTCCGGTCGATGCTATAGCGGACGACCGACAGATCATCGAGCCGGGGGATACCGTGCTGCTGATCGTGGAGGACGATCCGCACTATGCGCGCGTCCTGGTCGATCTGGCGCACGACCATGGGCTGAAGGTGCTGGTCGCGATGCGGGGCGCGGATGCACTGATGCTGGCGCGCGAGTATCAACCCACCGCGGTGTCGCTTGATGTGTTCCTGCCCGACATGCTGGGTTGGACCGTGTTGAGCCAGCTGAAGCAGAACCCGACCACAAGGCACATCCCGGTGCAGATCGTTACGCTGGATGAGGACCGGCAGCATGGGTTGGCGCGCGGTGCCTTCTCCTTCATGACCAAGCCGACGACGACCGAAGGACTGGAAGAGGCACTGAGCAAAATTACCGACTATGTGAAGCCGCGCCGCAAGCGCCTGCTGGTGGTGGAGGACAATGCCGCCGAACGGCTGTCCATCACCGAACTGCTGGGTCACGACGACATCGATATCGCGAGCGTCGAGACCGGTGCCGAAGCAATCGAGGCGTTGCGCAGGGATCCGGCGGATTGCGTGGTGCTGGATCTGCGGTTGCCAGACATGTCGGGCTTCGAGGTGCTGGAGCGGATCCGCGATGACGAGACGCTGGCCAACGTGCCCGTCGTGGTCTTCACCGGACGCGAGCTGTCGCCTGAGGAGGACGCGCAGCTTCACACCATGGCCCGCAGCGTCGTGGTGAAGGGGGTCGAATCACCCGAGCGTCTGCTGGACGAAACGGCGCTGTTCCTGCATCGCGTGATGGACGATCTGCCGCGCGAGAAGCAGATCATGCTGGAGCGGCTGCACAGTTCGGACGAGAACCTGGTCGGTCAGAAGGTGCTGCTGGTGGATGACGACGCACGCAATATCTTCGCGTTGAGCAGCGTGCTGGAACGGCGCGGCATGGAGGTGCTGACTGCCACGACCGGCAGCGAGGCGATCGAAATGCTGGAGTCCACCGCCGGCGTCGCGATCTGCCTGATGGATATCATGATGCCGGAGATGGACGGCTATCAGACGATGGAGGTGATCCGAGCCAATCCGGCGTTCCGCCGCCTGCCGATCATCGCGCTGACAGCCAAGGCAATGAAGGGCGATCGCGAGAAGTGTCTGGAGGCTGGCGCGTCGGATTATCTCGCCAAGCCGGTGAACACGGAGCAGTTGCTGTCGGCGCTGAGAATCTGGCTGCATCGCTGACGGTGGAGACACACAAGTGAGCCCGGGCGAGACCGTCAATATCCTGCTGGTCGACGACCAGCCGGCCAAGCTGATGAGCTATGAGGTGATTCTCTCTGAGCTGGGGGAGAATCTGATCAAGGCCAACTCGGCTAACGAAGCATTGCAGCACCTGCTGAAGAAGGACATCGCCGTCATCCTGATCGATGTCGTGATGCCGGACCTGGATGGCTTTGAACTGGCGGCGATGATCCGGGAGCATCCCCGCTTTCAGCGGACCGCGCTGATTTTCGTGTCCGCTGTCCAGATCGGCGAACTTGATCTGCTGCGCGGTTACGAGGCGGGTGCGGTGGACTATGTGCCGGTGCCCGTGGTGCCGGAACTGCTGCGCGCGAAGGTGCGGGTGTTCGCCGATCTGTATCGCAAGACGCGCCAACTCGAACAGCTCAACAGGGAGCTGGAACGGCGGGTGGCAGAGCGTACGGCGGAGTTGGCACAGACCAACGCCGAGTTGGAGCGTCGCGTGGACCAGCGCACGCTCGAGCGCGAGGTGGCGCTTGCGCAGGTGCACGAGATGCAGAAACTGGAGAGCCTGGGCCAGCTTACCGGCGGCGTCGCGCACGACTTCAACAACCTGCTGATGGTGGTACTGGGCAACCTGCAGTTATTGCGCAAGCGCCTGCCGGACGATCCGCGGCTGCTGCGCCTGGTGGACGGTGCGATGCAGGGCGCTGACCGCGGCGCCACCTTGACCAAGCGCATGCTGGCGTTTGCCCGCCGTCAGGAACTGCGCCCGGAAGCGGTGGACGTGCCTCGGCTGGTGGATGGCATGGAAGAGATGCTGCGACGAACGCTGGGACCCGGGATTCAAATCGCCACCGATTATCGCCCGGACCTGCCGCCGACCCGCGCCGATCCAAACCAGCTTGAACTGGCGTTGCTGAACCTTGCGCTGAATGCGCGCGACGCGATGCCGTACGGCGGGCGGCTGCAGATTGGCGGGCGCTATGTCGGGACCGCGCCGGATTGTCCACCGGAACTGGCACCAGGGCAGTACGTGTGCATCGCGGTGTCGGACACCGGGTCGGGCATGGATGCAGATACATTGAAGCGCGCGGCGGAACCTTTCTTCACCACGAAGGGGGCGGGCAAGGGTACCGGACTTGGCCTGTCGATGGTGCACGGGCTGGCGGCGCAATCCGGCGGTGCCATGCGCATGAAGAGCCAGCGAGGTGAAGGCACGACCGTCGAGCTTTGGTTGCCAGTGTCGCGCGACGTTGTGGCGGCGGAAGCATCGACACTTCGCACGCAATTCGGCGGTACGATGCGGCCTTGCCGTGTCCTGGTGGTGGACGATGATCCGCTGGTCACCGCCAGCACCGCGGCGATGCTGGAGGACCTTGGCCATTCGGTGATCGAGGCGCTGTCGGGCCCACGTGCGTTGGACATGCTGCGGCTGGGCGCCAACGTCGATGTCGTGATCACCGATCACGCGATGCCGGGCATGACAGGAACCGAACTGGCGCGGCAGATCAGGCAGGTATGGCCGAGACTGCCGATCATTCTGGCGACCGGCTATGCGGAATTGCCTAATGGCGAAGATCCGGGGCTGCCGCGGCTGGGCAAACCGTACGTGCAGTCGGAGCTGGAATCGCAGATCGCCAAGGTGGTTACCGAGATGACAGCGGAGGTGATTTCGCTGGGTACCGCCCGCCGCGCCTGAGCGTCGCCGTCGTTTCACGCGAGACGGGCTGGTGCTGGTTTACAGTGGCCTGCTGATCCACCGCGTCCGCCGCAAAGCGCGGCGAACTTCGGGGGCAGGACACTAGCCAAGAATCGGTGGCTCGGTCACAGTGCTGAGCATAATGGAAATGTCCCTGGATCTTCTGGGCAACGCTATCGTGTCCGGGCTGTTGCTTGGCGGCTTCTACGCGGCCGTGACGATCGGCGTGTCGATCTCGTTCGGGATGCTGGATATCGTCAACATCGCACATCCCGCATTCATCATCCTTGGCTCGTATATCGCCTACATCGCCAACGCGAATTTCGGGATGGACCCTATCCTGACGAGCGTGATCGCGCTGCCGGCATTCTATCTGCTCGGTGCGGCGATCTATCAGGTCTACTACCTCGCGTTCGAGCGGCGGGGGGAGGAAGCGCTGCGCGGGCTCGCGTTCTTCTTCGGGCTGCTGTTCATCACCGAAGTTCTGTTGGTGCTGGTGTTCGGCGTGGACTACCGGCTGGTCGATGCACCGTATATCGGACCCAGTCTGCACCTTGGGGATGTTGAACTGCCGCTGCGGCTGCTGGTGCCTTGCGTGGTGGCGCTGGTCATGGTCGGCGGCTTGCAGCTTTTCATGTCGCGCACGTTTCTGGGGCGGGCGATACTGGCCGTCGCGCAGGACCAGCTTGCGCTGCGGCTGATGGCGGCGAACCCGACGCGGATCAAGCGCATTGCGTTCGGCCTGTCGATCGCCACCGCGTCCATCGCCGGGGCGGTGCTGATCGTGATCCAGCCGGTCGAGCCGTCGATCGGGCGCGACTATATCGGGCGCGTGTTTGCGATCTGCGTGCTGGGCGGGATGGGCAGCTTTGCCGGCACCGTGGTCGCCGCAATGGCGCTTGGCATCGTCGAGAGCCTGACCGCGACGTTCTACGGGCCGTCCTGGGCGCCGGCGGTGGCTTTCAGCTTCCTGCTGGTCACGCTGGCGGTGCGGCCGGCCGGAATATTTGGGCGCTAGCGCGTGAACGGCACCAAGTTCGTTCTGCTGTTGCTGGTTGCCGCCGCGATCGTGTTCTGCGCGGCATTGCTGATCGGCAATCCCTACGTGTTCTTCGCCGGCTATGTCGTGCTGCAATATATCGCACTGGCCACGGCCTGGAACATTTTGGGCGGCTACACTGGCTACGTGAATTTCGGCACCGCGGCGTTCTTTGCACTTGGTGCCTACACGACCGTGGTGCTGCACAAACTAACATCGCTGCCGCTGCCACTGATGATGCCGATCGGCGGGATCGTTTCAGGCATCATCGGGCTTGGCACCGGCTATCTGACCTTGCGCCTGCGCGGCGCGTTCTTCTCCATCGCGACGCTGGCCATGGCGGTCGTGGCGCAGACGCTGATCACCAACTGGGACTTTGTCGGCGGCTCGCGCGGCGCGTACATTGTGCGGCCGATGAAATCGGCGCTGCTCGGCATCGATTACATCGACTATCTGTTCCTGATCATGTTGGGGTTGGTGGTTGTCGTGGTGGCCACGGCTCGCGCGATCGAACGTTCGCGGCTGGGTTACGGGTTTGCGACGATCCGCGATGATGAGGTGGCGGCGGAGGCATCGGGCGTGCCGACGCTGCGGCTGAAGCTGTTGGCGACGACGTTGTCCGGCGCGTTCATGGGCATGGCTGGTGCACCGTTGCCGTACTATGTGACGTACCTGGATCCTACGTCGGGTTTCAGCCTTGCCTACGCGGTGAATGGCGTGGCGATGCCGCTGGTCGGCGGGACGTCGAGCTGGCTTGGTCCGTTGATTGGTGCGGTCCTGCTGGGGACGCTGCAACAGGTTGCCACGGTCACCATTTCATCGGCGCTCAATCTGCTGATTGTCGGGCTGATGCTGGTAGGTTTCGTCATTGTCGCGCCGAACGGCATTCTGGGGTTGATCCGATTCCGCTCCAGCCGGGGGCGCAAATGACTGATGGCGCGCTGCTGGAGATTGCCGGTCTGGGCAAGCGCTTCGGCGGCTTCATCGCGTTGGAGGCGATCGAGCTTGCGGTCAACCAGGGCGAACGTGTCGGCCTGATCGGTCCCAATGGCTCCGGCAAGAGTACGCTGGTCAACTGCATGTGCGGCACGCTGCGCAACGAGGCGGGCAGCGTTCGCTTCGCCGGTCGTTCACTCAACGGTCTGTCCGCGCACGAGCGCACGCGGCTGGGCCTGTCGCGCAGCTTCCAGTTGCCGCGGCCGTTCAACACGCTGTCGCTGGCCGAGAATCTGCGTATTCCGCTGCTCTACACGGTCAACGCGCGGCATGGCCAGACGCTTGGCGCGCACGCGATCGAGGAGCGTTGCGCCGAGTTGCTGCACATGGTGGGGCTCGCCGAGAAGGCAACGCACCTGCCGCGCGATCTGACGCAGATCGAGATGCGCAAGCTGGAGCTGGCACGCGCCATGGCGGCCGCGCCGCGCCTGCTGGTCGCTGACGAGTCGATGGCCGGTCTGTCGCACACGGAAGTGGACGACATCCTGGCGTTGCTGATCCGCTTGAACGAACAGGGCGTAACCGTGATCCTGATCGAGCACATCATGCGGGCGGTGATGCATTTTTCGCAGCGGCTGGTGGTGCTGGTGGCGGGGCGCAAGATAGCCGATGGCGATCCGGCCGATGTGGTGCGCGATCCCGATGTCGTGCGGGCGTATCTTGGCGAGTAGCATTGCGATCTCGGGGATCGATGCCGGGTACGGGGCGGTGCGGATCCTGCACGATGTGTCGCTGTCGGTGGATGTCGGCGAAACGGTGGTGCTGCTGGGGACCAACGGCAACGGCAAGAGCACGCTGCTGAAATGCGTGATGGGCATCGTGCGGCCGTCTGCCGGTAGCATAGTGGCGGAGATCGACGGCACGCGACACGAACTGATCGGTCTTGCGACCGAGGCGATCGTCGATCTCGGCATTGCGTTCGTGCCAGAGGGGCGCAGGCTTTTCCCGAAGCTGTCGGTGACCGAGAATCTGCTGCTGGGCGCCTTCCGCAAGTCGGCGCGTGCCGGGATCGCGCGGAATCTGGAGTTTTGCTTCGAGACGTTTCCGCGACTGAAGGAACGCAGTCGACAGTTGGCCGGCAGCATGAGCGGCGGCGAACAGCAGATGCTGGCGCTGGCGCGTGCGTTGATGTCGGCGCCGCGCATTTTGCTGATCGACGAACCTTCGGTTGGGCTGGCGCCGCTGCTGGTTGCCCGGACGATCGACAAGATCAAGGAGCTGAAGGATGGATTCCAGCTCACGGTGCTGATGGCGGAGCAGAATTTTACGCAGGCGATCAGGATCGCGGATCGGGGTTATGTGATCGTGCATGGCAGGATCGAGTTCGCCGGCGGTTCCGCGGCGGATCTGAACGACAATGAGCTGATCCGGCGGTTTTATCTGGGGACTTGATTACGCCGTGTCTCCGTTGTGCGGGGAGGGGAGCGATGCGGCGAACTCGCGCCGCGGCCGGATAGTGGGAGGCGGCTCTACCGCGCTTGCAGCCGAAACCTTGGCGCGTGATCGGGTTGTGTCGTCACGATCGCGACCGGCATCGGCGGGGCTTCATCCAACGACACGTCGAACGCGCGGATCATTGCTGTCAGCATCAACGTTGCCTCGGTCAGCGCAAACTGGGCGCCGACGCAGATGCGTGGTCCGGCACCGAATGGCAGATAGGCGAAGCGTGGGATCGGCGGCGCTCCTGGCAGGAAGCGCGACGGATCGAAGGCGTCCGGCTCGCGCCACAGCCGGCGATGCCGACCCAGCACCCATGGTGCGATCATCAACACCGTGCCGCGTGGAATGTCGATCGTGCCGGCGCGGTCGGCGGCGATCGCCTGGCGCACGATGGTGAACGCCGGCGGATAAAGCCGTAGCGCCTCGCTGATCACCGCGCGAGTGTGAACCAGACTCGGCAGCACATCCATGGCGGTATCCGGCGTGATGTCGACGCCGCGGACTTCGTCGGCAACGATCTGCTGTTCGTTCGGCGCCCCGCTCAACAACACGAGAGACCAGAACAGCGTGACCGCGGTGGTCTCGTGCCCGGCAAGAATCATCGTCGCTACCTGGTCGCGCAACTGCGCCTGCGTAAATCCCTCGCCGGATTCCGGATCGCGCGCGGCGAGCAGCAGATCGAACAGGTCGCGTGGCGCATCCGCGGGCGGCGCGGCCTGACGCTGGTGCATGATCTGCTCCATCAGGCCCATCCACGCGCGCTGGAACCGCCGGCGGCCCAGATCGCGCAGCGTCGGGATCCATGCCGGCAGCACGATGTCGAACAGATGCGGCCGTGCGTAGTGCGTGGCGTACTCGTTGAGCATCCGGCGCATCGCAGCGCCGTACTGCCGCACTTCCAGCGAGAACATCGAACGGCCCGCGATGTCCAGCGCCAGGTTCTGCATGGCGGCGAGCAGATCGACCGGTTCGTTTGCCTCTGCCGCGAGGGTGGCAACAGCCTGCTGCGTGCTGGTCACGATGTGCCGAGAGAGCATTGGCAGATTCCGCGGCGCGAGCGACGGCGCGATGGTACGGCGCTGATGGCGCCAGTCGTCGCCTTCGCTGAGCAGCAGACCCTTGCCGGTGATCGGGCGCAGGATACGGATCGAGGCGGGCGAACGCCGATAGTTGCCGGGGTTGTCCACCAGCACACGATGGATCGCATCCGGTGCATTGAGCAGCATTGTGCTGTGACCAAGGTCCCGACGGATCACGGCATCCTGCTGGTAGGCAGCCTGGGTCCACATGGTCAGAGCGTTGCCGCGGATTGCGCGCAGGTAAGCGGGGAACGACAGCTCCTGCGCTGGTTTCGGCGGATACGGTGGGACGTACAAGGTCGCTGCTGTCACGTGCTGATCTCCATGGTGACAGCGTAGCGTATTTGCCGGTCTGGCGGAGAATCTACCGATCGGTATACTGCCCCCTGGACCGGAAGAGCGCGACAGGCGCGAGGGGAGAAACGCATGAGCTTAAAAGGCGCGGGCTATATCGTCGGGGCGTTCGAGCATCCGACGCGCAAGGCACCCGACAAGTCGGTGACATTGCTGCACGCCGAATGCGCGAAGGGCGCGCTGGAGGACGCTGGCCTGACCAAGGACGATATCGACGGCTACTTCTGCGCCGGCGACGCCCCGGGCCTCGGCCCGCTGTCGATGGTCGATTACATGAACCTGAAATGCCGCCACGTGGACAGCACGGACGTCGGCGGTTCGTCGTATCAGGTGGCGGTCGGGCACGCACTGGAATCGATTGCCGCCGGACGTTGCAGCATTGCGCTGATCACGCTCGCCGGCCGGCCGCGCAGCGAAGGCATGGCGACCGGCACCGCACCGCGCGCCGGCAGCCCCGCGCAGCCGGAGGTGCAGTTCGAGTTCCCTTACGGCCCGGCCACCGCGAACATGTACGCGATGTGCGCCGCCCGCCACATGCATGAATACGGTACCACCAGCGAACAGCTCGCGTGGATCAAGGTCGCCGCGTCACACCACGCGCAGTACAATCCGAACGCCATGCTGCGTGATGTCGTGACGGTGGAAGACGTGGTGAAGTCGCCGATGGTCGCGACGCCGCTGCATCGGCTGGATTGCTGCGTGATCAGCGACGGCGGCGGTGCGCTGATCGTCACCAGGCCGGAGATCGCGAAAAGCCTGAAGCGGCCGTTGGTGAAGGTGATCGGGGTTGGCGAATCACCGAAGCATCAGGCGGGCGGCGAGATCGATCTGACATTCTCGGCCGCGCGTTGGTCGGGACCGCCGGCGTGGGAGATGGCGGGGATCAAGCCGTCCGATATCAAGTACGCGTCGATCTACGACAGCTTTACCATCACGGTGCTGATGCAGTTGGAGGACCTGGGCTTCTGCGAAAAGGGGCAGGGCGGAAAGTTCGTTTCGGATGGCAATCTGATCTCCGGCGTCGGCAAGCTGCCGTTCAACACCGATGGCGGTGGATTGTGCAGCAACCATCCGGCGAACCGTGGCGGCATCACCAAGATCATCGAGGCGGTGCGCCAGTTGCGCGGCGAGGCGCATGCCGCGGTGCAGGTGAAGAACTGCAACCTGGCGATCGCGCATGGCACGGGCGGTTCGCTTGGCACGCGGCACTGCGGCAGCACTGTGATTCTGGAGCGGGAGTGATCGACATGGCTTACGTTCAACGCAAGATCTCATTCGTCGGCACGCCCGAGACCAATCCGGAGACCAAGCCTTTCTGGGATGGCTGCGCGGCTGGCAAGCTGGTGCTGCCGCGTTGCAAGGACACCGGGAAGTTCATCTGGTATCCGCGCGCGATTTCGCCGTTCACGTTCGGTCCGGTGGAATGGGTCGAGGTATCCGGCAAGGGGAAGATCTACACGCTCAGTATCATGGCGCGGGCCGAGGTGCCGTATGCGATCGCGTATGTGACGTTGGAGGAGGGGCCGTCGATGATGACCAACATCGTCGACTGCGACCTGGGCGCGCTGAAGATCGGGCAGGCGGTGAAACTGAAGTTCGTGCCGAGTGAGGGCGGCCCGCCGATGCCGATGTTCACCCCGGTGTAGGAGGGTTTATCCCCGACCTACCCACACCGTTATGGTGCGGGTAGGTCGGGGAGCACGCCACTTGCCCATGGTCGGTGGGTGCGCACCCCCCCTACCCCCTCCCACAAGGGGAGGGGGATGTTGGGTTGCCGGTGCTTGGCCTGGATCAGCTACGCGAAAGGATGGAGCGCCGAATATCTGACGCTCGCTCAAGAAATGCCTTGCCTGGCTCTTCGCGCTGCTGCCGCAACTTGCCGCCGCTGCCATTCTGCTTGCCGCGCGCGCGCTTCGGGGCAAGGTGGTGGTCGATGGCAGAGCGAATGTTGCCTTTGACCAGGTCCGGGATCGGTATCTCGGCGTCAGCGTGTCTGGGTCCGTTGAACCAGGCCCGGTGCCACCATTTACGCGACGCCGGTTCGTACCAGGTCAGATAGCCGCCCTTCAGAACCTGGCGCGGTTTGGTGATATTGCCGGCGAAGCTGTAGCGAACGCTGCGGCTTGGGACGGGATCGAAGAAGTGCGGCGTGTAGAAATCGGATACCGCGATGCCGTTGACTTTGTAGCTCGCATTCGAACACGGGTCGCACACCTCGACCAGGAACTTCACGCGGTCCTTGGGGCGACGCGGCGATTGGCCGGCGACCAGATGCCGACCCCACGGATCGGCCAGCATCTCGAGCGTCTCGTGGCTTGCCGTGACACTCCAATCGTCGGTCAGGCGGACCAGCGAACAAGGCTCGCCCAGATCGTCCTCGTGGTATCCGGCAGCTTCGGGACGCGCCAGGTTGTCCTTGATGATGACGGGCCAGTAGTCGAGCGGCACCTCTTCCAGGCGGGCAAAGGCTGACACATTCGCCTGGACGCCCCAGATTGGTCCGAAGTCCCGCGTCACCTGCTTTTGCAGCGCCGCGGCTACGGCTACAAGTTCGGCCAGTTCGATTTTCGGCGCCTCACTCACCAGCGCGATGTATCGGGTCAGCATACTGGTACTCCCGCGTTGCCTGCGCCGTGCGTGTAATTGGGTTGACTGCTCACCGCGCGGGCGGACATGAAATCGGGCATCACCAGACCCTCGTTCAAGCGCGGCAGCAGCGGCGCCAAGATGTTGCGAGCAGCCTCGTGGCTGCGCTGACCGTGCAACAGTTTCGCCAGATCGGTGGCGGCGCGCACTTCCCACAGCAGGGCACCCTGTTCACGTGCCAGTGACAGGCTCGACTCAAGCAAATGCATCGCAATCGCGGGATCGCGCGTCAGACGTGCCTGCAAGCGTGGGATCTCGGGTTCGCACCAGCGCTCGTCGGTCTTTTCCACAAGCTCGGCCGATCGGCGCAGCAAGGCATCGGCGCTCTCGCGATCGTCCTGCGATTCCATCACCTCGGCGGCAGCAAGCAGGAAGAACGGCAGCAGGTTGAAATGTTGCGCGCTCTCGAAGTAATCCAGCGTGGTGCGCAGGCGTCCACGCAGCACCGGATCACGGCTGGTCTGCAACTCGGCCCAGGTCATGAAGAAGACGCCTTCGCGGCTGCCGCGGAACGTCTCGTACTCGGTCTGATTGACCAGCAGTCGGCTGGAAAGTTCCAGCACCTGCGGCGTGTCCCGCCGCATCATGCCTTGCACGCACGCGCGCCGGAGCGCGAGATTCAGGCTGATGGGATGCGACAGCATTTCCGCATGTTTGACGCCTTCCAGGCTCATGGTGACCCCTGAGTCGGGCAGGCCAAGTGCGGTCAGGCAAATACCCAAGGCGGCGCAGACCGATACCTTGGGGTCGCGCGTGATTGCCATGATGCCTTCGTACTGCGCGAGCGCTTGTTCCAGGTCGTTGCGTGCCTCGCGAAAACGGCCGAGCAACAGTTTGGCGCTGCCACTCGATCGATGCGCCAGGACCACCGCGTGCTGATTGCCTGTTCGGTGGCCAACCTCCAACGCGCGCTCG
>DATKFJ010000542.1:0-4538 GCA_035511435.1 Acetobacteraceae bacterium | reverse complement strand
GCCATGATTCGATCAGTGCCGCGATCGTACGTGCCTGCTTCAATCTCGAGCTGCCGCCACATCGCATCGCCAAGCTGTCCGGCATCGGCTGCTCGTCCAAGACACCGACCTATTTCCTCGGCGCATCGCACGGCTTCAACTCGGTGCATGGGCGCATGCCGTCGGTGCTGACCGGCGCAAACCTGGCGAACCGCGACCTGATCTACCTCGGCGTGTCGGGCGACGGCGACAGCGCGTCGATCGGCATCGGCCAGTTCGCCCACGTCATGCGGCGCGGTGTGAACATGACCTACATCGTCGAGAACAACGGCGTGTACGGCCTGACCAAGGGGCAGTTCTCCGCCACCTCCGACAAGGGCGCCAAGAGCCGCCGCGGCGTGGTGAACAACGACGAGGCGATCGACCTGGTCGCCATGGCGCTGCAACTCGGCGCCACATTTGTCGCGCGCAGTTTCTCCGGCGACAAGGAACAGTTGGTGCCGTTGATCGAGGCAGCGCTGAAACACCAAGGCGCTGCCTTCATCGATTGCATCTCGCCGTGCGTCGCATTCAACAACCACGAAGGCTCGCACACCAGCTTCGACTATGTGCGCGAGCACAACCTGGCGGTGAACTATCTCGACGTGATCCCCGGCCGCGAACCCATCACCGTCGAATATGCCGCCGGCACCATAGAGATGGTGAAGCAGCACGACGGCTCGGTACTGCGGCTGCGCAAGCTATCCAACGACTACGACGTGCACGACCGGATCGCGGCAATGACCTATCTTCAGCAGCGACAGGCGGCCGGCGAAATCGTCACCGGGTTGTTGTATGTCGACCCAGACCCGGAAGACCTGCACCACCACATGAACACGGTGATCACGCCGTTCAACGATCTGGACGAGGTGGCCTTGTGCCCCGGGTCCGCGGCACTGGAAAAGCTCAATACCAGTATGCGATAGCATCTTCACTGTCGTGGTGGCGCTGTCCCAGCCACAAGCGCCTTACCTCGCCAACCTCGTCACGAGAGAACCGATGCAGAAATTTTCCCGCCGTGCCGTCGTCAGCGCACTGGCCGCGGCCCCGCTGGGAATGCCGGGGATCCTGCGCGCGCAGAGCACGTCGAAGCCGGTGAAGATCGGTCTGCTCAGCGACATGAGCGGCCCGTATCGCGACGTCGGCGGTCCAGGCAATCGCGTGGCGGTCGATCTGGCGGTGCAGGATTTCGGTGGTTCGGTACTCGGCCGGCCAATCGAGGTGATGCAGGCCGACGATCAGAACAAGCCGGACGTCGCCAGTGCGTTGGCCCGCGAATGGATCGATAATCAAGGCGTCGATGTGCTGGCCGATGGCGCTGCCTCATCCTCCGGTCTTGCGATCCAGCAGGTCTGCCGTGACAAGAAGCGCATCTACCTGATCACCGGTCCGGCGTCTTCGGACATGACCGGCAAGCAGTGCTCACCCTACGGCATCCACTGGGCCTATGACACGTACGCACTGGCGCACGGGACCGGCAGTGCACTGACCAAGGCAGGCGGCACCACCTGGTTCTTCGTCACCGCGGACTATGCGTTCGGTTACGCTCTGGAACGCGACACCATCGCCGCCGTGCAGGCAGCCGGTGGCAAAGTACTTGGCACCGTACGGGCGCCGCTGGCGACAGCGGATTTCTCCAGCTACCTGGTGCAGGCCAAGGCGTCCGACGCGAAAGTGTTCGGGTTCGCCAATGCCGGCACCGACCTGCAGAACTGCATCAAGCAGGCAGCCGAGTTCGGCCTGTCACAAGGCGGCGTTCGCATGGCGACGCTGCTGATGGCGATCAACGACGTGCATTCGCTGGGTCTGAAGACCTGCCAGGGGCTGGTCTATACCGACTCGTTCTACTGGGACATGACCGACAAGACCCGTGCCTGGTCGAAGCGCTGGGGTGCCAAAATGAACGGCATGGTCCCTGGCTTGCTGCACGCCGCCAACTACGCCGCTGCGACTCATTGGTTGAAGTCGGTAAAGGCTGCCGGCACGACCGACGCCGATACGGTGGTGGCGAAGATGAAGGCGACGCCCGTCAACGACATGTACAACACCGACGTGCAGATCCGCGAGGACGGCCGCGTGATGCATGTGATGCATCTGTGGCAGGTGAAAACGCCGGCCGAGTCGAAGTATCCTTTCGACTACTGCAAGCAGTTGGTGAGCATTCCGCCGGATGAAGCGTGGCGCCCGCTCGCCGATGGCGGCTGCCCGTTCGTGAAGGCGTAACCACCGGTCTACGGAACGCGCCGCGCCGCTATTTCAACAACGCCGCCGCAATGCGCTCGCGGGTCAGCGGCATCTCCCTGATGCGCGTGCCTAGCGCATGCGCGACCGCGTTGCCGATCGCGGCGGCGGTGGGACCGAATGTCGCCTCGCCCATGCCCAAGGTCGGCAGGTCGGGTGCGTGGATGATTTCCGTGCTGATCTCCGGCACCTCCGAAAAACGCAGGATCGGATAGCCGGCCCAGTCGAGCGACGTGACGCCGTCGCCTTCCATCCGCACCTGCTCCTTCAGCGTCATGCTGGCCGCTTGCACGATACCGCCCTCAAGCTGGTTGCGCGCGCCATCGGGGTTGATCACCAGACCGGCATCGGCCGCGCACCACACGCGCAACAGCCGTACCTCCTGGTCCACTTCCACCTCGACCGCGACAGCAGCATAGGCGGCGTGATTCTTGTATTGCGCCCAGCCGAGACCCAGACCGCGTCCACTGCCGGCCGGCCCACGCGCCGACCAGTTGCAGCGTTCGGCAATATTCTCGATCAGATGCCGCGCACGCGTATCCGACAGCAACGACAAGCGATATTCCACCGGATCGACACCGGCACGCTCCGCCAGTTCATCCATGAAGCATTCGATCGCGAACACGTTCGGCAACGCACCAAGGCCACGCAGCGCCGATGTACGCACCGGCGGTTGCAGCACCAGATGGTGGATCACCCGCTTGTTTGCAAAATCATACAGCGGGAACCCGTTGCGTGTGCCGCCGCCGCCATTGGCTTCCGGCGGATCGGTGGGACGCGGATCCGGTGGCGGCGTAGGCAGCGCATCGTGGGTCAGCAGGTTGCCGCCGGTACTCGGCCGCTGCACATGCGTTGGCGACCAGATATCCGCAGTCCAGTCCACGGGTTTTCCGGCATCGTCCAACGCGGCACGCAGCGTAACGTGCATTGCAGGACCGAACGGCTCGAAACCGAACTCCTCCTCGCGCCGCCATTGCACGCGGATGCACCGATCCGGTATCTGCGTCGCGATCACCGCGGCGTCCACCGCGACATCATCGGCGCCATTGTGCCCGTAACACCCGGCGCCATGTGCATGACGCACAGTGATCACGTCCGCCGCGATGCCCAGCACATTCGCCAGCGCGGTACGCAACGGATAGACGCCCTGCGTGTGCGACCACACTGAAAGTTGGCCACTGCGAAATTCCGCCAAGGCGCAGGAGGGCGCCATGGATGCATGCGCGATATAGGGGCGGGAATAGCTTGCCTCCACCAGGTCACGGGTTGCGGTCGCCGGCAACTCGGTCCCCAGCACGCGATCGTTGGATGGCCGGCCGACCAGCCAATCCGCTTCCTGCTGGTCGGGCGTGATCTGTCGCACATTGTCCCATCTGGCGTGCATCGGAGCGACCGCGGCGGCACGCTGCACCACTGTTTCATCCGCACCCACAAACGCCAGGAAGTCGCCGACCCGCACCACACGGAACTCGCCGCGTTCTGCGCGCCGCACCGCCGCCTCATCGAACGCGACCAGATGCGCCCCACGACACGGTTGGCGCAGGATGCGCGCGTGCAGCATGTCTGGCCGCACCATGTCATGGATGAAGGCAGCACCTGAGACTTTCGCCGGCAGGTCACGCCGCGGCACCGGCTTGCCCACCACGCGATACGCCATGTGCGGCTTCGGTGTCGCGGTCCCTTCAATGTCGCGCGCAAAATCCTCAGCCGATGCAAAATTCCAGTAATCGTGACCGGTCGTTGCATCGCCACGCCGGATCACGCCGTCTTCCACGCTCAGTTCCGACGGGCTGCAATTCAGCCGCTGCGCCAACCGATCGAGTACACGTGCCCGCAACTCCGCGGACACCAGGCGCACCGAACGGCCGGATACCTCGATCGACTGACTCGACGTCGTCTGGCCCTCGTCCGGCGCATCCTGCGTATCGCCGGACAGCACCGCGATGCGATCCAGGCTGACATCCAGTTCGTCGGCGGCGATCTGTGCCAGAGCGGTGACATTGCCCTGGCCCAGCTCCACCTTGCCGACGGCCAGGCGCACCGTGCGATCAGGGTTAAAGCGCAGCCACTTCTCCAGACGTCGATTGTTCTGAATGGACGTCGGCAGAGTGTCGCTCATGACCCCTTCCCTTCCCGCAGCACCGCCGCGGCTTTCTCCACCGCACGCAGTATTCGCGGATGCGCACCGCAGCGACATAGATGCTTGTCCAACGCGGCGACGATGTCCGCGCGCGTCGGCGACGGGTTGCGATCCAGCAACGCCTTGGCGCTCATCAGAA
>DATKFJ010000541.1:0-11874 GCA_035511435.1 Acetobacteraceae bacterium | reverse complement strand
TGCGCCCGGGGTAAAGGTGACCAGCGTGGCGTTCGTGCGCGACGTTCCCAGCGGCGTGGCCAATGCATCCTGCAGCACTGTTCCGGTGAACCAATCGGCGGGCGCTGCCTTCGTGGCACGGCTCGTGGCGGGTCGGATCGTCACATCATCCATGGTGCGTCTCCCTGTCGGGGCTGTAGCCGGCCGAGCATAGCAGACCTTTGGCCCGGCTGGAACGTCGTGGCGTGTCGTCGCTCCGGGTTGAAAGCGGCGTTCGAAGTGGCATTTGGCAGGTGCAGGATTTTCCAGTTCGCTTTAGGAGCATCACAAGGCGACCCCGCATGAAGAAGATCGGTTTCCTCTCGTTCGGCCATTGGACGCCTGCGCTGCGATCCCAGGCCCGTTCGGCGTCGGACGTGTTGCTGCAGTCCATCGAGCTTGCCGTCGCGGCCGAGCAATTGGGTGCAGACGGAGCGTTCTTCCGGGTCCATCATTTCGCCCGTCAACTTGCTTCGCCGTTCCCGCTGCTGGCAGCAGTCGGCGCGAAGACCAGCCGCATAGAAATCGGCACTGCGGTGATCGACATGCGCTACGAGAACCCACTCTACATGGCCGAGGACGCGGGCGCGGCGGACCTCATCGCGGGCAGCCGCCTGCAGCTGGGGATCAGCCGTGGCTCACCTGAGCAGGTGATCGCTGGTTGGCGCTATTTTGGCTATCGCCCGGGGGAGGGCGAGACCGACGCCGACATGGGGCGCCGACATGCCGAGGTGTTCTACGACCTGCTACAGGGCAGGGGATTCGCAGAGCCGAACCCGCGACCGATGTTCCAGAATCAGCCGGGCCTGCTGCGCCTCGAACCCTTCTCAGAGGGGCTGCGTGAGCGGATCTGGTGGGGGTCTGGATCCAACGCGACCGCGGTCTGGGCAGCAAAACTCGGCATGAACTTGCAAGCCTCCACGCTCAAGAACGACGAGACCGGCCAGCCTTTCCACGTTCAGCAAGCGGCTCAGATCCGGGCCTTCCGGGATGCCTGGAAGGAGGCCGGTCATGCGCGTGAGCCACGGGTGTCGGTCAGCCGCAATATATTGGCGCTGGTCGACGAACGGGATCGCGCTTATTTCGGTCACGGCGGTGACGAGGGGGACCAATTTGGCTTCATCGACGAAAGGACTCGGTCGATCTTCGGTCGGAGCTATGCTGCAGAACCGGACGTGCTTATCGAGCAGCTCAGGCAGGACGAGGCAATCGCCGCGGCCGACACACTGCTGCTGACTGTGCCCAACCAGCTCGGTGTGGATTACAACGCGCATGTCATAGAAGCGATCCTGACCCACGTCGCGCCAGCGCTCGGTTGGCGCTGAAGTGGAATTTGCTCTGCCTGGTCGGAAAGTCAGGCCCTCCTACGCAACTACCATGACCGTCACGGTGGCTCGGGCGGGTGGGATTCAAGCTCCTTGACTGACGGGAGCGAGCCGGCGGCCAACGAATTCTGGATGAGCGATCGGCAATGGGCGGCGTTGGAACCGCTGATTGCAACGTGCCGGCGCGGCGTGAGATCGCGGCGCAACCGGGAAGCGATCAGTGGCATCGTCCACGTTTTGAGGGTTGGCTGCCGTTGGCGCGACTGTCCGGAGATGTACGGCCCGCACACGTGACGATCGCCCGGAGTGGAGGGAGCCAGGCGCACCGACGGGTCCAGCAATCTGTCAAGCAGATTGTCGGTTGTCATTCCTACGCTCGCTCGCCCCAGCGCACAGAGCCGGTTGCGCGTGAACATCACGACCGATGATCCGCTGTGTGAGCGAGCCAAGGTACGCGGCTGCACCATATCCGCCGAAGCGAAAACATCGACGTGATCGCCGTGCTCAATCTTCTCGCACAGCACGCCCGAGGGACCAAATACCGGTGTGGCCACATCGCCTTCGGCCGCGGGGAATGCCTTCACCATGTCGGTGAATGCACCAGTCAGGCTTCCCGCTGCATAGATGTGCAGCGGCTCCGCCAAGGCGAAGCGAAGCGGCATGAAGGCTACCGTGACCAGGAGCATACCCGCGAGACATCGGACCACGGATGTCATCTGGACCCTCCTCGCCGCCACCGCTATATCCAAACGGCCATAGCAAACGCTTGGGTGGCCCGCGATCCCCGGAGACTGCACATCATGTCCATAACCGAACAGACACACCCGAATACCGGGTTTCCGCTACGCCATGCGCAGATGCTGATAGCGGGAGCGTGGGTAGACAGCGCGTCCGGCGAAACACTGGACGTGGAGAATCCCGGCAAGCGGCAGAAGATCGCCGAAATCCCGCGTGGCAGTGCAAACGACGTGGATCGTGCCGTACAGGCCGCCACACAGGCTTTTCCGGGCTGGAGCAAGACACCACCACGCGACCGTGGCCGGCTGTTGCTGCGCATTGCAGATGCGCTGGAGGCGCGCGGCGAGGAGCTTGCTCGCACCATCGCGTTGGAGACCGGCAATGCGCTGCGCACCCAGGCGCGGCCAGAGGCACGGCTGTCGGCGGACATCTTCCGCTACTTCGGCGGCCTTGCTGGCGAACTGAAGGGCGAGACGATCCCACTTGGGGAGCATGTGCTCAGCTACACGCGACGCGAGCCGATCGGTGTCGTGGGCGCCATCATTCCATGGAACGCACCAGTGCTGCTAGGCGCGCTGAAGATTGCACCCGCGCTCTGCGCCGGTAACACGCTGGTGTTGAAGGCGGCGGAGGATGCGCCACTCGGCGTGCTGCTGATGGCGGAGGTGTGCCAGGAGTTCCTGCCGCCGGGCGTACTGAACGTGCTGACCGGTCTCGGCGAGGAATGCGGCGCCGCGCTCGCGCAGCATCCGGCAATCCGCAAGTTGTCGTTCACCGGATCGACAGAGGTCGGCAAACTGATCATGCGTGCCGCGGCAGAACGGATCGTGCCGGTGTCACTGGAACTCGGCGGCAAGAGCCCCTCTATCGTGTATCCGGATGCAGACGCGGACTGGGTGGTGGATGGCGTGATTGCAGGCATGCGCTTCACCCGCCAGAGCCAGTCATGCACGGCCGGTTCCCGCCTGTTCCTGCACGCTGACATCTTCGACAGCTTTCTGGAGAAACTTCGCACGAAGACACAGGCGCTGAAGCTGGGCGATCCACTCGATGAAGCAACCGACATTGGTGCCATCATCAACGACAAGCAATTTCGGAAAGTGTGCGGCTATGTCGATGAAGGCTTGAAACGCAAGGATGCGCGGCTGGTGTTCGGCGGTCTGCCACCGACGGATGGCCCGCTGAGCGAGGGCTACTTCGCTCTCCCAACGGTGTTCGCCGACACATCCAATGACTGGCGGCTGGCGCGCGAGGAAATCTTCGGCCCTGTGCTGGTGGCGATCCCCTGGCGCAACGAGATCGAGGCGATCCGCATGGCGAATGACAGTCATTACGGTCTAGCCGCCTATGTCTGGACACACGACATTGGCAGCGCACTGCGTACCGCACACGCGATCGAGTCAGGATGGGTGCAGGTGAACCAGGGTCTCGGCCAACAGCCGGGTCACTCCTATGGCGGCTATAAGCAGAGCGGCATCGGCCGGGAGTTCTCACTTGAAGGCATGCTGGACAGCTTCACGCAGCGGAAGAACGTGACGGTCAATCTGAACACACCACGACACGCGGAGTAATGCGATGAGTACTCATCCCGCCCTGACCGAAGGTCGCGTTGCCGTCGTGACGGGTGCCGCCAGCGGCATCGGCCTTGCGGCGGCCAGACGGTTCGCTTCCATGGGCCTCAAGGTGTGCCTGGCCGATCTGTCACAGCAGGCACTTGAACTGGCCGTGACGGAAATCGTGGCAACATCACCGGGAGGCAAGGACGCGGTTCTCGCGGTACCCACTGATGTCAGCAAACTGGACGACATCCACAAACTCCGTGACGCAGCTTACTCAGCGTTCGGCGAAGTTGCGGTGTTGATGAACAACGCCGGCACTGCGCCTGGCGGCGGGCCGTGGGAACATATCGATCGCTGGCGGCGCGTGCTGGAGGTGAATCTGTGGGGCGTCATCAATGGCGTACAGAGCTTCACCCCGCGCATGCTGGAGCAAGGGACACCCTGCGCGATCATCAACACAGGATCCAAGCAGGGCATCACCTGCCCGCCGGGTGACACCGCCTACAATGTCAGCAAAGCCGGTATAAAGGTGCTGACTGAGGCACTGGCGCACAGTCTGCGCAATGTCGAGGGCCAGCATATTACCGCGCATCTGCTGATCCCCGGCTCCACCTTCACAGGCATGACAAGCCGTGGGCGCACTGAGAAGCCGCCAGGTGCATGGGCGCCAGACCAGGTTGTGGACATGCTGATCGACGGCATGCATCGCGGCGACTTCTATATCCTCTGCCCGGACAACGACGTGACGCGCGAGATCGATAATCGGCGGATCCTATGGGCGGCGCAGGACATCACTGAGAACCGACCGGCACTGTCGCGATGGCATTCCGACTATAGTGCGGCGTTCGAGCGCTTCCTTGCCAACCAGTGATGCCGCGCCGCATTCGGCAATTGGTTTGACTGCTGCGAACCGAAATCGGTCTTCAAAGCAAAGTGCATAGGCGTATCGCCGCCCAGGATCGATCCCCTTGGCGATTACACCGAGCGTCTGTTCGAGGGTGCGGAGCGTCTACGGCCGGTCAGCGGCGCCTCCTTGCGCGCTCGTGCTGCACAAGAGAGCGGATCGGCGCTTGGCGGGGTCGCGCCGATATCACTCAGACCGCTCATGTGCGAAGCGATTTGAAGCCAGCACGAAGTTCTCTGGTGAAGAGCTCAGGCTGTTCCCAGGCCGCGAAGTGACCGCCTTTGTCGAGCTTGTTGTAGTAGATGAGCTTCGGATAAGCCCGCTCTGCCCAACTGCGCGGAGCCTGGGACAGTTCGTCGGGGAAGATGCTTACGGCAGCCGGAATGGAGACGCCTTTGGGCCCGAAGAAAGAAATCTTATTTTGGAAGGCCTCCCAATAAAGCCGCCCACCAGAAATCGCGGTGTTCGTCAGCCAGGTAAGCGTGACGTTGTCCAGGATATCATCCCGCGTCAGACCTTCGGGCTGCCCGTCGAAGACACGCGAGATCATCGCCAAACTACGTGCGTCGTGATCGAGGAAATAGCCGGCTATGCCGACGGGGGAATCCGCAATTCCGTAAATGGCCTGCGGGCGCAAGCCCATCTGGTACCAATCAGGCGCTTGCCTTGTTCAGCAATGCCATGTCCTGCGCGGTCAGCTTCAATGCGGCCGCCTTCAGGATGTCCTGCAGTTGCTCCACGCTCGTCGCGCTGGCAATCGGCGCGGTGACGCTGGGACGCGCGATCAACCAGGCCAGCGCCACCTGCGCCGGCGTCGCCTTGAGTCGAGCCGCTATTTCATCCAACGCCTTCAGCACACCAAGGCCATGGCCGTTGAGATATTTCTTCACGCCGCCGCCACGCGGGCTCTTGGACAGATCCGCTTCGGAGCGATACTTGCCGGTGAGGAACCCGGCGGCCAGCGCGTAGTAGTTGATCACGCCGAGACCCTCTGCCAGGCACAACGGTTCCAGCTCGGTTTCGTACACCGATCGTTCGACGAGATTGTAATGCGGCTGGAGCGATTCATAGCGCGGCAGGTCATTCTTGCGGCTGATGTCCAGCGCCGACTTCAAACGGGCAGCGGTGAAGTTCGAGGCGCCGATCGCGCGCACCTTGCCCTGCTTCACCAGATCGGCGAATGCCTGTGCGGTTTCCTCCTGCGGTGTGTCGGCATCGTCGCGATGCGCCTGGTACAGGTCGATGGTGTCGATCTGCAGCCGCTTCAGCGACGCATCGACCTCCTTCATGATCCAGGTGCGTGACAGGCCTTTCTCGCCGGAGCCCATCACCGCGCCGACCTTGGTGGCGATGATCACATCGTCCCGTTTGCCGCGACGCTTCAACCAGTTGCCGATGACGGCTTCCGACTCGCCGCCTTGATGGCCGCGCGCCCACACGGAGTACACGTCAGCCGTGTCGATCGCATTGAACCCGGCAGCCATGAGCGTATCCAGCAGGCGGAACGACGTCGCTTCGTCCGCGGTCCAGCCGAACACGTTGCCGCCGAACATCAGCGGCGGCATCTCGATCCCCGATCGGCCGAGTTGGTGCATTTCCATGGCGGTGTCTCCTGTCGGTGTTACGCGCGGCGCACGTTCCAGAACAGCACGGCGGCGCACTTCACGAAATCGGTCAGGTCGTGGCGGAACGCCCACGGGTAGTACCACTGGCCGACCGGTATGAACGGAACGTTCTGGAACGCCTGCAACTGGATCTGCTCGCAGATTTTCTGCTGCGCCGGAATGTCCGCCGCGTCGAACCACTGATCGCGCAGTTCCTCCAGCTTCGCGTCCGTGGGCCAGCCGAACCAGCCTTTCTTGCCGTTGCCGCGCAGCGGGTATGAACTTCCCGGATTGGCGGTCGCAAGTCCGCCCCATGTGGTATGGAAAACGTTCCAGCCGCCCTGGTCAGGCGGGTCCATTTTCGCGCGGCGCGAGACCAGCGTTCCCCAGTCCATCACCTGGTAGTCAACGTTCAGTCCGAGCTTCACGAACAGCTCGCGGGAGACCTGCGAAGGCGCTACCAGCGATGGCTGATCGGATGGTGCCATCATCACGATCTTTTCGCCCTTGTAGCCGCTTTCGGCGACCAGCTGCTTCGCCTTCGCCAGATCGCGCGGTGCGGTGAGCACATCCATGCCCGCGTCGTTTGCCATCGGCGAATGTCCGGTGAAGACGCCGACCGGATAGAGGCCGAGATCCTGCTGCTCACCCACCCATGCGGTGACGTACTCCTTCTGATCGATCGCCGGCAGCAGCGCGCGCAGCAGCTTCGGATTGTCGAACGGCGGATACAGGTGATTGAACGCGATCATCGCGAGCGAACCCAGCGGATCGTAGCGTTCCACCTCGCAGCCCGGCGACTTGCGCAACATCGGCAACAGGTCGAGTACCGGGAATTCGAGCCAGTCCACCTCACCGGTCTGCAATGCCGAGGATGCGGTGGATGGGTCGGGTTCGACGATCCATTCGACACGTTCGAAATGCACCATTTTGCCGCCGGAATAGTATTGCGGCGGCTCGTTGCGTGGCACGTAGCCGTCGTTCTTCACGTAGACGGCCTTGGCGCCGGACACCCATTCATCCTGCTTGAAGATGAAGGGGCCGGAACCGATGAACTCCTTGATCTGCTCGTTCGGCGAGGTCTTCGCCATCCGTTCCGGCATGATGAAGCAGTTCTGCGAGCCGAGTGCGTACTCCATCTGGCGAAACCGCTTCTTCAGCCTGATCTGGAAGCGCTTGTCGTCCAGCGGCTTCATCTCGTCGGTCTGCCCGATCAGCGTCTGGCCGAACGGGTTCTTGCCGGCCCAGCGGGTGATCGACGTCGTGCAGTCCAGCGCGCGCACCGGTTCGCCATCGGTGAACTTCAGGCCGTCGCGCAGGGTGAACGTCCACGTCAGTTCGTCGGACGACATCTCGTGCCCGGCGCACATCTGCGGCTTGCCGACCAGTGCGTCGTCGATGCCGTACAGCGTGTCCCAGACCATGTAGCCGTGGTTGATCGCCACGGTCGCGGTGGTCCAGATCGGATCGGGATTCGCCAGGTTGGCCTGCGGCACGAAGCGCAGCAGCTTTGCCGAACCGTTCTGCGCGATGGCCGGCCGCGCGAGTCCCGCCGTGCCAATTGCCGCCAGCGCCGCGCCGCCGGCCAACAGATTTCTGCGTTTCATGTTTGCCGCCTTATGCCACCAGATCCTTTTGCACCTTCGGATCGTAGTTCGCGTTGTACCAGTATTCCTGCCACTCGGCATAGCTGATCGGTTGCCAGATCGGCGGATTGTCTGCGTCGGTGCAGGTCGGCAGACACTCGATAACCCAGTCGAACTGGGGGCCGAGGAAGAACGGAATGGCATAGCGATGCCGTCCCGCGGGCGGCGATGCGCGGTGCGGTGTGGATTTGAAGCGGCCGTTGGTCCAGCGCCGCATCGTGTCGCCGGAATTGACCGCGAACGATCCCGGAATGTACGGTACATCGAGCCATTCACCCGAAGGCATGCGAACCTGTAGTCCCGGCACATCGGTCTGCGCGAGGAACGTCATGAAGTTGCTGTCGGTGTGAGGCGCGATGCCGAATTGGTTCGCCGCGGCCTGGACCGGCGGATAGTGCGACAGCCGGAATGAAAACTGGCTGGGGCGAAACGCCTCATCGAACCAGTCCGGCGGCAGATCAAGCGCGACAGAGACCGCCGGCAGCATGCGCCGCGCGAACACATCCATCGTATCGGCGTACTCGAGCGCGCGCGTGCGGAAGCCGGGCAACTCGGTTTCGTCCGGCCAGACATTGGCGCCGACGAAGCGACGTCCGGAGCGGCGCAGCGGATCGTCCGGCGGGCGTTCGCGCTTGATGAAGAATGCTTCGTTCAGATCCGGCTGGTCATTCTTGTTGACGTCCGATGTCCACACGGCATAGCAACCCATCGCCATGTAGCCGTTGTTGTGTTCGTTCAGTTTCATCGACAGCTTGCGGCTCATGGGCAGATCGTGCAGCCGCTTTGCCTCGGTGAAGGTCTGCTCGATCAATCCGCGCGGCACATCATGGCCGGTGACCACCAGGAACCCGACGGTGGTCAGCGCATCGTGCAGTTGCCGCGCAAGCTGCTGCAACGCGCCTGGCCGGCCGGCCACGTAGTCCGCCACGTCGATAACCGGGATGCTATTGGTCATGGCGAGGTCCTTGTGTGTTGCGCCATCGCGCGGCTCCATCAGGGGTATGCTCCATCAGGGCGTTGCCGGTTTCAATGTGCGGAGGTAGGCGACCAGCATATCCAGGTCCGGTTTGCGCATGTTGCGGTACCAGTCGAAGGCCATCGTGCGCACCAACCTGCGGCCTTCGGGACGGACGCCATCGGTAATTGCAGTTTCCACCTCGGCATCGGTCCAATGCGCAATGCCTTCCGGATTGGCCGGAGTCAAATTCGAACTGATGACGACGCCGACGGGAAACACCGGCAGCTCCTGGCCGCCGGCGCCGAGTTCGCTGGTTTCGAGCTGTCCATGCGCCCGCGGCGTATGACATTCCATGCAATGCGCGATCGTCGACAGGTAGTGGCCATAGGCGATCCTGTTGTCCGGCGACGTGTCCGGCACATGCGTCACGGTCGGGCCATACGATGCGGGCAGCGGTGCTTTGTAGGTAGATTTCGCCAGCGTGTGCGCGATTGGTTTCACCGTGCGGAGGTACGCCACCAGAGCGCGCACATCGGTGTCCGACATGTTGCGATAGAACTCGATCGGCATCGGCGGGCCGATCGTCGTGCCATCCGGGCGCTTGCCGTTGCGGATCGCATCGACGATCTGGTCGTCGGTCCAGTTGCCGATGCCGGTCGCCGGATCGGGCGTGATATTGCCGGCAACCGCGTCGAATCCCGGGGTCCTGAAAACCACGCCGCCGGCCAACTCCTGGTCCTGCAGCGCGTGGCCGTCCGGTCCCTTCGGCGTGTGGCAATTGCCGCATCCGACGATGCCGCGCATCAGGTAGGTGCCGCGTTCCAACGGAGTCTCCGCATGCGCAGCGCACAGCGAGAACGCGATGGCGACGCAAACTCCGATGACAGCCGGAATGCCGACGGATCGCGAACCCAGGTTCATGTGGCGATACCCTTAGAGCGCTGGCGTTGGCGATTGCCACGCAACGATAGCGCGCGCGCCGCGCGGCCGGCAACGCGGGCATCGCGGTGCGGCTACACCGCGGCGACCGATTGCTCGCGCGTCGTCAAGGCAGGCACGCGGGCGAGGCCGAAATGGTCGCGCAGGGTTGCGCCCTCGTAGTCGCGGCGGAACAGGCCGCGGCGCTGCAATTCCGGCACGACGCGATCGACGAACTCCGCGAAGGCGCCGGGGAAATGCGCCGGCAGGATGTTGAACCCATCGGCCGCGCGCTCGACGAACCATTCTTCCAGCGTGTCGGCGATGCCGCGCGGCGTTCCGCAGATGACCCAGTGGCCGCGCGCCGCCGCGGTCAGGTTGTACAGGTCGCGCAACGTCATGTTCTCGCGCTTCGCCATTTCGTACAGCACGCTGGCGAAGGTGCGGCTGTTCAGTGCCGGCGGCGGTGCCGGGACGGGGCCGTCGAGCGGATGGCCGGAGACGTCGTAGCCGATGCGGCTGGCGACCAGGGTCGTGGCGTTGGTCGGGCTGATCCAGCTTTGCAGCTTCGCCAGTTTCTCCCGCGCCTCGGCATCGCTGTCCCCGACGATCGTCATGACGCCGGGCAGCACCGCGAGGCTGTCCGAGTCGCGGCCGTATTTCGCCATGCGTCCCTTCAGGTCGCCGTACGCGGCCTTGGCGGGCGCCAGCTCCTGCACCACCGAGAACACCACATCCGCGGTGCGTGCCGCCAGTTCCAGCCCGGACGGCGAGCCGCCGGCCTGGATGATCACCGGATGGCCCTGCGGGCAGCGCGCCATGTTGAGCGGCCCGCGCACCTTGAAGAACCGGCCGTGGTGGTTGAGCGGGCGCACCTTGTCGGCATCGATGTAGCGGCCGGTGGCCTTGTCGGCGACGATCGCACCGTCCTGCCAGCAATCCCACAGCCCGCGCACGACATCGACGAATTCGTTGGCGCGGGCGTAGCGCTGTTCGTGCTCGATGTGTTCGTCGAGGTTGAAGTTGAGCGCGGCCTTGGGGTTGGAACTGGTGACGACGTTCCATGCGGCGCGGCCGTCGCTGATGTGGTCGATCGAGCCGAAGATGCGGGCGACGTTGTACGGCTCGGAGAAGCTGGTGGAGACCGTGGCGCCGAGGCCGATATGCGTGGTGGTGGCGCTGAGCGCGGTGATCAGGGTGGTGGGTTCGAAGCGGCACAGAAACGACGGATGGTCGGTGGGGTCCATCGACATCGAGTCGGAGATGAACAGCAGGTCGAACTTGCCACGTTCTGCGATGCGGGCGATTTCGTGCATCACCGGCAGTTCCATGTGGTTGGTGAAGGCGCCGTCCGTGCGCCAGCCGGCCATGTGGTTGCCGGTGCCGAGTACGAAGACGCCCAGATGCATCTGACGGTTGGCCGTGGGCATGGTGCTTTGGCCTCCTGTTGGGAGGGGGGAGTATACGGCTGGCGGATGGCGCGTCGATAGCGCTGGCCGCGCTAGGTTGATTCGTTACCCAGCTCGTAGATGGATGCATGCGGCACCAAAGGGCATGAATTCATCTGGGCTGATTCTGGATTTTAGTTCTCGCCGTTTGACAGCAGGAATCCGCCGCTACGCCATCTAGCCGCTGACCGTGGGGCCGCTCCGACTCCTGTGGCCCTCCGTGGGCATTGTCACGGTGACCTGGGTTGGCGGCAGGGGTGGCGATCTCCCGCTGCCGACGGGCCAAGAAGCTCTGGGTGAACCATTCCGTACCTTCCCGTCGTGGTTCATGCGCGTTACCTGCGTTCGCTGCGGCAAGGAGCGGATGTTGTCCGAGACGCGCGCGGCGCGGGGCGACATGCTGATCCGCGACATCATCGCTCGCATGCGCCACGACGGCTGCGGCGGACGGCCTGGCAGGGTGGAATTGGTCACCAGCGTCGATGCCGGCCAGCAGCCTGCCAGTGCGACGGATCGTCATCCTCCAGGGCTGATTGCGGCATTCGGTGTCGGACACCGGTACAATATGCACCGCATCGATACTGCTTATGCAGAGTGGTGGTTCACTGCTGCCGCGACCTTTGGTGCAAAAAGCTGCCGGGCCAAGGGAGCCGCCGAGACTGACTTTTAGCTCCCTGCGCCGCATACCGCTTTGACGTGTCTAGCGTTGACTATCCGATACTGACTATGCGTCGCCGAGCCGTCGCGCAGTGATTC
>DATKFJ010000540.1:0-2682 GCA_035511435.1 Acetobacteraceae bacterium | reverse complement strand
CTACGGGCGATATGGTCCCGGTTGTACTTCCGCTGATCGATGTGGAGCTCATTGTCGATGGCCCCAATGACATTGCTGTCGTCGCGCTTGTGCTCGCTGTTGACGCCACGGTAGTCCCCAGCGCCACACTGGTCCCCGGCGTCGTGACGATGGTGCCCGGCGGCAGGATCGTCCCCTGCGGCAGGATCACGACCGTCCCCTGCGGCAGGGCTGTCCCCAGCGGCACGAGAATCCCCGGCGTTCCAAACGCCGATTGGCTACTGGCACCGCTCGACGTTGGGCTCGCCGTCACCGGGCCTGATGAAGTAATCTGTGTCGGAGACGCTAAAGTGGTTTGCGCGGATACCGGAGAGCAGTTGATGCTGGTCCCCGGGGCCGTGGGATCAAGCGCCAGCGGCACCGGCGCTAACGTCGTGTCAGGTGCTGCCGGCTGGGTCGTCGACGAGAACGGGCTCGGGCCATAAAGGGGGGATGAGACGATCGCCCCCGGCGTCGATGGAAGGCCCATGGCGGTGGTGCCCATGGTGGAGACCTGCGCCAGGCTGGCGTGACAGTCCAGCAGCAGCGCGATTGCCAGCACGTATCGCATCATGATCGCCTCCCGCGTTCCGATTTAGGTTTTCTCGGTCTTGCGCACCGTGACCTTGCTGCCTTCCGCGAGGTTCACCATCGGATTCAGGATGACCTGATCGCCCACCTTGACGCCATCGTGCACCTCGACTTCCGTGCCGAAGTCACGCGCGACCGTGATCTTCTGAAAATGGACGATGCCATTCTCGACCACCGCAACGTGCTGGCCGTTCTCATCGAATACAACCGCGTCGGCCGATATGATCATCGACGGTGTCTTGCGTGGGATAAACAGTTCGACGGTGCAGTAGATTCCCGGACTGAGCGCGCCGTCAGGATTGGGAACGTCGACTTCAGTCAACAGTGTGCGGCTGCCCGGCTGCAGTGCGCTTGCAATTCTCGTCACTTTGCCGGGAAAGGTGCGGTTCGGAATCTCCGGAACATGCACCACGGCATCGACCCCGGGGGCGACGCCGAATGCCGCATCCTGCGGGACGAACAGCTGGGTACGGATCACGTCCGGGTGCTGCAGCGTGTACATGAAGGTCGATCCCGCCGTCACCAGGCTGCCATTGTCGATGTTGCGCTGGGTGATCACGCCATCGAATGGCGCAATCACGCGCTGGTAGGCCTTCTCCTGCTCGAGAACCCGGATCTGGGCTTCCTGGGCGGCGATATTGGACTGAGCCACTCCTACCGCGGCTTGCTGCGCCTTCAGGGTCAGGCGATCGTTGTCACCCTGTTGTAGTGTGAGCCATCCCTGCTTGACCAGTTTGCTGTCGCGCCCATTGGTGACGTCGGCGAGATCACGGCTTGCCTGGGTCTGTTCCAATGTCGCCTGGTTCTGGGCCAGCGTCGCCTTGGCTTGCGCGATCTGGTGGTCGAGTTCAGGAGCGGTAATATCCGCCAGCAGGTCTCCGGCTTTGACCCGATCGCCGATGTCGACATAACGCTTTTCGATATAGCCGTTGGTCCGCGCAAAGATATTCGCGGCCTCAAACGCCGTCGTCGTCGCCGGCAAGCTGACGGTAATTTTGCTGCCGCTGTCTCGGACCGCGGCCACGCGAACGGAGGGAACAAAGGTCCGGATCTGTTGCGCGGTGGCCGCGGCCTCGAGCACGGCCTGGTAGTGGTGCCAGCCTCCTATGGCAAGACCACCCAGAAGCAATCCCAGCACGCTTGCGCCGAGCAGCGCGCCGCCATAACGCCGCGGCTTGCGCGCCACATTGGTTGGTAGCTCAACAACGCGATCGGTTTCGGGATCACGCCGGTCCTGAACATCTTCAGTCTTTGGCCGCAGGTCAATCTCGGTCATCACGTGATTTCCTCGAATACGCCATGGTGAGGCTTTCCGTCGTTACCCTTTCGCAACATGGCGAACAGGTAAGGCACGATCAGCAATGTTGTCGGCGTCGCGAACAAGAGGCCGCCGATGACGGCGCGAGCGAGCGAGGCGTTCTGTTCCTCGCCGGCGCCGCCGATCGCCATGGGGACCATGCCGACGATCATCGCGGCTGCCGTCATCAGCACGGGACGGATTCGGGTATGGCCGGCGCTCAATGCAGCCTCGAAGGCGGAGTGTCCTTTCAATTGCTGCTCGCGCGCGAAGGTTACGAGCAGGATCGAGTTTGCCGAGGCGACGCCGACCGACATGATCGCGCCCATCAGCGATGGCACGCTCAGCGTGGTGCCGGTGATGAACAGCATCGTGACAATGCCGCAGAGCGTCGCCGGCAGTGCCAGGATCACGACGAACGGATCGCCAAAATTCTGGTAGTTCACCACCATCAGCAGATAAACCAGGACCGCGGCGAACAGCAGCCCGATGCCAAGGTTCCGGAAAGAGTCGTTCATGCTCTGGATCTGGCCGACGACCTCAATGGTATTGCCGGGCTTCATCTCCTTCTGGAGTTCCGTGGTGACTTTATGGATATCTGCCGCGACACTGCTGAGATCGCGGCCCTGCACGCTGGCATAGATGTCGAAAACCGGCTGGATGTTGGACTGATTGGTGTTGGTGGGCACCGTGTCGCGTTTGAACCTCGCGACATTGCTCAGCATGCCGGGGACGGTTTGGCCGCTGATCGCCAGTGAGGTGGAAACCGGCGTGTT
>DATKFJ010000539.1:0-17028 GCA_035511435.1 Acetobacteraceae bacterium | reverse complement strand
ATCGGATCTGTTCATATGTGCGCTGGTTGGCCTGGCAGTGACCGGCGCCATCGTGTGGATCACCGAATACTATACCGCGACCGAGTACCGCCCGGTGCGCTCCATCGCGCAAAGCTCCACCACCGGCCACGGCACCAATGTGATCCAGGGGCTGGCGGTGTCGATGGAAGCCACCGCGCTGCCGGTGATCGTCATCTGCATCGGCATCATTGTCGCCTCGATGGTGGCCGGCCTGTTCGGCATCGCGATTGCCGCGACAACCATGCTGTCGCTCGCCGGTATGATCGTGGCGCTGGACGCCTACGGCCCGGTGACCGACAACGCCGGCGGCATCGCCGAGATGGCGGACCTGCCGCGCGATGTGCGCATCACCACCGATGCGCTGGACGCGGTCGGCAACACGACGAAGGCAGTGACAAAGGGCTATGCCATCGGTTCCGCTGGCCTCGCATCACTGGTGCTGTTCGCCGCCTACACGCAGGATCTCGCACACTACTTTCCGACGCTGCACGTCGACTTCGCACTGCAGAATCCGTACGTCGTGGTTGGCCTCTTCATCGGCGGCCTGCTGCCCTACCTGTTCGGCTCGATGGGCATGACCGCGGTCGGCCGCGCCGCCGGCGCGGTGGTGGTCGAAGTGCGGCGACAGTTCCGCGAAATCCCCGGCATCATGGAAGGCACCGGCAAGCCGGAATACGGCAAGGCGGTGGACATGCTGACCAAGGCCGCGATCCGCGAGATGTTGGTGCCGTCGCTGCTGCCGGTCGGTGCGCCGATCGTGCTGTGGATCATCATTGACATCATCGCTGGCCGGGCAGCAGCGTTCGCATCGCTGGGAGCGATGCTGTTGGGCACGATCGTGACCGGGTTGTTCGTGGCGATCTCGATGACGTCGGGCGGCGGGGCGTGGGACAACGCCAAGAAATACATCGAGGAAGGCAACCACGGTGGCAAGGGTTCCGAGGCGCACAAGGCCGCGGTGACCGGCGATACGGTCGGCGATCCCTACAAGGACACCGCTGGTCCGGCGGTGAACCCGATGATCAAGATCACCAACATCGTAGCACTGTTGTGGCTGGCGATCCTGGCGGGCTGGCTGCACTGAGGCTTCGCCAAGAACTCAGCTCGACGAGATCTCAGCGCATCGGGAGACGCCGCGCCCGCCACCCAGGTCGTCGGTCAACCTGGCGCTCTGACAATTTACCCCCAGGCCGTTGCCTCCCTCGTCATGCTCGCCTTCATCAGCATGACGAGGGAAGCGGATGCAAAGGCCTGTCTGGTCGACGTCAGGTATTACACGTCGACCACGACGTACTGTTCCTCCACCGTCACCGGCACTGTCTCGGCCACGTAAGGTCCCTCCACCACGCGCTGACCCGCCGCCACCTCTACGGGATAACTGCGGACCTGGATGCGTTCGGGCTCGCAATAGGACTGACCGGTCCGCACGTCGAATTCCCAGCCATGCCATGGACACCGCAGAATCTCGCCCTTGCGCGAGTACTGGTAGTGGCCAGGTTCATCCGATTCGATCAGCCCGGTCAGAATGCCCTCACACATCGGTCCGCCCTGGTGCGGACAGCGATTGAACAAACCGAAGAATTCACCGCCCAGGTTGAAGACGGCAATCGAGCGACCACGCACGGTCACCAGCTTCCGCTGGCCCGGTGGAATTTCCGCCACGGTCGCGACCACATGCTTGCTCATTCAGTGACGTCCCAATTGCTTCTGCGCCCTACGCCAGTCCATACACCGAGCGCGCGTTGTCCCGGAAGACCATCCGCCGCTGTAGCTCCGTCATCTGAGCCTTGAACGCCGTCTCTGGATCGTCGAAGTCCCAGTGCGGATAATCGGTGGCGAACAGGATGCGATCCCAGCCGATCCATTCCAGGATCGTGAGAATATCCTGCGGCCGCTCCGGCTCGTCCGTCGGCTGCGTGGTGAACCAAACCTGCTCGCGGATATAGCTCGACGGCGGCCGCGTCAGATGCGGCACTTCATCTTTCATCCGCGCCCATTGCCGGTCCAGCCGCCAGCACAGCGACGGTACCCAGGCCAGGCCGGCCTCGACGATAACCACCTTCAGTTTCGGCAAGCGTGCCAGCACGCCTTCACACACCATGCTGGTGACCACCGACTGCTGCGACATGGAAACTTCATGGTGCTCTTCGGTGTAGTACGACGGCCAGCCGGTCGCGGACACCGCATGGCCATTGTTGCCGGAACTGTGCAGGCCAATCGGCAGATTATGCGCCATCGCTGCCTCGTAGATCGGCCAGTAGCGGCGACGGCCCAGCGGTTCGATCGAGTGCGTCACCAGCGATACCTGCGCAAAATCGGAATTGCCGGCCCAGTGCTCGATCTCCGCGACCGCCGCTGCCGCATCTTCGCCCGGCACCACGATCGCAGCCTTCAGACGCTGATCCTTCTGCGTCCACTCGGCGTATTGCCATTGGTTGATGGCGCGGCACAGCGCAGGGGCGAATTCCTGGTTGCGCTGATCCATGCCGGTGATCGACAGCAGATGCAGCATGCCGGCCTGAATGCCGTAGCGATCGAGCAATTGGGCTTGCATGAACGCCAGATCGGACCCGGGCGAGCCCCCGTTCGGCGGCCATGCATCCTTGCGCGACAGTGCCGGTACGGATTTGAAAAATGGCGACGCGCCGGTGAACGGCGTCGGCCGCCGAGACCCGTAAGTCGCCAGATGTTCGCGCCACCGCGCCGAGAGATACGGATACAGATCCTTGGGCGAACGCAGCGCATGGTGTACGTCGCAGTCGATCAGGCCAAGCCTGGTTTGCTGCGCGGATCCGCGCTCCAGCAATGCGGAACTCATTGCAGAGTCTCCTTCAGTCTGGGGTAGGTCTCAAGTGGATTATCCACCAGCAGTTTCCGCACCAACGATGCCGACAGCCCGTCGGGCAATGCCGCGTCGCCTTCGAAGTGCCAATGCGGATAGTCAGTGGAGAACAGCAGGAACCGGTCGGAACCGATCTGCTCGATCGTCTGCTCCATCTGGTGCGCCTCGGGCGGAGCGTCGGATGGCTGCAGCGTGAAGCGGACGTGGTCGCGGATAATCTCGGCCGGCGCGCGATCCACCCACGGGATTTCCGCGCGCATCGCCCGCCAGGTCTTCACGGCACGCCACATGAACTGCGGCAACCAGGTGAATCCGGCCTCGGCCAGAACGACGGTCAGATTCGGAAACTTGCTGAACACACCTTCAGAAATCAGGCTGAGCAATTGTGCCTGAAAGGCGTGTGATCCCGCCACGTAGTCTTCCAGATAGTACGATGGCCAGCCATTCGCCGTGGTGGCATGTCGAAACGTGCTGCCGGCATGGACGCAGATCGGCAGTCCGTGCCGTTCGGCAGCGACATAGATCGGCCAGTGCTGCCGCTTGCCAAGCGGCGATTCACCGGCCGCCGGCAGCAGCACCTGCACGAAGCGCTTGTCAGCCGCGCATCGATCAATCTCGGCGGCCGCCAGTTCCGCGTCCTGCACCGGCACCACGATGGACGCGCGTAGTCTGGGCTCCTTGTCCAGCCACTCGGCTGCGATCCAGTCGTTGATCGCACGGCACAGCGCACCAGCGAAATGCACGTTGAACGCCGACTGGGCGCCGTACAGGCAATTCAGGATCGCGTAGCGCGTATGAAACGGGGCCAGCACATGCTCGCGCAGCAATTCCAGATCGCTGCCAGGTTTGCCGGAGGCCGGGCGCCAGTCCGGGCGACCGTTGGCAGGAATACTTATTGGGTAGCTGGCGGGATCGAGCCCGTCGATGCCGCGCACCGCTACCTGTTCGCGCCAATGCTCTTCCAGATACGGCAACAGTGCACGCATGCCGGGGACCGCGGGATGCACGTCGCAATCGATTGCGCCGACCGCCGGAAAACTCAACACAATGCTCCTGCCATTCGATCGCGGACGCTACCCCCCGCTGAGCCCTGCCGCAACGGCCTTGACCCCCTTGAACGGGCCGCCCTAGCTTGCCCGCGAACACGTCCGGGAAACGGGAGACTTTTCACAATGCGGGGAGTTCGTATCGGCATGGCTGCGCTGGCAGCCGGCCTCGTTGCCATCTGCACTCCGGCAAACGCCGAGACGATCACGTTTGGCGGGATTCTGCCCCTGACCGGCCCCGGTGCGCTGATCGGCACAGCTGAAATGCGCGGCGTGCAGTTCGCCGTGGATCAGGCGAACGCCAAGGGCGGGATGCACGGCGACCAGATCGCAGTCCAGTTCGAGGACAACCAGGCAAAGCCCGACCAGTCGATCCTGTCGTTCAACAAACTGACCGACCTGCAGCATGTTTCGGTCATCTTCACCGGCTATTCCGGTCCGACACTGGCGATGGCGCCGTTGGCGACACGCAAGAAGGTGCTGCTGGTGAATGCCGGCGCACAAGCCGACGCTCTGTCCAAGGCATCGCCGTACCTGATCAACACGCTGCCGACGATTGGCGGCGAGATCGAGGTGCTGTCGCAGTGGCTGGGAAGCGAGGGCAAGAAGAAAGCCGCCGTGATGTTCGAAAACGACGCGGCCGGGATGTCCGGGCGCGACGATTACCTGAAATTCTTCCCGGAGTCAGGCGGTACCATTCTCGCGCAGGAGGCAACGCAGTTCGGTCAGACCGACTTCCGTCCGGCCCTGCTGAAGCTCGCCGATGCCAAGCCCGATGTGATGCTGGTGGCGATCACCGCTGGACTGTTGCAGATGGCCCAGCAATATAAACAGCTCGCTCTGAAGTTCACCGTCGCCGGGACGACCTTCTTCGCCGATCCCTCGGTCATCGCCGATCCATCATCCGCGGGTTTCGTGCACACCCAACTGCGTATCGATGCGCCGCCGGATCTGGCCGCGCAGTTCAAGGCTAAATACGGCACCGACATGGAGTTCTTCGCCAAGCAGTTCTACAACGCGGCGCAGATCGTGCTGGCCACGCTGGACAAGGTGCTGGCGGACAACAAGCCGGTCACCGGCGAAAACATGCACGACACGCTGTTGCGGATCAAAAAATTCCAAGGCCTGATCCCGCTGGAATTCAAGACCAATACGGCCAGTGTGCCGATGGACATCAACATCATGCGTGACGGCAAGGACGTGCTGCTGAAGGAGATGAAGCTGCAATAGCTGGCGTCGACGCCGGGCCGGCGCCATGCTTGCGTTGCAGCTTCTGGCCACCGGCCTGGTGACCGGTTGCGCGCTGGGTGTGGTGGCGATCAGTTTCTCGTTGGTCTACGCCACCACGAAAATCTTCCACGTCGCGCACGCCGGCATCTACACCTTGGGCGGTTATCTGGCCTGGTCGCTGGTGCTTTACGGTGCCCCCCTGCTGATCGCTGTGCTGATCTCGGTCGCCGCCTGCGCCGCCCTCGGCGCGCTGATCCAGAGTCAGCTTTACGCCAGGCTGGAACGCCGGCGGGCGACGCATCTGGTGGTGTTGATCGCATCTCTCGGCGCGCTTGCGGTGATGCAGAACATCATCGCCGCGGTCTATACGCCGGACATCCTGCAATTCCCGATCGAATGGAGCAGCCGCATGGTATCGGTCGGCGCCATTCGGCTGGACTATACGCAGCTGCTGACGATCTTGGTCAGCCTTGCGGCTTATGCCGGCACGATGCTGTTCGCTCATGGCACCATTCTCGGCAAGCGCATCCGCGCCGTCGCATCCAATCCGATGCTGGCCGACATCACCCGGCTGCAACCGCAGACGGTCTACGTTTATGTGATCGCCATCGCCTCGGCTTTGGTCTGCCTGCCTGGCATTCTGGTGCCGCTCGATCTTGGACTGCAGCCATATAACGGCGTCACGCCTTTGCTCACCGCTACCATCGCGATGATCGCCGGCGGTGTCGGCAGCATTACGGGTGCCTTCGTGTTGTCGGTCGCGATCGCGGTGGTGCAGAACCTGTCGCTGCTGGTGATCCCGGGCGAGTGGAGCATCGGCGTGACGTTCTTCATTTTCGTGATCTTCATGCTGTTCCGTCCCACCGGCCTGTTCACGGCACGCTGATGGATTTCCTGTACAGCTACATCGTGCTTGCCGAGATCTACGTGCTACTCGGCTTGTCCACCAATCTGCTGGTGGGCATCGCCGGCATATTCTCCGTATCACAGGCCGCGGTGTTCGGCGTGGGCGCCTATATTGTCGCCCATTTCATGATGGCACCCGATCCGCTGTCATTCATTCCGTCGCTGGCGATCGCCGCGGTGGGCTGCGTGGCGTTGAATATCCTGGTCACGCTGCCGGCGCTGCGCGTTTCAGGCGACTACTTCGTGGTGACGTCGTTCGGCATTCAGTTGCTGGCGACTGCGGTGTTCACCAATTGGACGGCGGGAACCGGTGGCGCCAACGGGCTGCCGGGAATTCCTCCACCCGATCTGCTAGGCCTGCCGATCGAGACCACGGCGCAGTATGCCTGGCTCTGCACCGGCGCGGTGGTGCTTGGCTGTCTTGGTTTTTTTCTGATCATGCGTGCACCGTTCGGCCGTCTGTTGCGCGCGATCCGTGAGGACGAAACCGCGGTGGCTGCTGCAGGGAAGAACGTACTGCGCGCAAAGGTCTCGGCGGCTGCGCTGGCCGGTGCGTTTGCGGGCACCGCGGGAGGTTTGTACGCCACGTTCCTCAGCTTCATCGATCCATCGTCATTCGACCTGGATGCATCAATCCTGCTGCTGACGATGGTGGTCGTGGGCGGCGCGCGCACTCTGGCGGGCTCGATCATCGGGCCGTTCCTGCTGCTCGCATTGCCGCAACTGCTGACATTGGTGGAGATACCCACCACGATCGCAGCCGCGGCGCGCCAGCTCATCTACGGACTGCTGCTCATCATGTTCATGCTGTTCCGCCCGCAAGGTTTGGCAGGGGAGCGACTGTGACGGCGTATCTGCAGGTGGCTGGGCTCGATCATAGCTTTGGCGGGCTGCACGCGCTGCGGGCGTGCAGCTTCACCATCGAGCAAGGCCGCATCACCTGCCTGGTCGGACCCAACGGCGCCGGCAAGACGACAATTTTCAACGTGATCACCGGATTTCTGCGGCCGGACGAGGGCAGCGTGGTGTTTCGGGGCCGCACGCTGAATGGACTGCGTCCGCAGATGATCGTGCATGCGGGCATTGCACGTACCTTCCAGAACCTGCGGCTGTTCACCGACCTGAGCGCACTGGACAATGTGATGGTCGGCATCGCACGCCAGTTCGGCGAGGAGCCCTTGGGCGCCATCTTCCGGCCGCTGCACACCGCGCGCGCGCAGTCGCGGCGGCGGCAGGAAGCAATCGCCACTTTGGAGCATGTCGGCCTTGCCGACCGGGCGCACGACCTGGTGCGCAATTTGTCCTACGGCGAACAGAAGCTGCTGACAGTGGCGCGTGTTCTGGCGACGGGTGCAGAGCTTCTGCTCCTGGATGAACCTGCATCCGGGTTGTCGGCCAGCGCGTTGGACGCGGTGATGGCGTTGCTGCGGCGACTCCAGTCGGAGGGCAAGACCTTGCTGGTGGTCGAGCATAACACGCGTGTCGTGCAACAGATCGCGGACGATGTGCTGTTCCTGCATCAGGGGCATCTAATGGCGCAGGGCACGCCGGAGCGGATCATTAGCGATCCGGCACTGGCGGAGATCTACTTCGGCGGCGCGTTGTGATGCTGTTGCAGCTTTCCGGACTGGCGGCTGGATATGGCGCGAAGACGGTTATTTCTGACGTATCGTTTGCCTTGGAGCCAGGTCAGATACTGGCATTTCTCGGACATAACGGTGCGGGCAAGACCACGACGCTGAAGACTGTGATGGGGCTGCTTGCGCCGCGTGCCGGTGAGGTGGTGTTCGACGGTCAGCGCATCGAACGGCTGAATGTGTCGCAGCGTGTGGCATTGGGCCTGCGACTATTGCCGGAAGGCCGCGGCATCTTCCCCGACCTGAGTGTCGCGGAGAACATCGACGTCGTCGCAGCGCGCAATGCGACCGCCGGTGGGATGTTCGGCATTGCTGACGTCTATCGGCTGTTTCCGGTGCTGGAGGAACGGCGCTCGACGCGAGCCGGCAGCCTGAGCGGCGGTCAGCAGCAGATGCTGGCGCTGGGACTGGCGATTCTTGGTTCGCCGCGCTGCCTGCTGCTGGATGAACCGTCGATCGGGCTGGCGCCGAATCTGGTGGAGCGGCTGTTCCAGCAGGTCCACGACGTATGCAAGTCGCACGCAATGACCGCGATCCTGGTAGAGCAGAACGTTGCCTCGGCGATGAAGATCGCCGACCGGGTCATCATCATGAACAACGGCCAGATCGTGTTCGACGGCCTGCCGCAGGAAGCCCGCGAGTCGAATTTCTGGCACTATTTCTGACTTGCCGCCGAATCGGCGACGGCAGCTATGCTTGATGCTCCGGTACGCAATTTCGGGCGAAATCCAAACGGCTGTCATGGCGCTTCTTCCGAAGCGTCATTGAGCTAGCAGCGGCCGGCGTCGGCCCGGCCACGCGGTCAGCGATCATCCACTGGCGGGTTGGCCCGGACCGAGGGGCGTGAGTCGAACTCCATATGCCAAGCGGTCAGACGTGGGTGGCCATTGCGCCAGTTCAGGTCGCCAAAACGGAAATCCAGGTATGACAGCGCGTTGCCGATGGCGACGTGGCCGATCGACAGGCGGCTTGCCGCCAGCCCATCCGCTTCCTGCTCCAATGCGTCGGCGCAACAGCGAAGCTTGGCTTCCCACAGTTTCATGTGCGGTTCGCTCTGTTTCTCCGCCGGGCGGAAGCGTTCGCCGAGCCACGTCAGCGCGATGTCCAGCATGCCGTCGCCGAGTGCCAGACGCCGCAGCGCCACCAGCCGCTCGGGCCATTCGGGGAACAGCTTCGGTCCGCCGTGCAGCGTGTCGAGATATTCGCAGATCACCGGCGAGTCGTAGACGATGGTGCCATCTTCCAGCACCAGCGTGGGGATTTTGCCCAGCGGGTTCTCGCGCATCAACTCCAGGTGCGGCTTGGTGCCGCCGACCACCGTGCGCACCGTTTTCAACCGCTCCGACAACCCCAGTTCATGCGCCACGATCATTACCTTGCGCACGTAGGGCGAACGCGGTGACCAATGCAGCTTCATCATCGCGGGCATGGCATGTCCTCCATCGCGTCAGTGTGGCATTCTTCGTGGAAGTCCGGCCAGAGGAGGGAAAGCATGAACTGGATCGAGCTGAACGGCACCAGCCTGCGCTACGAGCTCTCCGGCAGCGGCAAGACGACGCTGGTTCTGGTGCACGAGATGGGCGGCACGCTGGACAGTTGGGACCAGGTGTTGCCGGCGCTCAACCACGCGCGCCGAGTGCTGCGCTATGATACGCGTGGCGCCGGGATGTCGGAGAAGATTCGCGGCAAGGTCACGTTCGACGACATGGCGGATGATCTTGCCGCCCTGCTCACCGCGTTGAACATCACCGGCAAGGTCGCGCTGGCCGGCACTGCGGTCGGCGCCGCCATCGCCAGCCATTTCGCCGTGCGGCATGCGGCACGCTCCGGCGCTCTGATCGTGACCAGTCCGGCCACCGGTGTTGCCGCCGATCGCCGTCAGGCCACGCTGGATCGCGCCGCGGCAGCCGAGACGCAAGGCATGCGGGCGCTGGCCGAACAGAGCCTGGCCAATTCCTATCCGCCGGAAGTCCGCCACAACGCGGAGGAGTTTCGGAAGTTCCGCGCCCGCTGGCTGGCCAACGATCCGGAAAGCTTCGCCGCGATCAATCGCATGCTGGCGGATTCCACGGTGACCGAAGAGCTGCCGCGCATCGCTTGCCCGACACTCGTGATCTCCTGCACGCATGACAAGCTGCGCGCCCCGTCAGCGATCGAACCGATGGCGAAGCGGATTCCCGGCGCGGAATACCTGGAGATCAATTCAGGGCACTTTGCCGCCGTGCAAACCCCTGGCCTTGTGTCGCAGGCGTTCCACGGCTTCCTGATGTCGCTGGGATACTGAAGCCTGGACGCGCACTTCGATCCGGGACTCTTCAAGCCGGCCCTCATTATTCTGGCCGCTGCCGCCGTCGTGATTCCACTGTTCCACCGCCTGCTGCTCAGTCCCGTGCTGGGGTTCATGCTGGTGGGTGTGGCGGTTGGGCCATTCGGACTGGCGAGGCTGGCAGACCATATGCCGCTGCTTGGCGCGATAACGCTCAGCCGTCCCGAGTCAATCGAACCCATCGCGGAACTCGGCATCAGCATGCTGATGTTCATGATCGGCCTGGAACTGTCGTTGGAACGGCTGCGCGTGATGCGCCGTCTCGTGTTCGGGCTCGGGTTGTTGCAGTTCGTGTTCTGCGCAGCGGCAATCGCGATGATCGCCTATGCGCTTGGCGCGCCGCCGAGTGTTGCCGCTGTCGTCGGGACAGCGCTGTCGATGTCGTCTACCGCGGTGGTCGTGCAGGTGCTGTCACACGAGAAACGATTGGGCGCCCCGATCGGGCGCGCCTGCCTGGCAGTGTTGCTGTTCCAGGATATCGCCGCGGTGCCCGTGCTGTTCGTCATCAGTGTGGCGGGCGTTGGAGCGGCAACGCATGGTAGCCTCGTCTGGACGATCGGTGTGGCGATCCTCGTCGTACTCGGCCTGATCGTCGCAGGCCGGCTGATCCTGCGCCCGCTGTTTCGCAGCGTCGCCCGAACCGGCAGCCCGGAACTGTTCGTCGCAGCCTGCCTGCTGGTCATCCTTGCGACCGGCCTGGCCACCGCCATGGCCGGACTGCCGATGGAACTGGGTTCGCTGATCGCCGGCATGCTGCTGGCCGAGACGGAATTCCGCCGTCAGATCGAGGTGACCATAGAGCCGTTCAAGGGCCTGCTGCTCGGCGTATTCCTGATCTCCGTCGGCATGAGCCTGGACCTCGCCAATATCGTGACGGATGCGCCGCGCCTGCTTGCGGCCGGCGTGGCACTGGTGGCGATCAAGCTCGCCATCATCGCCGGCCTAGGACATGCCTTCAGTCTGCGCTGGCTGACTGGGCTGCAAGCCGGATTGCTGCTCGGCGCGGGTGGTGAGTTTGGCTTCGTCATCCTTGTCCTTGCCCATGGGCAACATCTGATCGGTTCCGATATTGCGCGCTTCCCGCTTGTGCTGGTGGCGGTAACTATGGCCTGCATACCGCTGCTCTCCACTCTCGGCAGGCAGGTCGCCCGGCGCGCGCCAATCCCGCTGACGGTCGATCTTGCGTTGCTGGCGGCTGTGCCAGACGACGCGACGCCGCGCGTCATCATCGCCGGCTTCGGCCGGGTCGGCGAAACGGTCGCATCCATGCTGGAAATGCACCGTATCGCCTATGTAGCAGTGGACAGCGATCCCGACCGCGTTGCCGATCAACGCAAACTGCGACCGTCGGTCTATTGGGGCGACATTACCCAGACCGAAATGCTGCACCGTCTGCACATCGGCACCGCACGCGCCCTGGTGGTGACGATGAGCGACCATGCAGCGAGTGACCGGCTGGTCGCCGCCGCACGCGCCGAAAAGGCTGATCTGCTGATCATCGTCCGCGCGCGCGACGCACGCCACGCGGCGCATCTTTATGCGATCGGCGCCACAGACGCGGTGCCGGAAACCATCGAGGCAAGCCTGCAACTATCCGAGGCTGTCCTGGTGGATCTTGGTGTCCCCATGGGTCCGGTGATCGCCACGATCCACGAAAAGCGCAGCGAGATCCAGGCGCAGATCAAGGCGATGGCGCCGGATGCCGCCGTTCGTCCACTCGGTCGCCGTCGTCTGCGTGACATGCTGCCGCGCACAGGATAGTCAGCCGACCAGTCGCACCGTCGGCAGATTCTCCGGCACCATCAGTTTGCAGCCGACAGTCGCGTGGACTTCATCCAGCGTGATGCCGGGCGCAATCTCGCGGATCCGGAACCCGTCGCCCATCGGCTCGAACAGGCCGTAGTTCGTCGCCACCAGCTTCACCACGCCGCGTGCCGTGACCGGCAGCGCGCATTGATCGACCAGCCGAGGTGCACCGCTGCGCGTGGTCTGCTCCATGATGATGAACACACGCTTGGCACACGCGGCGAGGTCCATCGCACCGCCGATACCACCGCCCTTGGCGCCGCCGATCTTCCAGTTGGCGAAGTCGCCGCTGCGCGCCACCTCGTAGGCGCCCATCACAGTCACATCGATATGGCCACCGCGGATGATGCCGAATGAGTCGGCGTGATGCACCACCGCGGCTCCAGGCTTCAGTGTGACATTCTGGCCGCCGGCATTCACCAGGTTGAGGTCCTCCTCACCCGCCGGTGCGATCGGACCGTAGCCGATCACGCCATTCTCCGAATGGTAGATGATGTCGCGATCACCGATATCGGTGTTGGAACACATCGTCGGAATGCCGACACCGAGATTGACGATCCAGCCATCCTGGAATTCGAGTGCGATGCGGTCTGCCATCTGCTGGCGGTTCAGACCTTTGGCGGTACCGCTCATCGGCGTCGCTCCTGCCTGCGCGTGGGCCATAATCCATCGGGCGCCGGCGGCACTTTTACCAGCCGATGCACGAAAATGCCCGCTGTGTGCACTTGGTCGGGATCTATCGCGCCAGCCGGCACGATGTCCTCGTCCACCTCGGCGATTGTGATGCGCGCTGCCGTCGCCATCACCGGGCAAAAATTGCGCTGCGAGCGATGGAACTGCAGGTTACCGAACGTGTCCGCGCGCGTGGCGCGAATGAACGCGTAATCCAGCGGCAGCGCGTATTCCAGCAGGTATTCGCGCCCGTTGATCACCCGCGTCTCGCGTCCAGCAGCGAGTTCCGTGCCGACGGCGGTTGGCGTATAGAATGCCGGGATGCCGGCCCCGGCAGCGCGCATGCGTTCGGCGAGCGTACCCTGTGGTACCAACTCCGCATCCACTTCACCGGACTCGTAGTATTTAGTGAACGGAATCACGTCGGTGGGGCGCGTTGCGGCAGTGAATGCACAGATCACTTTCTTGACCTGGCCATTCTCCACCAGCATGCCAATATCCGGCATGCGCGGCTGTTGCGCGCCGCCCGTCGTGTTCGCAACCAAGATGAGTTGTCTGGCGCCGTGTTCGTACAGCGCCTTGATCAGGTTGAACGGCACGCCCGGCATGGCAAATCCGCCGAAGCCGATGGTGGCGCCGTCGGGAATGTCCTGCACTGCTGCATGGAAACTGGGGAACGCTTTGCTGCTTTGGCCCATTCACCCCCTCCAACATCTTTTCACGCTGCAATGATCAGTGAACACATGATCCCATGTGTCAAGCGCACGAACATGGATCGGCGGCACGGGTCGTACTGACGCAGATCAGCATCCAGGTCTTTGCCGATCGCAGCAGGAAAGATGGGGACGCCGACCGTCGCCAGCATGACGTGGCAAGCTCGAACTGCAAGTGCGATGGACGTTCCTTCACTCCGGGTCCGGAACGGATTTCTGCCGCGGCCCATTTCTACCGCGGCCCAGTTGCGCGTCACTCGCCAATGCGTTCGACCATGGCGGTCGTCGAATGTCCCGCCACCAGATCGACCAGTGCGACCCTGCCACCCCAACCGCGCACCAGGTCGCCGCCAATTACCTGATCCAGCGTGTAGTTTGCGCCCTTCACCAACAGGTCCGGATGCAGGGCGGTGATCAGCGCTTCGGGCGTGTCCTCCTCGAACACCGTGACCAGATCGACGCTGGCCAGGCTCGCCAGCATTGCGGCACGCGCGGCTTCCGGCTGAACCGGCCGGCCGGCGCCCTTCAATCGGCGCACGCCGGCATCGGAATTCAGCCCGACCACCAGCCGGTCGCAAGCCGCGCGCGCCTCCTCGAGCAGGCGCAGATGGCCGGGGTGGAGCAGATCGAAGCAACCGTTGGTGAAACCGACACGCCAGCCTTTGTGGTGCCAGCGCTGAACATGCTCGATCGCCGCCTCCCGCGAGGCGATTTTTCGCAGCGTGCCGCCCAGCGGCGACAGCGCCGCAACAAGGTCGGCCTCACGCGCCACAGCGGTTCCCACTTTGCCGACCACGATACCCGCGGCAATGTTGGCCAGCCGCACCGCGACCGGCAGGTCCAGCCGGGCCGCCAGCCCCGCCGCCAGCGTCGCCGCCACGGTGTCGCCGGCACCCGCAATATCGAACACCTCCGCCGCCTCGGCCGGGAAATGCAGCGCACCGGAGTTATCCAGTAGCGTCATGCCGTCATTGCCGCGCGTCACCAGCACCGCGCCGAAGCCATGGCGCTGGCGAAGCGCGGTGGCGGCGGCAACGATCGCTGCCTCGGTATCCACTCGCATGCCGGTCGCCTCGGCCAGATCGGTCCGGTTCGGCATGACGACGTCGGCGCCCGCATAGCGGGCGTAATCCGGTCCCTTCGGATCGACGATGATTGGCCGGCCCGCTTCCCGCGCGGCGGCGATCAACAGTGTCGGCAGCCCACCCGTCATCAACCCCTTCTGGTAATCCGACAGCACGGTGATCGAAGTCGCCGCCATGGCATCGCGCGCTATGCGCAGCAATCGTTCCGCCAGCCGAGGCTGCACGGGTGAGGTTTCCTCGCGGTCGGCACGCAGCAATTGCTGGCCGGCCGACAGGTAGCGCGTTTTCAGCGTGGTGATGCGGCCACCCTGCACCAGCAGCCAGGGCTCGATGTTGGGCTGGCCGCCGATCAGGGCGGTGAGATCCGAGCCTGCCTGATCGTCGCCAACCACCGAGATGAACGCCACCGCCGCGCCGAGTGCGGTCAGGTTGCGCACCACGTTGCCGGCGCCGCCTGGTATTGCCAGTTCGCGATCGATCGCCAGGATGGGGACTGGCGCTTCCGGGCTGATGCGTTCGACCTGGCCATAGACGTAGCGGTCCAGCATCACGTCGCCCACGACCAGCACGCTGGTGCGGCCAAGCAGGCGAACCGCAGCAAGCAGATCGGCTTCCGGTTTGGGCAGTGCCGCCTCGACGGCTGGGCTGTCGTTCATGGCACCGCCGTAAACTGATGCCCCTGACGGTGCAAGCAAGAGTCGAAGCATGGATCAGGCAGCAATGCACTGGACGTCGACGAATCTGTTGGCATGACGGCGGGCGCGGAGGCGTCCGGCAGTGTGGGGCACCAGCATTCCATTGCCATTCGGTCGCTCATACGGTCAGTGTGTCGGATAGCTGCGCGGCCAGGTGATCTGGTCCGGCGGGCCGGGGGGGTCCGGCGGGCCTTTCTTGCCGCAGGCCGCCAGCATGACGGTGCCGAGAAGCACCGCAAGGATCATCAGCGCCCTCATGCCAGCGCCGCCTGCCACCGCGCCGCTTCCCGCTTGACGTTGGCCGGCGCCGTCCCGCCTTGACTGGTACGCGACGCTACCGATGCGTCGACCGCCAGGACCGAGAAAACAGCTTCGGTGATGCGCGGCTCCACGATCTGCATCTCGGCGAGCGTCAGGCCCGAAAGCTCGACGCCCTTCGCTTCCGCCACGGCAACCAGCCGCCCGGTGATGTGGTGCGCGTCGCGGAACGGCAATTTCAGCACGCGCACCAGCCAGTCGGCCAGATCTGTCGCGGTGGCAAAGCCGGAACCTGCCAGTTCCCGCATCCGCGCCAAGTCCGGGGTCATGTCGCGCACCATGCCGGCGATGGCGGCCAGCGACAGCGCCCAGGCCTCGGCCGCATCGAACACCGGTTCCTTGTCCTCCTGCATGTCCTTGGCATAGGCCAGCGGCAGGCCTTTCATCACGGTCAGCAGCGCCACCAGCGCGCCGGTGACCCGTCCAGTCTTTGCCCGGACCAACTCAGCCGCGTCCGGATTGCGCTTTTGCGGCATGATCGAACTGCCGGTGGTGAATGCATCGGACAGCCGGATGAAGCGCCATGGCGCCGAGTACCAGACCACGATCTCTTCGGCGAAGCGCGACAGATGCATCGCCGAGATTGCCGCCGCGCTGAGGAACTCCAGCGCAAAGTCGCGGTCCGACACGGCATCGAGCGAATTGCCTGTCGGCCGGTCAAAACCCAGCGCCTGCGCGGTCATTGCGCGGTCGATGGGAAACGACGTGCCCGCCAGCGCGGCGCTGCCCAGCGGGCATTCGTTCAGCCGGCGACGGCAATCGGCAAGCCGGCCGCGGTCGCGGTCCAGCATCTCGACGTAGGCCAGCAGATGGTGGCCGTAGGTCACTGGCTGCGCTGTTTGCAGATGGGTGAAGCCCGGCATCGGGTCGGCGGCATAGGTTGCGGCGCGATCGGCCAGCGCGCGCATCACGTCGGTGATCTGCGCGGCAAGACCATCGCTCGCATCGCGCACCCATAGACGAAAATCCACCGCCACCTGGTCATTGCGGCTGCGCGCGGTGTGCAGCCGGCGGCCGGCCTCGCCGATGCGATCGGTCAGCCGCGCCTCGATATTCATGTGGATGTCCTCGAGTGCGGCATCGAACGGGAAGCGCCCGGTCTCGATCTCGTGCGCGATCGCCCCTAGACCGTCGCGGATCGACTGCTCATCTTCGGCGGAAATGATGCCAATCCTTGCCAGCATCGCGGCATGCGCCAGCGAACCCCGGATATCCTGCCGCCACAGCTTGTGGTCGAAGCCGATCGAGTTGTTGATCGCCTGCATCACCACCGATGGGCCGGCCGCGAAACGCCCACCCCACTGCGGATTCGCCGCCACCTTGCTGTTGTCGGGGCTGTTGTCGGCGCTGTTGTCCGGGCTGTTGTCCGGCGTCTTGCTCACGGAGGGACTTCCAGAGTGCCATTGATCACGCGACGCACCATGCTCGCGGCGGGCGGGACCCTAGCCGCCACCCTGACCGCACGCAAACCGCACGCACAGGAATTGCAGGACCTGGAGACCGACCTGAAGCCGACCGATCCACCGGTGGCCGCGCCTGACATCGTCTTTGTGGCAGCCGATGGGACGCAGCATCGCCTGACGGAATTCCTCGGCCATGGCATGGTGATCAACCTGTGGGCTACGTGGTGCGCCCCGTGTGTCGCCGAGATGCCGTCGCTGGCCGTGCTGTCGAAAACCTTGGCGCCCAATGACATCGCGGTGCTGCCGCTGTCATCCGATCGCGGCGGTG
>DATKFJ010000538.1:0-7439 GCA_035511435.1 Acetobacteraceae bacterium | reverse complement strand
GGCACCAGCAGCAGGCCGCGCCAGATGCGCTGGTTCTTGCCGGGGATGTTGTGCATCAGGTGGGCCAGGATGATGCCGATCAGCGCCTTGAACACCACCGCGGTGACGGCGAACAGGCAGCTCTGGAAAATGACAAGTTGGAAAGTATTGCGTTTCAGCAAAAATGCGAAGTTACCCAGACCGACAAATGCGGTCATCTTCTTATTCAGCATGCTGAGGTAGATTGCGTAGAATGCCGGGTAGACCACGAAGGCGGCGACCAGCAGGATCAGTGGCAGGCAGAGGAAAAATCCGATTGTCGAGCGCCGCTGAGTAAAGCGTTTCATGCTGCCGGAGCGGCGGGTCGCCGCCATTCCCGGCGTCATCACGCCGACTGAAGCGCTCGTGCCGTCAGCCATTCCGTCCTCCCTTGCCCGACCCGGCTGATTGCAGCCCCGCTATCCGGGTCGGGGTGTCCGATATTTGGTTAATTTGGTTAGATGCGCCACTCTGGCAATCACCTTTTCGGTGACGGAATGGACGCAGGGCGAGGATTGGGCGGCCGAAGCGGCTGCCCAGTGCGGCGCGCGATTGCGCGAAACGCGTTAGAATCTCACCCTCATGCACATATCCTCCCGCGTCACCCGGTGTGCGCCGAGTGCAGCCATAAAGCCACCCCTGCCCACGACGGTTGCTGCCCGCCTTGATCGGCCGCGTCCCGCCCTGGAATTCGGGCGGGGCCGCAACCGGTGTGGTTACTGGTGTTCCGGCCACGCTAGTCGCTGGCGTCGCGTTGTGCAACGCCAGCGTTGCCGAAAGTTTCGCCGGAAACCGATCAGCGCGTGAAGCCCTCCAACTCGTCCTTTGTCCAGGCGAGTACCTGCTGGATGGACTGACCCTGCTTGATCCGTGCCATCATCTGGTTGTGGATGGCGCGGTTGTAGACCTGGACCGCGATGTCGGGCGATGCCTCCGATGCGGTCAGGCTGGGCTGGGCGTTGTGCCACGGCCGGATCGGGTAGTTGTACACCGTGCCGGGCGGCGGCTCGGTCGTCTCCCAGATCTTGAAGTCCAGCATACCCGCGAACGGCGGCAGATCGTAGCCCGCCACGCCGTTGTCCCGCTCTTGGACCTGCTCGCGCTGCATCAGGTAGGTGACCAGTTCCTTGCCCGCCGACTGATTCGGGCTGAACTTCCAGATGCCCCAGAAGAAAGTTGCGGTCGGTACGAAGCGGCCCTTTGGACCTGATGGCGCGGAGAACGTCCAGCAGTCCTTCGCCACGTCCGGCGCATCGCGCTTGGCCACGGCCCACGCCGATGGCGGATTGAAGATCAGCGCAGTCTTGCCGGAGATCAACGCGCGATTGTTCGATGCATCGTCGTAGCTCACCGCGTCGTCCGGATAGAACTTCACCAGCTTCTGCACGAATTCCAGGACCTGCATCACCTCGGGCGAATCGAGTGTGATGTTGCCCTTTTCGTCGATCAGCTTGGCGCCGTACGCCTTGAACAGAGCCCCGTGCGTATCGGTCGCGTCGCTATTGGTGCTGCCGCCCATGCCCAGACCGAAGGTCAGGCCGTCCTGCTTCGCCATTTCGGCGTATTTGAGGAACGCATCCCACGTCCAGCCGTCTTGCGCGGCGACATGTTCGGGCTTCACCGGATACATCGAGACAACGTCCAGCCCGTTCTTCTTGAACCATCCAATGCGCCCGCATGGCGGCTTGGTCTGCGTGCCGGAACTGCTGGGCACCGCGGTCCAGTGCCCCTGCTGCTTGGCGAGATACTCGGCTGTGGCATTCACCGCCCCGTACTTGCCGGTCAGTTCCTTGATCACGTCATCGACCGGCGCAAGCGAGTCGTGGCTGTTGTAAACGTCCCAGTTATAGAACGTGTAGACATCATGGCCGGTCTTGGCCTGCGATTCGGCAACGCCGGTCATCATCAGCTTATTGCCGTTGCCGGTGATGAAGTCGGCGCTGACCTCGACCTTGTTCTTGTCGGCCCAGGCGTTGACCTGCTTTTGCATGATGTCGTTGCCGCCCGGCACCCAGTGGTCCCAGAAGCCGATCGCCAGCTTGCCAGCGGCGCCGGCGGTACGGATGTGCACCAACGGCAACGCCGCCGTCGCCGCCGCCAGCTTCAACGCGCTGCGTCGCGAGACCCTACGTTCTCTTTGCATGTTCGCTCTCCCATGTGCGGCCGGCCTTTCCGGCCGTGTCGTAAAGCCAGTCCCTGCTCGGGGCGGTTTGTCCCGCCTCCGACTTGTTTGTCGCTTTTAGCACGGTCCAACGGAAATCTGCCAATGACTCCTGCATCCAGCAAACATCTACCCGCGCTGGCAGCGTCTTTCGCGGGACTGCCTGGGCAGCGTGACGCGGGGTGGCGGGCGGGCGGGATTTGCCACGGCTTGACGGCCGCGGACTGTCAGGCTCCCGACACAACACCACGATGAAGGCTTCGACACGCTGCGTGGGTGTTGTCGATCGAGCACCAAGCTGCCGAGTGGAGCGGTGAACATGAGCCGCTGACGGGGCGACAAAGTCGCCAGAGGGCGACGAGGCACCAGAGGGCGACGAGGCAGTTGTCGACCGCGCGGGCGCATCGGCGCGGTCGACAATTCGTCACATGGGTGCTCAGCGCTGGTTCAGCGCGCAAAGCCCTCCAGTTCATCCTGCGCCCAGGCGATCACCTGCGGAATCGTCTGGCCTTCCCGGAGCCGCGCCAACATCTGGTTGTGGATCGCGCGGTTGTAGATCTGCACTGCGATGTCGGGCGGTGCCTCGGAGGCAGTCAGACTTGGCTGCTGGTTGAACCACGGCCGGTTCGGGTAGTTGAACACGGTACCCTTCGGTGGCTCGACTTGCTCCCAGATCTTGAAGTCCAGCAGCCCGGCATAGGGTGGAATATCGTAGCCGGAGGTCGCGATGCAGCGCTGTTCAACCTGTTCGGGCTGCATCAGGTATTCGATCAGTTCCTTCGCCGCCGGCTTGTTCGGGCTGAACTTGTAGACGCCCCAGAAGTAATCCAGCGTCGGGATGAAACGGCCCTTCGGCCCACTCGGCGCCGGAAACGTCCAGCAATCCTTCGCCACGTCCGGTGCGTCGCGCTTCGCCACCGCCCACGCCGATGGTGGGTTGAAGATCAGCGCACTCTTGCCGGAAATCAACGCGCGGTTGTTCGATGCGTCGTCGTAGCTGACCGCATCGGCCGGATAGAACTTCACCAGCTTCTGCGCGAATTCCAGCACCTGCTGCACCGCATCGGACTTGAGCTGGATGTTGCCCTTCGCGTCGATCAGCGTGGCGCCATAGGCCCTGAACAGCGCACCATGCACGTCGGTGGCGTCCGTGTTGCCGCCGCCGCCCATGCCGAGGCCGAACGTCAGGTTATCCTTCTTCGCTGCCTCGGCGTATTTGGTGAACGCATCCCAGGTCCACGCGTCCTGCAGCGCATTGTGCTCCTGCTTGGCCGGATACATCGCCTGAATATCGAGGCCTTGCTGGTTGAACCAGGCGATGCGCGCGCAAGGCGGCTTGGTCTGCGTACCCGAACTGGTCGGCACCGCGACCCACTGGCCCTTGGCCTTTGCCAGATATTCGGAATTGGCGTCCACCGCGCCGTTCTTCGCGATGAGCCGCGCCATCACGTCGTCCATCGGCTCCAGCGAATCGGCGACGTTGTAGACGTCCCAATTGAAGAACGCCAAGGCATCGTGCCCGGTCTTCGCCTGCGCCTCTGCCACGCCGGTCAATTGAAGTTTGTTGCCGGTGCTGGTGATAAAATCGACATGCGCCTCGACCTTGTTCTGCGCGGCCCAGGTGTCGCACTGTTTCTGCATCACGTCGTTGCCGCCGGGAACCCAGTGGTCCCAGAAGCCGATGGCCACCGTGCCGGCGGCGCCCGCGGTACGGATGTGCACCAGGGGCAGTGCGGTCGCCGCCGCCCCCATGCTCAGCGCCTGGCGACGCGAGAGTTTGAACGATTTCATCATTGGCATTGTCTCCTTCGCCGCCATCAACGACGGCTGTGTGAAAGCTCGCTTGGTCATTCAGGCGGTTGGGTCCGCCCTTCGCGCGCCAGGGCACCTACCGGTTCTACCGGATGAGCAGACTGGCCTTGGCCGGCTATCCGCCGGCGCCGATCGGGATCGCAGGGCGATCGGGATCGCGGGAGAAAATTGGCCGGCACACCAGGGTCGGCATGCCGGCCGCTTCGACGATCAGTCACCTCACCGGGCATCGACCCGGACCGGCAGTTATCGAATGAACCCTTCCAGCTCATCCTGCGCCCAGTCCTGCACCTGTTTGATCGACTGGCCGTTCTGCAACTTGGCCAGCATCGTTGGAACAGTGCCGCGGTTGTAGATCTGCACCGCGATGTCCGGCGGGGCCGGCGCACAGGCAATCCACGACTGCTCCTGGTGCGACTTGCGGATCGGGTAGTGGTAGACGGTGCCTTTCGGCGGCTCGACCTCATCCCAGATCTTGAAGTCGGTCATGCTGGCGAACGGCGGGACGTCATAGCCCATCACGACATTGCAGCGCGCCTCTACCTGTTCGCGCTGCGACAGGAATTCGATGAGGTCCTTGGCGACGGATTGGTTGGGCGAGAAATTCCAGATTCCCCAGGAGAATGCACCGAGTGGCATGAAGCGGCCTTTCGGCCCTTTCGGTGCCGCGAAGGTCCAGCAGTCCGCGGCAACCGTCGGTGCGTCGCGCTTTGCCACCGCCCAGGCCGATGGCGGGTTCCAGATCAGCGCGCTCTGCCCGGAGATCAACGCGCGATTGTTCGACGCGTCATCGTAGCTGACCGCATCGGTCGGCAGGAACTTCACCAGTTTCTGCGCGTATTCCAGCACCTGCGTCACCGCGTCGGACCGGATTGTTATGTCACCCTTGGCGTTGACCGCCTCGGCGCCGAATGCGGCGAACAACGCACCGGCGGTGTCCACGGAATCGGCTGTGGTCCCCAGCCCGATGCCGAATGTCTTGCCGATCTTGTGGCACGCTTCGGCAGCCTTCAGCATCGCGTCGTAGGTCCAGTTGTCGGCGTCCGGCGTGGCGTCGGCCGAGGGCGGATACAGCTTCACCACATCGAGCCCCGCGGTCTCCTTGAGGATCGAGATACGCCCGCATGGCCCCTTGTTCTGCGTGCCGCTGCTGGCTGGAACCGCCATCCAATGACCCTTGACCTTGAACAGGTACTCGCTGGCCGAATTGGCGGGACCGTATTTGTCCGTCAGCCGCTTCATGACATCGTCGATCGGCACGAGCTGATCGGCATGATTCTGCGTTTCCCATCCAGGAATTTGCTGAATGTCATGCCCGGTCTTGGCTTGTGCCTCCGCGGCGATCGTCAGGATGTTCTTGGCGCCGACGGACGTGATGAAGTCGGGCTGCACCTCGACCTGATGAGCTTTGCCGAACGCCTCGCACTGCTGCTTCATCACGTCGTTGCCGGCGGGCACCCAGTGGTCCCAGAAGGCGACCGACACTTTGCCGGCGGCGCGGCCGGTGCGGATGTGCACGAGCGGCAACGCCGCACTCGCCACGCCGAATTTCAGCGCGGTTCGGCGCGTGACCCTGTTGGACATTGGCATCGACTTTCCTCCTGTTTTTACCGGCGCACGACCACCATTTCCGGCGTGGCGCAACTGCCTTTGCAAGCTTCCGTCGCGGCTCGGCGTCACCGACCGGCTAGGAGAGATCCCGTCAAAGTGGCGGCCAACCTAGTGGCAAGCCGTGTTGCAGGCAACGGCGGGAGCCCTACGCACACGTCATGGCAGGGGCGGCGTCGTGAATTGTTGCCGATGTAATCAGTCCAGCGCGCGCGCAGCCCGCAGCACGCGATCGATGAAGCCGTCGCTGCTGCCCAGGTAATGCGCAGGATCGGTCAGCCGGTCGATCGCGGCGCGGTCCAGGTGGCCAGCGATCGCCGGTTCGCGCGCCAGCGCATCCGCCAGCGGGATGGTTTCCGCGAGTGCTGCGTCGCAGGCGTGCTTGACCACATGGTGGGCCTCACCGCGGCCGATGTGCGGTGCCAAGCCCATCATCACTGCTTCGGCGACGATCAAACCGCCGGTGAGATCGAGGTTGCGGCGCATGCGAGGCGCGTCGATCACCATGCCTTCGGCTATGGCGCCGGCGTGCTGCAATGCGCCATGTGTCAGCACGAACGCCTGCGGCAGCGCGAGCAGTTCGGCCTGCCATGGACCGGTGGCGCGTTCGTGGTCCGCCGCCATCGCGCCCAACATCACCGGCACCAGCGCGTGCACGGTGCGCGCGGCGGCCAGGATGTATTCGCTGGCGATCGGATTGCGCTTCTGCGGCATGGTGGATGACGAACCGCGTCCGGCGACGTAGGGCTCTGCCAGTTCACCGACTTCGGTTTGCGCCAGCAGGATCACATCGGTCGCCAGCTTTGCCAGGCTGCCGCAGATCAAGCCGAGAAACGCGACGGTTTCGGCGAATCCGTCGCGGCTGACGTGCCAGGGTGCGGCGGGTGCGGCGAGGTCCAGTTCGGTCGCCAGGCCCTCCATCACCGCGATGCCCTGATCGCCGAGTGATGCCAGCGTGCCGGCGGCACCGGCGAAGCTGACCTGCTGCACGCGTGGGCGCAGTGCGTCGAGGCGATGAATGTGGGCGATCAGCGGCTGCGCCCATACTGCGCATTTCAAGCCGAGTGTGATGGGCAGCGCCTGTTGCAGATGCGTCCGCCCGGCCATCACCGTGCGGCGATGCTTGTCGGCCTGCGCCGACAGTGCGGTGACCATGCCGCGCAAGGCGGTGCGGATCAGCGCAAGTCCGTCGCGTATCTGCAGGACGGTGGCGGTGTCCATGATGTCCTGCGTGGTGGCGCCCCAATGCGTCCAGCGTCCCGCTTCGCCGGCGGCCCGCGACAGTCCAGCGACCAGGCCGACCACGGGATAGCCGACATTGCGCGCGCTGGCGGCGAGTTCCTCGGTGACGAGGTTATCGACGCGTGCGGCGCGGGTGATGGCAGCGGCGGCGTCGGCGGGGATGATGCCGAGTTGCGCCTGCACGCGGGCGAGCGCTGCTTCGACGTCGAGCATGCGTTGGAAATACGCGCGCTCGTCGAATACCGCGCGCATGGCGTCGCTGCCGTAGAGTGTGCCGAGGATCGGGCTGTCGGCGGGATTCACGGGCATGGCGGGACCTCCGGGACCGGATCAGGCGGCTGTTAAGCCAGAGGGCGCGGCGACGTGCAACCAGACCGCGGAATCATCGATTTGGCACCCATCGAATCGAAAAAATCTCGCTAAACGTCAGCCTTTGACGCTGAACCCCGCAAGTTGCGCGTAGCCCCGCACGATGCCGCTCAGTTCCGCTTCGGTGGCGATATCTTCAACCCGCGTGAAGCCGTCGGGCGCTCGGCTGGCAATCAGGTCGATGACGCGTTCGGGGCCGCCAGCACGGTTCGACGCCACCACCGCGGCG
>DATKFJ010000537.1:0-3453 GCA_035511435.1 Acetobacteraceae bacterium | reverse complement strand
GCCGCCGCCGCGCACGCCTTCCGCTGCGGAACTGGACGACCTCGCCTCACGCATCATCGCGGCAAAGCGTCCAATGCTCTGGCTTGGTTCCGGTGCACGCAGCGCGAGCAGCGTCGTGCACAAGCTGCTCGATCTCGGCTTCACCACGATCAGCAGCATCAACGGCAAAGGCACAGTCTCCGAAGACCACCCGATGAACCTCGGCGGCCTGCACGGCAACGGCATGCCGAAGATCCAGCAGTTCTACCAGACTGTCGACATGATGCTCGCTGTCGGCACGCGCCTGCGCGGCCAGGAGACCGGTGACTTCGCGGTAAAACTGCCACCAAACATCGTTCAGATCGACACTGATCCGCTGGCCAATGGCCGCACCTACGCGAATGCGTACTTCGTTTGCGGCGATGCGCGGGCGACGCTGGAAGCACTAGTGCCGCGCATCGAAGGCCGGCTGAAAATCGATCCCGCGTACCGGAACGAATTTGCCGCACTGAAGCGGACCGCGCAGGCGGATTTCCTCGCGACGCTCGGTGTCTATAGCAGTTTCCCCGAACAGTTGCGCCCCGCGATGCCAAAGGACGCCATCTGGGTACGCGACGTGACGCAGAGCAACACCACCTGGGGCAATCGAATCTTCCCAGTCTACAGCCCGCATCAGAGTGTGTTCCCTGTTGGTGCCGGCATCGGCCAGGGCTTGTCACTCGGCCTGGGCGCAGCCGCCGCGGCAAATGGCCGCAAGACCGTGGTGATGACGGGCGATGGCGGATTCTTCCTCAATGTCGGCGAACTATGGACCGCGGTGCAGGAGAAGTTCGACATGACCATCATCGTGATGAACGATCGCGGCTACGGCGTGATCAAGCGCATCCAGGATGCAACCGCGCAAGGCCGCCGCTTCTTCGCCGATCTGCAAGGCCCCGACCTCGGACAGCTTGCCGCACTCGCCGGTATTCCGTTCTGGAAGGTGCAAAGTGCCGATACGTTCGGCGCCACCGTCGCCAAATCGATCGCGCACACGGGACCGAGCATGGTCGAAGTCGACATGACATCGGTCGGCGAATTCCCCGCCTACTATCCGTTCAACCAGCGCGCCTGATCGCGCAATGCGCGGCCTGCTTGGTCTGGCCGCGCTGTTGGCCATTGCCTGGGCGCTGAGCGAGGACCACCGTCGCATTTCATGGCGCACGGTAGCCGCCGGCGTGCTGCTGCAATGGGCGCTCGCCGCGTTGCTGCTGGGCTTCGCGCCCGTGCGGGCCGCGATATTCCTGCTCAACGACGGTGCCACTGCGCTGCAAAACGCGACACAGATCGGCACCAGCTTTGTGTTCGGCTATCTCGCCGGCCCACCTCTGCCATTCGTCGAAACGCATCCAGGTGCCAGCTTTATTCTCGCCTTCCAGGCGTTGCCGCTGGTGCTGACGATCAGCGCACTCGCGTCGCTGCTGTTCTATTGGGGCGTCCTGCAACGGATCACCGCCGCGTTCGCCTGGCTGCTGCGCCGCGCAATGGGCATTGGCGGCGCACTGGCACTCGGCGCGGCAGTGCACGTCTTCGTCGGCATGATCGAGGCACCGCTGCTGGTGCGACCCTATCTAGCGCGCATGCAGCGCGGCGAATTGTTCGCGCTGATGACCTGCGGCATGGCGGGCGTGGCCGGCACCGTGATGGTGATCTACGCAGCGTTCCTCGCGCCGCTGATCCCGAACGCACTCGGCAACATCCTGATCGCCTCGATGATCAGTACGCCGGCCGGACTGGCCATCGCCGCCCTGATGGTGCCATTCGGTCCCGCGGAGGCAGCCGACGAGCGCCTGGCCGTGGACGACCCACCGCACAGCACGATGGACGCACTGGTGAAAGGCACCATCGACGGCGTTCCAGTGCTGGTCAGCATCGTTGCCACGCTGCTGGTGGCGGTCGCGTTCGTTGCGCTGATCAACGCAGCACTTGGCGAGCTGCCGCATTGGGGCGATGCAGCGATAACACTGCAACGCATCTTCGCGTGGCCGTTCCGTCCGGTGATGTGGCTGATCGGCCTGCCGTGGGACGAAGCCGGCGCGGCGTCCACGCTGATGGGCACCAAGACGGTGCTGAACGAATTCGTCGCCTATCTGAGTTTTTCCGCTCTCCCGCCTGATACCTTCTCCCCGCGATCGCGGCTGATCGTGACGTATGCATTGTGCGGCTTCGCGAATTTCGGCAGCCTGGGCATCATGATCGGCGGGCTGGGCGCCATGGTCCCCGAGCGGCGGCATGAAGTCGTCGCTCTCGGCTTACGCTCCATCCTGTCCGGCACGCTCGCCACCTGCATGAGTGGCGCGGTTGCAGGCGTGCTGAGATGAGGATAAGCGGATTTGGTATCTGTCAGCGCGCGGAGCATAGCGACGAAGCAATCTCGGTCACAGTGAGCATGCACAACTGGCCCGGGACCGCTCCGTCGCTGTGCTCCGTAAATGACAAAGGAAGAGGAAACACACATGCATTGGACCAATCGACGCGAACGCTTCCGTGCCGTACTCGCGGGTGATCGCTGCGTGCATCCTGGCTCGGTATTCGACCCGATCTCGGCACGCATCGCCGAGGAACTGGGGTTCGAGGTCGGCATGTTCGCCGGCTCGATCGCATCGTTCACGGTACTCGGCGCGCCGGACCTGATCGTGCTGACGCTGACCGAGTTCGCCGCACAGGCCTACCGGATCAATCGTGCCGGCAAGCTGCCACTGCTGGTCGATGCCGACCACGGCTACGGCAATGCGCTGAACGTGATGCGCACGGTGCAGGAGCTGGAAACCGCCGGCGTGGCGGCGATGTGCATCGAGGACACGCTGTTGCCGAAGACCTATGGCGAGAAGAAGCCCAGTCTGATCTCGTTGGAAGAAGGCGTCGGCAAGATGCGCGCCGCGATTGCCGCGCGCGAGGACCCGTCGTTCGTCATCGTCGGGCGCACCAGCGCAGCGTCCATGACCGGGACCGAGGATGTGATCCGCCGCGCCAAGGCGTACGTCGAAGCTGGAGTGGATGCGTTGTTCTTCGCCGGCGGCATGACGCGCGAACAGCTCGACGCAATCTCCAGCGCGGTGAAAGTGCCGCTGATGATGGGAGGCGGCGGCCGAGAGCTGCAGGACAACGACTACCTATCCAGTCGCCGCGTGCGGATTGCGCTGCAAGGACATCAGCCGTTTTCGGCTGCTGTGCAGGCCGTATACAACACGCTGAAGGCACTGCGCGAGGGCACCAAGCCCAGCGATCTGCACGGCGTGGCATCGGCCGAGACAATGCAGCGCGTCACGCGTGCCGGCGACTACAAAACGTGGACGGAGAAATTCCTGGGAGGCTGAGGCGGCCCCCTCCCCTCACCTTGCGCATCCACATATGCGGTGATGGGTTTCGCTGGCGCTCCACGCATCCTGCAGTTCCAAGGTTCGCAGCCGGGAAATCGAAGCAGGATGGGTCGAG
>DATKFJ010000536.1:0-4446 GCA_035511435.1 Acetobacteraceae bacterium | reverse complement strand
GTGGATGAGGACGCATGCCGCGTGTGCGATAGCCTCACCGCGCAACGGCATAGCGCGCACCGCGCGGGGTTTCGATGAACACGGTCCTGCCGCTCGCCGGCATTCGCGTGGTCGATCTCACCCGCGTGCTGTCCGGCCCGTTCTGTACTATGCTGCTCGCCGATCTGGGCGCCGATGTCATCAAGGTCGAAACGCCGGGCGAAGGCGACACCGTGCGGCACCAGGGCGCAGGAAGGGACGGTCTGTCCTGGTATTTCGCCAACTACAACCGCAATAAGCGATCCATCACCCTGAACCTGCGCAGCAATGAGGGACGCGACATCCTGGCGCGGCTGATCGCGAAAGGCGATGTCCTGATCGACAACTATCGGCCGGGCGTGCTAGGCGCGATGGGCTTCACCGACACGCGGCTGCGCGAACTCAATCCGCGGCTGGTGCGCGGCAGCATCACCGGATTCGGCACCACCGGTCCCTATCGCGACCGTCCGAGTTTCGATTTCATCGCGCAGGCGATGAGCGGCTTCATGAGTGTCAACGGCACCGCCGATCAACCGCCGATGCGTTCCGGTCCGCCGGTGAGCGATCTGATCGCCGGTCTGTATGCCGCACTCGGCATCGTCGCCGGGTTGCTGCGTGAGGGACGCACTGGCGAGAGAGGCTCCGCATCGGTCAGCCTGACCGGCGGGCTGACCAGCTTCCTCGGTTTTATGGCGACCGATTACCTGGCGACCGGTCGGCAGCCGACGCGCACCGGTAACGATCATCCGATCGGCTCACCGTATGGCTTGTTCCGCACTGCCGATGGCCAGATCGCGATCGCACCGGCCGGCGAGGCGATGTATCAGCGACTGCTGCGTGCGCTGGACGCCGAGGTGCTTCGCGAGCGTCCGGAGTTTGCCACCAACACGATGCGTGCCGAACGGCGCCCGGCGATCAATGCTGAGATCGAACAGCGCACGATGCGGCAGACCAGCGAACACTGGATCCGCGTGTTGAACGAAGCCGGCGTGCCGTGCTCGCAAGTGATGAATCTGGAGCAGGTGTTTGCCGACCCGCAGGCGATCGACCAGAAGGCCGTGGTGACGGTCGAGCATCCCGGTCGTGGCGCTGTGTCGATGCTTGGGTCGGTGCTGCACATCGATGGCGCACCGCTGCCGGTGCGTGCGCCCGCGCCGGAACTGGGCGAGCACAATGCCGAAGTGCTGGGCGAACTGGGGCTTTCTACCGCCGAGATCGATCAGTTGCGCGAACGCGGCGTGGTGTGACGTGCCTCGCTTGGTGCCTGCGCATGCAGGCCAAGGCTGCGAGCCGCTCTTGGGCGACCGCCACATCTTCCCCCAGCGCGGATTGCCGGGTTCAAAATCAAACAGCGCGGCGGCAATCCGATGTTTCATCTCGCACCCAGCGCGCAGCGACTTCATTGAACAGCAGGGCAGCGAACAGCAGGGCAGCGATCGCGGACGCATCGACCACGCGGATCATCGCGATCTTTCGTGAATCATCCTGGCGGATTCTGCTCGACAGCGTGACGCCCATGGGTTGCGTCCGCGCTGCGTTATGGCACCAATACGGTTGCGCCGCCCGCCGATGGCGTCGGCAACTCCGATCGGTGTAGCCTGCGCGGGGACCCAGCCAAGGACACCAGCCATGGAATTCGGTTATTTCTCCATGCCCTCCCATCCGCCCGAACGGGGCCTCAAGGCCGGCCACGACTGGGACCTGCAAACCCTGCGATGGTTGGACGAACTGGGCTACACCGAAGCGTGGATCGGCGAGCACCATACCGCGCCGTGGGAGCCGCATCCGGCGCCCGACCTGCTGATCGCGCAGGCGCTGCTCCAGACCAGGCGCATCCGTATCGGACCGGGCGGGTTCCTGTTGCCGTATCACCACCCGGTCGAACTCGCCAACCGCGTGGCAATGCTGGATCACCTGTCCGAGGGCCGGCTGAATTTCGGCGTCGCGGCATCCGGGCTGGCCAGCGATTGGGCGATGTTCCGGGTCGATGGCAATTCCGGTGTGCACCGCGAGATGACGCGGGAGTCGCTCGAAATCATCCTGCGCATGTGGAGCGACGAGAAGGAATTCGAATACGACGGCAAGTTCTGGAAGGTGGCGAAGCCGCCGGAACAATTGGGCTTCCTCCGGCCGCACATCTATCCGTTGCAGAAACCGCATCCGCCGATCGGTGTGGCTGGCGTGTCGAAGCGGTCCGATACGCTGATGCTTGCCGGTGAGCGCGGCTTCCTGCCGCTGAGCTTGAACCTCAATCCGAGCTATGTGGCGAGCCATTGGGAAGCGGTGGAGATTGGTGCCGCGCGCACTGGCCGCACACCGAACCGTGCCGACTGGCGACTGGTGCGCGAGGTGTTTGTGGCCGACACGGATGCGGAGGCCTGGCGGCTATCGGTCGATGGCATGATGGGGCGCATGATGCGCGAATACTTCCTGCCGCTGATGGGGAATTTCGGTTTCCTGGAGTTCTTCAAGCACGATCCGGACGTGGCGGATTCCGACGTGACGCCGGCGTATTGCGCGAAGCACAACTGGGTCGTGGGATCGCCCGCCACGGTGGCGGAGAAGCTGGAGCGCATCTACCACGATGCGGGTGGCTTCGGCTGCCTGCTGGTGTTCGGCTTCGATTACGTCGAGCAATTGGAGGCGTGGCACAACTCGCTGCGTCTGTTGGCAGAAGAAGTCGCGCCGCGCCTGGCGCATCTGATGCCGGTCAGGAAGGCGGCGGCCTGAATGTCCGGTCATGACCTGGAGGCGCTGTGGGAGGCGCATTGCCGCCACGAGTTCGAGACGCGCGACGTCGATGCCACCATGGCGACGATGGTGGCTGCACCGTACGTCAACCACATCCCGACCATGGCGGGTGGCGTTGGACACGATCAGCTCAAGCGCTTCTACAAGTATCACTTCATCGGCGAGAACCCGTCCGATACCACGATGATCCCGGTCAGTCGCACCGTCGGTACCGATCGCATTGTCGATGAAGTGATCTTCTGCTTCACCCACACCGCCGCGATCGATTGGATGCTGCCGGGCATCGCTCCGACCGGCCGCAGGGTCGAGGTGCCGCTGGTGGCGATCGTGCAGTTCCAGGATGGCAAGGTCGCGCACGAACACATCTATTGGGACCAGGCATCGGTGCTGGTGCAGATCGGGCGGCTCGATCCGCAGGGCCTGCCGGTGGCGGGGGCCGAGACGGCGCATAAGGTCCGGGACCCGAACCGGCCAAGCAATGCATTGTTGCGCGATGCCTGGCAGAGCAGCGAGGGCAAACCAGTCTAAACCGTCGCTGCGCCAGGTCGTGACATTTCACGGCGGTGGTGACATGAAGCGAACCTGCAACCGGGAACCCGACAATTGAACTCGACAACTGCCATGACCAGTCGCGTCCTGCACCGCGCCGGCGGTGCGCCACCCGTCGCCGTCGGCGGCGAGGGTATCTATCTGCACCTTGCCGATGGCACCCGCATCATCGACGGATCGGGTGGCGCCGCCGTCGCCTGTCTTGGCCATGGCAACCAGCGCATCGCCGCCGCGATCGGCAGGCAGGCCGCGACCATGGCATACGCCCACACCGGCACGTTCAGCAGCCAGCCGGCGGAAGACCTCGCGCACATCGTGCTGGATGGTGAGCCGGGCGGACTGACGCATGCCTACTTCTGCTCGTCCGGTTCCGAAGGCACCGAGGCGTCGCTGAAACTGGCCCGGCAGTACTTTGTGGAGATCGGCCAGCCACAGCGCGTGCATTTCATCGCGCGCCGGCAGGGTTATCACGGCAACACTCTCGGCGCGCTTGGCGCCGGCGGCAACATGATGCGGCGCGCGCTGTACGAGCCGATCCTGGCTCCGGCGTTCAGCCTGGTGTCACCGTGCTTCGCGTACCGTTTCAAACGCGACGACGAGACCGACCATCAGTACATCGACCGCCTGGCCGACGAACTGGAAGCCGAATTCCAACGTCTCGGCCCTGATACCGTCATCGCATTCATCGCCGAACCGGTGGTCGGCGCCACCACCGGCTGCGTCGCCGCACTGCCTGGTTACTTCAAACGTGTGCGCGAGATCTGCGACCGTCACGGTGCGCTGCTGATCCTGGACGAGGTGATGTGCGGCATGGGCCGCACCGGCACGATGCATGCCTGGGAGCAGGAAGGCATCGCGCCTGATTTGCAAGTGGTGGCGAAGGGTCTCGGCAGCGGTTATCAGCCGATCGGTGGCGTGCTGATCGGCGGCAGGATCGTCAGCGCGATCAATGCCGGCTCGGGTGGTTTCATGCACGGCCACACCTACCAGGCGCACCCGGTCGCCTGCGCCGCCGCGCTGGAAGTGCAGCGCATCATTCGCGAGGACCATCTGCTGGAGAACGTCCGCGTCATGGGTGCGCGTCTGGAAGCCGCGCTGATCGAGCGGTTCGGCAACCATCGCCATGTC
>DATKFJ010000535.1:0-2059 GCA_035511435.1 Acetobacteraceae bacterium | reverse complement strand
GGGCGGCGAAGGCCTCCGGTTCGGCGAGCGCCGTCAACGGGCCGGAGAAGTGCAGATTGCCGGCGGCGAATGCCGCCCGCAGCCGTGCCAGGAACCGCTCGCGGAACCACAGCGACAACAGCCGCACCGGCAGGAAGAAGCCCGGCCGGCACGCCACCCACCGCGTCGCGTCGGGCGCAAGGCCGCCGGCCGGGACGATGCAGTGCAGATGCGGATGGTGCTGCATGGTCTGGCCCCAGGTGTGCAGCACGGCGACCGCGCCGATCTCGGCGCCGAGATGGCGCGGATCGGCGGCGACGGCGCGCAGCGCGTCCGCGGCGGCTCGAAAGAGGATGTCGTAAACGACGCGCTTGTTCTGGAAGGCAATCTCCGCCGCCGGCGTCGGCAGGGTGAAGACGACGTGGAAGTACGGCACCGGCAGCAACTCGGCTTGGCGCGCTTCGAGCCATTCCGCGCGCGCCAGGCCCTGGCACTTCGGACAGTGCCGGTTGCGGCAGGAGTTGTAGGCGCAGCGGACCAGTCCGCAGTCGCCGCACTGTTCGACATGGCCGCCCAGCGCCGGTGTCCGGCACGCCTCGATCGCTGCCATGACGCGCCGCTCGACCCGGCCGAGATGCGCGTCGTGGGTCCGCCGGAATGCCTCGCCATGGTGGCGGAAGATGTCCGCCACCTCCAGCGCGGGCCGCGTCGCCGCCACTCAGAGCGGCGGCGTGACCTCAAGGCGCAGCCGGTCGAGCGGGCTCGGTGTGCCGCGGATGGTGCTGGTGGCGACCTGCGCGTAGCGCGCCGTGGTGTTCACGTTGCGATGGCCGAGCAGCGCCTGGATGATGCGGATGTCGGTGCCGCCCTCCAGCAGGTGGGTGGCGAAGCTGTGCCGCAGCGTGTGCACGGTGACCTTCTTGCCGATCCCCGACGCGGCGCAGGCCGAGCGGCAGGCGGCATGCAGCACGACGGGGTGGATCGGATGCGCGGGATCGCGGCCAGGAAACAACCAGTGCGTCGGCCGTGCCAGGCGCCAATACGATCGCAGGATGCCGAGTAGTTGCGGCGACAGCATGACGTACCGATCACGGCCGCCCTTGCCTTGCTCGATCCGGACGACCATGCGGCTGCTGTCGATATCGCCGACCTTCAGGCTCGCCGCTTCGGCGGCACGCAGCCCGGCCGCATACGCCGTGGTCAGCGCGGCCCGAGACTTCAGGCTCGACACCGCCTCCAGGAAGCGCACGACCTCGTCGGCGCCGAGCACCACCGGCAGCTTCTGCGGCTCTCGCGCATACGGAATGCGCTCCGGCAAATCCGCCTGTCTGAGCGTGACGCCATAGAGGAAGCGAAGGGCGCACACGGTCTGGTTCAGCGCCGGCCACGAGATTCCGCCAGCGACCAGATGGACCTGGAATGCACGCACGTCTTCGAGATCGAGCCTGTCCGGCGAGCGCCCGAAGAAACGGCCGAACTTCGCGACGGCATGCACATACGATCGCTGTGTCGCCGGCGACAGATTGCGGACCGTCATGTCCTCGATCATGCGGCGACGCAGAGGGCTCATCTCGGTCATCGGGGATCTCCCGTTCCAGGGTTAAGGGGCAGCCCTCAAACCCTGGCAGACCGAAGTCATCGCACTCCCGCGATCGCCGAACGCCCTTGCCGCGCCAGCGGGTTAGTTCAATCCCCAAAACCGAGTCAGGCCAAAGGCATCACGTTCTAGGACGTGTCTTTTGGGCGCCGAAGGGTCGCTGCGGCCGCCTACCCTCGCCTGCGCGCCAGCACGATCCGATTGCTGTTGGTGCCCCTCGCATTGTTGCCGACGCCCCAACAGTTCGCCGTCTTGGTGAACGCCTGCCGGTTGAGGATCACGCCGAGCAGGTCGAACGGCAGGCCCTCGATGGCGGCAGCGACGTGGCGTTCCAGCAGAACCTTCCCCCCGCGCACCTCTCCCACTTCGAACGCCACGAAACCGCCAGGGCGGACAACTCGGGAAAACTCGGAAAAACAGGTGCGGACGAAGGATTCCCAAGCCGCAGTGGTGCGGTGATGCGCCAGCACCACGGCGGAAGAA
>DATKFJ010000534.1:0-6376 GCA_035511435.1 Acetobacteraceae bacterium | reverse complement strand
TCAGCAGTGTCGATTTGCCGGTGCCGTTCGGTCCAAGCACGCAGCGCACCTGGCCACGCATCACATCGACCGACATGCCGTTCAGGATGTTGATCCCCGGCAGATAGCTCGCCACCAGATCGCGCGCGGTCAGCACGGGTGCAGTGTCAGACACCGGCGTAGGCCCGCAGCACTTCGTGGTTCACGCGCACCTCGGCTACCGTGCCATCAGCGATCTTTTCGCCGCGCGACATCACCACCATGCGATGCACCAGACGCTGCAATGCTTCGATGTCGTGGTCGACGATGACGAACGTGCGGCCATCGGCATGCAGCTTGCGCACCAGCACGATGATCTCATCGCGCAGGAACGGGTTCACTCCGGCAAACGGTTCGTCGAGGAACAGTATCTCGGGGTCCAGCATCAAGGCACGTCCGAGTTCCAGCAGCTTCTGTTGGCCCCCCGACAGGTTCTTCGCCTGGAGTTTTTCCAACGCGGCCAGTCCGAGGAATTCGAGGTGCCGGCGTGCTGTCGCGGTTGCCGCTGGCTTGTGCGAATGCGGCCGCGCGAGGCCAGGGACGAGCATGTTCTCCAGTACGGTCATTCGGCTGAACAACTGCGTGATCTGGAAAGTGCGGCCGACGCGCAGCGTGGCGAATTCGCTGGGAGCGAGGCCACGCGCGCTGCGGCCCCGCAGAGTGATGTGGCCGCTGGCCGGGGTCACATGGCCGGTCAGCAGGTTGATCGTGGTGGTTTTGCCGGAGCCATTCGGGCCGATCAGCCCAATAAGCTCGCCTTGCTGGACCGCGAAGTTCAGACCGCTGACAGCGACAATGCCGCCGAACCGTTTGGTTAGATCGCGCGCTTCAATCAGTGGTGGGGATCCCGGCATGGTCAGTGCTGACCGATCGGCTGGCGAGAATTCAACGCGGAGTTTGCGTGATGTCGCACGGATGCCGGAACCGAGCGCATGCTACCCAGCCTCCTGCCCGATGGATCGCGTCCGCCGGCGCGACCCAAGCCGCATCACCTGCTGCCATGCCAACGCCAGTAATCCATTGCGCGCAAACCGTATCGTCAGCAGCAGCAATGCACCGAACAACACCAGCCGCCATTGGCCGTAGCTGCGCAGCGCCTCTACCAGGAATTCCAATCCCAACGCACCGATCATCGCCGCAACGATGCTTTCGGTGCCGCCGATCACTGCCATGGCAACCACCAAACCCATTTGATCGACCGAGCCGATATCCGGCGTCAGAATCCCGATGTAGTGACCGTAGAAACCACCGGCGAGTCCGGCGAAGCTCGACGTGATGGCGAACGCCAGGATGCGGAAACGCACCACCTTTACGCCAGACGCCGCCGCGGCATCTTCGTTCTCGCGGATCGACCGGAAGAACAGTCCCCAGCGCGACGTCACCAGGAACTGCATGATCGCCAGCGACCCGAGCAGGAGTGCCAATCCAAGGTAATAGTACGGCGTGTCGGTACGCGCGTGGAACAGTGGAGTCACTTCCAGCCCACCGGAGCCGCCGGTGACCTCGTTCTCCGATACGATGACAATCCGTAGCACTTCGGAAAACGCGACGGTGAACAACGCAAGGTAGGGGCCGCGCATGCGCAGACACACGAAGCCGATTCCGCTACCGACGACGCCGCACATCAACACACCCGCCAACATGCCAAGCGGTATCGGAATGTCGAACCACTTCACCAGCAGGCCAGAGGTATAGGCGCCGAGGGATACGAACGCCATGTGGCCGAAAGAGAACTGTCCCGCGTACCCGGCAAGCAGCGCCCAGCTCGCGGCGACGATTGCGTAGAACATCGCCAGCACGCCGACCGACAGCCAGTAGCCGTTCACCAGGAACGGAAACGCCAGCGCGAACGCACCGAACACCACGACGGCGCCGAAAGCGAGTGTACGCACCAGTTAGTCCATTGCGACATGCGCGCGGCCAAGCAGGCCGGTCGGCCGAATCAGCAACACCAACATCAGGATCAGCAGGCTGAATGCCTGGGCATACGTAAGGCTGCGACTGGGGTCGGGGAAGAGTGCCACGAACATGGATTCCGAAACACCGATCATCAGCCCCGCGATGATCGATCCAGCGACCGAGCCCATGCCGCCGAGTATGACGATGGCGAAAGCCTGTGTGTCGGGCAGCAATCCCATCGATGGCGACAGTGAGTAGATCGGTCCCACCAGCGCGCCCGCACCGCCCGCAAGTGCCCCGCCGAGACCGAACGCCAGCATGTAGAAGCGCTGGTCGTTGATGCCGACGATCGCCGCGGACTCACGCGACTGGCTGACCGCGTTGAGTGCCTCGCCCCAGGGCGTGTGGTTCATGAACAGTACCAACGCGATCAGCATCGCGACACCGGCGCCGCCGGCGAACACGCGGTCCCAGGTCATGATCAGGCCGCCCACCACCAGGACGCCAGGCCAGAACGACGGCGGGCGCAGCGGATACGGACCGTAGATGATCAACGCCAGGGCACGCAGAAAGATCGAGATGCCGAACGTGATCAGAATGCCATAATCACCCTTGCGTTCGGTGGTCGGGCTGTAGAGCGGTTTCAGCAACGTGCGTTCTATCAGCACCGACATGGCGAACGATAGCATCATCGCGACCAGCACTGCGGGTAACGGCGGGATGCCGACGAGCGAGATCGCGAAATATGCGAAGTAGCCGCCCATCATATAGACTTCACCATGGGCGAAGTTGACGATCTTGAGGATTGAGAAGATCACCGTCAGCCCCGCCGCGATGACCGCATAGATGACGCCGATGACCAGCCCGTTGAGCGCCTGGATCAGCAGATAGTCAGTCATCCGATGATCGTGTCTGGCCAGTTGTCGTCGTCATCCTTGCGAACGTCGTCGTCCCAGTGATCATCGTCGTCACTGCGAACGTCGTCGTCACTGCGATCATCGTTGTCCTTGGGGATGGCAATGCATCCTCAGCTCCCCGGCTTCTTGTACGTGTAGGGCACCGTCGCATATCGGCGCGGCCAGACGATCGGCGCGTCAGCCTGCCCCTGCTTGACCTCGGCGTATTGCAGGAGGCTCAGCGGCGCTTCCAGGAACTGGTGATAGTGCCAAGCCGGGTCTTTGCTCGTGGAGAAGGAGTACTTTCCGCGCACTCCGACATACTGCGTGTTCTCCAGTGCATGGATGATCGCTTTCGGATCGGTGCTGCCCGCGGTCTTGATCGCATCGAACAGCAACCACGCACCGTCATAGCTTTCCATCACAGCGCCAGACGGATCAGCGTTCTTCTTCGCTCGATACGCCGCGACGAACGCCTTGGTCTTATCGTTCCAGGCAGCCTTTGGCAGGCCGACATTCTCGGTGACCAGATACTTGCCGGCCTCGCCGACATTCTCCCAGAACGTCGGATCGACCGCTTCGCCACCCGAATTGTAGATCCCGCAATTGGCGGTCGGCGCAAACCCAAGGTCATGCGCCTGGCGGATCATCGGATATGCCCCCGCCTCGGCGTAGATACTCAGAAAGAAGTCGTAGGCCGGCGATTCGCTCTTGAACCGCAGAATCTGTGCGGTGAAATCGGTCAGGTTCGGGTCGGCATCCACCGCGGTGAACTTGATGTTCGCCTTGGTCAGTTCCTGCGCAACCAGCGTGCGCGCGGACAACCCGACATCATCCTTCTCGGCGATGATCGCCACGTTCTTGAAACCGGCGGCAGCGATCCACTGACCGATGGTCACGTCGATCAGCGACACTGCGGGCGCGTTGCGGAACACCTCCGGGTAGCCCTTCGCGGTGATCTGATCGGACCACACGTCGCACGCCATGAACGGGATACCATATTTGTGGTAGACTTCCAGTTCCGCCAACGCGACAGGGCTGTGGAACTCGCCGAATACCGCGACCACCTTGTTCTGCTGGATCAGTCGTTCCGCAGCCGTGCGGCCCTCCGCCGGCATGCCGCGCGTGTCGGCATAGTTGATCTCGACCTGCCGGCCGAGCAATCCGCCTTGTGCGTTGATTTCCGTCGCGGCGATCTCCGCGGCGTTCTTCATGTTGGTGCCTTCGGCGTAGCCCCCGGGCGGCGACAGCGGTCCGACCCACCCGATCTGGATCGGCTCCCCCGCCGCGCGCGCCCGCCCGCCAAGTCCCGGCAATGCGGCGGCAGCTCCCGCCGCGGCCAGCATGCTGCGCCGGGTCGGCGCGATGATCGTTCCCCGTTCTGTCATATTGATCGGCACCGGCGGCTCCTTTGATTGGAGTGATGGCCTCGCAGTATCCTGCCAAGCATGTGAGCGCACGCCAAGGGTAGCCGCGTCGACTATCGCCACGCCAGCAGCATGCGTTCCAACAGGCCGATGACCCATGCCACCGCCAAGCCCAGCAATGACAGCACGACAATGCCCGCCAGCAAATTATCAGTGTCATAAAGATTGCCGGCCGACAGCACGAAGGCGCCGATGCCTCGATCCGCGCCGATCATTTCTGCCGCAACCAGCAGCACGATAGCGATCGATGCGGTGACACGAAAACCGCTGAGGATCGCCGGAAGCGCTGCCGGCAGCACGATCTTTCGCACAATAGCGGCATGGCTCAAGCCGAAGCTCTGCGCCATGCGGATCAGGGAACGCGGGACATTGTCGACACCGCCGGCGGTGGTGATCACTGTCGGGAAGAACACACCGAACGCCAGCGTGATGATCTTCGAGCTTTCGCCAATGCCAAACCAGATGATGAACAGCGGCACCAGTGCGATCTTCGGGATCGGGAACAATGCGGAGACGACCGCCATGCCAGGCGAGCGCCACCACGACGACAGCCCCACCGCAAGCCCAACCCCGATGCCGAACACGGTTCCGATGATCCAGCCAACGGCCAACCTCTCCAGCGACGCACTGAGTTGCTTCCACAATTCACCGCTGATCGTCAGATCGTATAGCGCAACCCCGATGTTGGCTGGTGCGGGCAGGAACAATGTGGAGATCATGCCAAGCCAATCCGCAGCCTGCCACAGCACAACGAGCCCCACCAACGTCGCAACACCCGCCAGCGGCAGGTTGAGCGGCGCAAAGCCACCACCGCGAAACGGCACACTGCCATCAATACGACGCATCATCAGACGACGCTGCCCAACCGGTAGAATCGAGCCGCGGCGCCATGAAACAGCGCCGCCTTGTCCGCATCGGAATATCCGGCCGCCAGGCGCTTGAACGCATTCCACACGACGGGATAGCTGCACATCCCCTTGTCGACCGGGAAGTTGCTCTCGAACATGCAGCGATCCGCGCCGAACGCCTCGATGCATGTTTCCATATGCGGGCGCCAGGCCGTTGCCAGTTCGCCGGACGATGGCGGCAGCGGTTCTTCGTGGAACGTCAGGCCGCGGATCGTCATCGCCTGGCCGCCAAGCTTCAGGTACACGTTGGGGCACTTCGCCAGTTCCCGCAGATCGCGACGCCACGTAGCGAATACCTCTTCCGGCCGCTCGCGATACGGCCCAATCCGGATCGGACCACCACAGTGATTGGCCAGGATCGGCAGATCGGGAAATGCGCGCGCCAGGTCCGTGAGTTCGCGCAATTGCGGATGATACAGCGAGCATTCATATGACAGCCCGAACCTGCCCAGCCGAGACAGCCCGCGACGGAATGCGGAATCCAGCAGCAGCCCCTGCGGTGCCGGCGATGTGGTTGTCATGATGATCGCCGCATCCCAGCCGGCGCTTTGACGAATGCCCTTGAAGCGTCCGCCGCCGGCCTGAACATGCGCATCCAGCACAGCGTCGATGGGTTCGCCGAGGCGAAAATCGCAGTAGCCGACGATGCCGGCGCAGGCGCGCGTGCCGGCGGCTTCGGCGCGCTCGGCTATAGCGGCGATGAATTCCGTCTCCCCGACGGGGCGCAGTTCGTCCGGCCCGTCCTTGCGATAAGCGAAGCCGCACTGGATGAACACCGTCGCGCGCACATTGTGCCCCACGTTCATGTCGGCGGTCAGGTCCTCCAGCAGATAACGGCCGGAGGGGCGATCCCACAGATGATGGTGCGCGTCGATGATCGGCAGCGCGGGATCGATGATGTCCTCACACAGTTTCGCAAGCCACGCCTCGTCGACGTGCGGGTGAGGATACGCCTGCTTTTCGGCCGTTGCGCTCATGACGCTCTCCCAGGTTGACCCCGGCACAGCGTAGCGCTTATTGCGGCAAACACGGAACCAGGCCTCATTCGCGCGGACGGCCCGCCGCGTTCTCGATTTCCCGTTCGGCGGCGGCGGCATCGTCGCGGATCAGCTCCCACAGCGCAGCCTCAATGGCGCGCAGATCGGGATCCGTCGCCTCCCGTCCCGCAAGCGGCCGATCTATCCGATGAATCGCACGCACCCTTCCCGGCCGCCGCGACAACACGACA